>MGTO01000093.1:1072-18345 GCA_001799485.1 Desulfuromonadales bacterium GWC2_61_20 | reverse complement strand
ACCGCGTCGGCCCCTTCGGCCTCTTGCAGCCGCTGGCCGACGTCATCAAGATGCTGAGTAAGGAGGATGTCGTTCCCGACCGCGCCGACCAGTGGCTCTTCATGCTCGCCCCCGGCATGGCGGCGGTGACGGCGATCCTCGCCTTCGCCATCGTCCCCTTCGGTCCGCCCCTGCACCTCTTCGGCCGCGACATCTCCATGGCGATCTGCGACCTCAATGTCGGCGTCCTCTACTTCCTCGGTCTCTCCTCCCTGGCGGTCTACGGCGTGGCCTTGGGCGGCTGGGCCAGCAACTCCAAGTACGCCCTCCTCGGCGGCATTCGCGGCCTGGCCCAGCTCATCTCCTACGAGCTCTCCATGGGGCTGGCGGTGGTACCGGTGATCCTGGCGGCCCGCTCCTTCTCCCTCACCGACATCGTCAACGCGCAAAGCTCCCTCCCCTTTGCCGTCACCCAGCCGGCGGCCTTTCTCATCTTCCTGGTCAGCGTCGCCGCCGAGAGCAAGCGCACCCCCTTTGACCTCCCCGAGGCGGAGAACGAGCTCGTCGCCGGCTTTCACACCGAATACTCGGGGATGCGTTTCGGCCTCTTCTTCGTCGGCGAGTACATCAACCTCATCATCCTCGGCGCCATGACCACCGTCTTTTTCCTCGGCGGCTGGCACGGCCCGCTTCTCCCCGGCATCGTCTGGTTCTGGCTCAAGGTTCTCGGCGTCTGTTTCGTCTTCATCTGGGTGCGCGGCACCTTGCCCAGATTACGCTACGATCAGCTCATGCATTTCGGCTGGCAGGGGCTGGTGCCGCTGGCGCTGCTCAATGTGGTGGTGACGGGGGCGGTGCTGTTGTGGATGCTGGGGGGGTAGAGTAGTAGCTGGACGATTTATCCTTGCAAATCATGGAGCTTATGTCCACAATTGCACACATGATAATCCGACAGATCTCTTCTAAATTATCCGAGGCATTGGCCGATTCACCGGCGGTGGCCCTGCTCGGCCCGCGCCAGGTCGGCAAGACGACCCTGGCCCTAGAGGTCGGCAAGACCGGCGATGCCCTCTATCTCGACCTCGAATCCGACCAAGACCGCGCCAAACTGGCGCAGCCGGAACTCTATCTGGCCGACCATCTCGACCGGTTGGTCATCCTCGACGAAGTCCACCGCGCCCCCGGACTCTTTCCGGTACTGCGCGGCCTCATCGATCAGGGGCGACGCAACGGTCGGCGCAACGGGCGCTACCTGCTCCTCGGATCAGCCTCTCTCGACCTGCTCAAACAGTCCGGCGAAACCCTGGCCGGTCGTATCGCCTATCTCGAACTCTCCCCCTTCCATCTGCTGGAGACCGGCGACATTCCGGCGGACCATTTGTGGGTCGCCGGAGGCTTTCCTGAAAGCTTGCTCGCGGCCGATCCGCGCAGGAGTCTGCGCTGGCGGCAGGATTTTATTCGCACTTACCTGGAACGGGACATCCCGCAGTTCGGACCGCGGATTGCCGCCGAAACCTTGCGCCGCTTCTGGGTCATGCTAGCCCACCACCAGGGGGGGCTGCTCAACACCGCCCAATTTGCCCGCGGACTCGGGGTCGATGTCAAAACCGTCGCCGGCTACCTTGACCTGCTGGTCGATCTGTTGCTGGTACGCCGGCTTCCCCCCTGGCACACCAATATCGGTAAGCGCCTCGTCAAGTCGCCCAAGGTCTACGTGCGGGACAGCGGGCTGGTGCATGCGTTGCTGGCGATTCAGGACAAAGAGAGTCTGCTCGCCCACCCAGTGGTCGGACAGAGCTGGGAGTGTTTCGCGATAGAAAACTTGCTGTGTGTCGGCATGGGACAGGTGCAGGGTTATTTCTACCGCACCAGTGGCGGAGCCGAAATCGACCTGCTATTGCACTGGCCGGATGGGTCGCTGTGGGCCATCGAAATCAAGCGCAGTCTCACCCCCCGCCCCGAGCGCGGGTTCCATGCGGCCTGCGCCGACCTCTCCCCGACAAAGAAGTTTGTCGTCTATCCGGGGACGGAACGTTACCGCCTGGCAACCGGCATCGAGGCGATTCCCTTGACTGCATTGGCAGCACAGGTGGCCGAGACGGCACAACGGATGTGAATTGGTCGGGGCTGGTGCCGCTGGCGCTGCTCATGTGGTGGTGACGGGGGCGGTGTTGTTGTGGCGGCAGGGGGGAGGGTAATTCTCGTGGTGAAGCCGAAAAAGAAAGGTAAAGCCCCGGCTAAATCCCCCCAGGGAGATCTGGAGAAAGATTGAACAAAATGACTAAACCAACCCGCGAACAACTTTACGCCCGCGCCCGGCTGCTGGCGCTCTTCACCATCGGCTACAACCTCGTCGAGGGGCTGGTCTCCGTCTGGCTCGGGGCGGCGGACGAGACCCTGGCCCTCTTCGGCTTCGGCGTCGACTCCTTCATCGAAGTGATCTCGGCGGTCGGCATCTGGCACATGCTGCGCCGCATCGCCGCCAACGCCGGCGAGAGCCACGACGACTTCGAGCGCCGCGCCCTGCGCATCACCGGCGGCGCCTTCTACCTCCTCACCGCCGCCCTGGTGGCGACCGCCGCCCTCAACCTCTGGCAGCAGCACCGCCCCGAGACGACCTTCTGGGGGATCGTCGTTTCCCTCGCCTCCATGACCTTCATGTGGCTGCTGATCCACTACAAGGTGAAGGTCGGCACCGCCCTCAACTCGCCGGCAATCCTCGCCGACGCCGCCTGCTCGCGGGCCTGCCTCTACCTCTCGGTGGTCCTCCTCGTCTCCAGTGCCGGCTACGCCCTCACCGGCATCGGCAGCCTCGACGCCATCGGCGCCCTCCTCATCGCCTGGTTCGCCTTCAGGGAAGGGCGCGAATCGTTCGGCAAGGCGCGGGGGGAAAGCTGCGGCTGCAGCGGTTCGTGCGGGAGCAAGACAGAACAACCGACCGTGAAAGGAACGATCCCCACCATCCACTAAATCCTTGACTTGGTTCTTGCGCAAAGGTTAAAAATTCAAGAAAAAACAGTGAGGTAACCGATGGCGGACAAGCGGCGCGAAGAGGTCAAGGAGTTGCAAATCGGCATGAAGATTCGCCGGCTGCGGCAGGAGCGGCGCATGACCCTGCAGGATCTCGCCGAAGGGACCGGCCTCTCCAAACCCCTCCTCTCGCAGATCGAAAATGAGCAGGTCATCCCCCCCCTCGCCACCCTGCTGCGCATCGCCAAGACCTTCAAAGTCGGCCTCCACTCCTTCTTCCAGGAGGAGGGGACCTCCAAATGCATCCTGGTCAAGGCCGGCGAGAGCCGCCGCCTGCAACGGCGCCCTGGCGGCGGTGACAACGCCCCCCCCTATACCTACCACTCCCTCGCCTACGGCAAGAAGAACCGCAACCTCGAACCGTTTCTCGTCGATTTCGATGAAACCGAGTGGCGCGACGAACTCCTCGTCAGCCATGAGGGGGAGGAGTTTCTCTTCCTCCTCGAAGGAGAACTCGAACTGCACTACGCCGAGCAGATCATGGCCATGGCCCCCGGCGACTCGGTCTATTACGACTCCACCGAACCGCACGGCTTTGTCGTCAAGGGCGAAGTCCGCCCCCGGGCCGTCGCCGTCGTCTATTCGCGGGAATAGCCGGTTCTCCCCTTTTGCACCGGCGCACTTATCGGCAGCACTTTTCTTAAAGGGAGGTTGCTCATGGCGAAGAAGATCGGGGTCATTCTTTCGGGCTGCGGCGTCTACGACGGCGCCGAGATTCACGAAGCGGTCATCACCCTGCTGGCCATCGACCGGGCCGGGGCCGAGGCGGTGTGCATGGCTCCCGACATGGCGCAGATGCATGTCGTCAACCACCTCAGCGGCGAGGTTGCGCCCCAAGAGACGCGCAACGTCCTGGTCGAATCGGCGCGCATCGCCCGCGGCAAGATCAAGAATATCAAGGAGGTCAAGGCGACTGAACTCGACGCCCTCATCCTCCCCGGCGGTTTCGGCGCCGCCAAGAACCTCTGCGACTTCGCCGTCAAGGGAGCCGAGTGCGCCGTCCACCCCGAGGTCGCCCGCCTCCTGCGCGAGATGCATGCGGAGAAAAAACCGCTGGCTGCCGTCTGCATCGCCCCCGCCGTCCTCGCTCAGGTCTTCGGCGGCGACAAGCGCTCCCCGGCCCTGACCATCGGCACCGACGCCGACACCGCCGGAGCGTTGAAGACCATGGGGGCGAAGCATCACGACTGCCCGGTGCGCGAGTGCATCATCGACAACGAAAACAAGCTGATCACCTCCCCCGCCTACATGCTCGCCGGCCGCATCAGCGAAGCGGCGGATGGGATTGAAAAGACGGTCAAGACACTCGTTGGAATGATCTGATCGCGCTTGCCAGCGCGCCGAAAGCATCTAGACTTAGCGAGCCAACCGCACGAAGCATCGACCCGTCATCATCGCAAGGAGGAAGTAATGGGTAAATACCGTTGTGTCATCTGCGACTACGTTTACGATCCCGCCGAGGGTGACCCGGCCAACGGCATCGCGCCGGGCACCCCTTTTTCCGCGCTTCCCGATGATTGGGCCTGCCCCCTGTGCGGCGCCGACAAGAGCAACTTTGAACCGATCTGAATCCGCGCAGCGCCCAGCTTTTTACACCCTGCGCCCCGGCCGTCTCCCCTACGACCAGGGCATCGCCTTGCAGGAGAAATTGCTGGCGGCACGCCCACGGACTCCCGGTGACATTCTCCTGCTGCTGGAGCACCCGCCGACCGTGACCTGCGGCCGTCGCGCCCAAGCCGAGGAGCTGCTCGTGGCGCCGCCGGAACTGGCGCGCCGCGGCATCACCGTGCATGACAGCAACCGCGGCGGCGCCGTCACCTATCACGGGCCGGGACAGCTGGTCGGCTACCCCATCGTCGATCTCGATGCTTTGGGACGCGACCTCCACCGCTACCTGCGCCTGCTTGAGGAATTGCTCATCCGCCTCCTTGCCGACTACGGTCTGCGCGGCGAGCGCAGCCCCGGCCGCACCGGGGTCTGGGTCGGCAGGGAGAAGATCGCCGCCATCGGCGTCGCCGTCCGCCGCTGGGTGACGTGGCATGGTTTCGCCCTCAATCTGGCGCAGGCCGACCTCGCCGGCTTCGCCGTCATCGTCCCCTGCGGATTGCAAGGCGTGCGCCCGACCTCCCTCGAAGATCACCTCGGCCGCGCCGTCCCCCGGGCCGAAGTCGAGGAACGCCTCATCCCCCTTTTTGCCGAAATCTTTGGACGTCGCTACCTGGGAAGCTATGAAACCGACTGTTGAACGCAAGCCCGACTGGCTGAAAGTGCGCTTTCAGGCCGGTCCCAACTTTGCCCGCATCGACCGCTACCACCGCAGCGGCGGCCTGCATTCGGTCTGCCGCAGCGCCGCCTGTCCCAACCAGGGGGAATGCTGGAGCCGCGGCGTCGCCACCTTCATGATCCTCGGCGATCGCTGCACCCGCGACTGCGCCTTCTGCAACGTCGCCACCGGGAGTCCCCTCCCCCCCGACCCGCAGGAAGCCGAACGGGTCGCCCGCGCCGTCGCCGAGCTCGGACTGAAGCACGCCGTCATCACCTCGGTCACCCGCGACGATCTCGCCGACGGCGGCGCCGCGGTCTTCGCCGAAATGACCGCGGCCCTGCGCCACCTCGCTCCCGACTGTCGGGTCGAGCTCCTCATCCCCGATCTCGCCGGCAACCACGACGCCCTGGCGACGATTGTCGCCGCCCCACCCGATATCCTCGGCCACAATCTCGAAACGGTGCCGCGCCTTTATCCCCAGGCCCGCCAGGGCGGCGATTACCGCCGCTCCCTTCACCTCCTCGCCGAGGCCCAACGCACCGCGCCGCAGCTGCCGACCAAGTCGGGGCTGATGCTCGGCCTCGGCGAAAGTCACGACGAGCTCCTGGCGGTCTTTGCCGACCTGCGCCACGCCGGCTGCGCCATGCTCACCCTCGGCCAGTATCTCGCCCCGAGCCGCCAGCACCATCCGGTGGTGCGCTATCTGCCGCCGGACGAGTTTGCCGAACTGCGCCGCGCCGCCCTCGCCCTCGGCTTCACCCACGTCGAGGCCGGGCCGCTGGTGCGCTCTTCCTATCACGCCGAACGCCAGTTCGAGGAGTCGGACCATGCCCGCCCCTGAAGCCCCCGTCTATCGCCAGCTCATCCTCGGTTCCGGTCCGGCCGGCCTTACCGCCGCCATCTACGCCGCCCGCAACAACAGCACAGCCCTGGTCATCCAGGGAGCGCAACCGGGGGGGCAACTCACCGGGACGACCACCATCGATAATTTCCCCGGCTTTGCCGAGGGGATCGAGGGGCCAGTTCTGATGGAACAGATGGCAGCCCAGGCCCGTCGCTTCGGGGCCGAATTTGTCGAAGGGATCATCACCCGTGTCGACCTCGCCACCCGTCCCTTCCGTGCCTGGCTCGACGACGTCTGCTACCGCGGTGACAGCGTTATCATCTGCACCGGCGCTATCCCGCGCCTCCTCGGCCTCGCCAACGAATGGGAACTGATGGGGCGCGGCCTCTCGGTCTGCGCCACCTGCGACGCTTTCTTCTACAAGGGGAAAGAAGTCGTTGTCGTCGGCGGCGGCGACACCGCCTTCGACGAAGCCGCCCACCTCGCCCGCTTCGCCCGCAAGGTCACCGTTATTCACCGCCGCGACACCCTGCGCGCCACCCCGATGCTGCGCGACAGAGCCTTGGCCCTCCCCGGCGTCACGTTGCGCCTCAATACCCGGGTCGTCGCCTTACGCGGCGACCGCAGCAGCGGTGTCACCGGCGTCACCCTGCAGGACGGTGGCGGGCCGCCGGAGGAACTGGCCTGTGACGGCATCTTCATCGCCATCGGCCACACCCCCAATACCGCCCTCTTTCGCGACCAGCTCGAAGTCGATGCCGACGGCTATATTCTCACCCGTGACTTCACCGCCACCAGCATTCCCGGGGTTTTTGCCGCCGGCGATGTGCAGGATCGTCATTTCCGTCAGGCGGTTACCGCCGCCGCCTCGGGATGCATGGCCGCCATGCAGGCTGAACGCTATCTCGAAAACCTCGGCAGCCAGGGAGAATCCCCGCCATGATTTCGAAAAAGCTGAAACAGTTCATCGAAGGGAGTTCCTTCGCTTTTGTCGCCTCCGCCGATCAGCGCGCCCGCCCTCATCTTGCGGCCGCCGAGCACCTCAAGGTTTCCGACCCCCGCCATATCGTCTTCGATTCCTGGGTCTGCCCGAAGACCCTGGAAAATGTCGTCGAGGTTCCGCGCCTCGCCCTCGCCGTCGTCGACCCGATCAGCGCCCGCGGCTACCAGCTCGAATGTTTTGTCGAATCGGCGGTCGAAGCCTCAGCCAGCTCCGGACGCAATGCCACGGCCACCCATCAACAGATTCACGCCCGCCTCGTCGTCCGCATCGAGGGGATTCTCGAATTCGCCCCCGGCCCCCACAGCGACCAGCCGCTGGGGATCGAGGCCTGAAACCTCCCGCTTCCTCCTGTTTAAAGCGCGACGGGGCCGGCTCATAGCCAGCCCCATCGCGCTTTTCCTTCCGCACCACCCTGCTCTCTCTTTGCGCCTATTTCACCCGGAATGAAACCACCGCGGCCTCATCGACATGTCCATCGACAAAGCGGACACGCGCCTGCGCCGTGTGTTTCCCCCGCTGCAGCGGCCAGAGGTAGCGCTCGATGCCACGGCCGGTGGTGGCAACGAGCTGGCCGTCCACCCGCCATTCGGTCTGGGCAATCTTCAGCCCCGGCGGGAGTTCGAAGGCAAAGGCCTCGAGCGCGTCGGGGATGCGCGGGTCGCGGGCGAGGATGAGATCGGGGGTCGGCTGCAGCAGTTGCAGGCCCCCCGCCTGCGCCGTTACCGCTGCCGCCGGTCGGGCTTCGCCGTGGCGCACGCTACAGGGGCGCAATTGAGTCCCCGGCGCGAACCACTCCGGCAGGCTCGGGCAGTCGGGGCCGGCCTCTCCGCCGCTGTCGCGGCAGATGCTGCGGGCGGTGAGGCGGGGACTGAGGTAGAGGCGCCGCCCCTCGTCGTGGCGCGCAAGTTCGGCGAAGACCGAGCGCAGGACCAGGGCCGGGCCGATGGCGCCGGTGATCTCGCGCATCGGCTGCTGATCGAGATTTCCCATCCACACCCCGACCGCAAAGCGGTGATTGAAGCCGACCGCCCAGGCATCGCGGTAATCGGTGGAGGTGCCGGTCTTGACCGCCGTCTGCAGCGGCAGGCTGAGGAGGCTGCCGCGGCCGAATTCGAGTTGGCGTGCCGCCGGGTCGGAGAGGATGTTGGCGATGAGGGAGGCGCTTTCAGCGCTGAGCACCGCTGCGCGCGGCGGCCCGGTCGCGACGGTAACCGCCCGCAGCGGCACCACTACGCCGCCGTTGGCAAGGGCGGCGTAGCCCTGCACCAGTTCGAAAAGAGTGACCTCGCCGTTGCCGAGGGCGAGACCGAGACCGTACCAGTCGGCTGGCTGGGTCAGACTGGCGAAGCCGAGGCGGCGCAAGGACTCGAGGAGACGTTGGGGGCCGACGAATTCGGCGGTCCGTACCGCCGGGATGTTGAGAGAGTTGCCGAGGCAGTCGCGCAGGCGCAGGGGGCCGTAGTGCTGGCGGCTGTAGTTGCGGTAGTCGTGGAGACCGCTGCCGACGGCGCTGGCCAAGGGGGAGTCGTCGATGAGGGTGGCGGCGGTCCAGCCCTGCTCAAGGGCAAGGGCGTAGACGAAGGGCTTGAGGGCCGAGCCGGGCTGGCGCGGGGTGAGGATGGCGTCGATGCGGCTTTCCCGAATTTCCGGATCGTCGCCGCCGCCGTTGACCCAGGCGAGGATCTCGCCACTCGTGTAATCGACCACCAGCACCGCACCGTCGCCGACTTGGCGCGACTTCAGATCGAGGAGGCGGCTGTCGAGGATCGCCTGCACCCGGCTCTGCAAACCGGCATCAAGGGTGGTGTCGCGGCGGCCTTCGGGGGAGAACTCGGGAGCCAGGGGCTGGGCGCTGACATGGCGGATGAAGTGGCCGGCCTGCACCGGCAGGGTCAGCTTGTGCAGTTCGAAACTTTGGCCGGCGAGGATCTCCAACTCGGCGGCCGGCAGGGTGCCGCTCTCGACCAGCCCCTCCGCCAGACGCAGCATGCGCCGGCGCAACTCCTCGCTGTGACCTTGCGGCTCAAGGCGCGCCGGCGCCCGCACCATCACCGCCAGGGCGAGCATCTCGCCATGACTCAAGGTGCCCAAGTCGCGATCGAAATAGCTCCGCGCCGCCTGCACCACCCCGCGGCGGCGGGCGGCGTAGGGGACCTGGTTGAGATAAAACTCGAGGATGCGCTCCTTAGCAAAGCGTCGCTCCAGCGCCACCGCCTCGAAGCCTTCGAGCCAGCGCGACCACACCGTGCGCGGGCGGGGATGGAGAAGACGCACCACCTGCTCGCTGATGGTGCTGGCCCCACGCACCGCTCTCCCGGCGACAAGGTTCTGCCCCAACGCATGCAGCCGTGCCAGCCAATCGACACCCCCGTGGCGGTAGAAACGGCGATCCTCGGCGGCAATGAAGGCGCTGACCAGCAGGGTTGGCATCTCATGCAGGGGGACGACGTCGCTGAGGTTCCAGTCGTTATCATAGGTGATGGAAAGGGGAATGCCGCTGCGATCGAGGAGCTGCGCCTTGCGCACCGCCTGCAACGGCGATTCGAGGGAGGGGGGCAGGGGCCGCAGGGAGATCCAGGTGGTAAAGGCGAGGAGGGCGCCGATCGACAGGAGAAAAACTAGGAGAATCCGCAGGCGAGGCTTCATCGGTTGGACTCACTGGGTGGGTAACCGAGCGAATTAGGCCCAATTCTCAGACAGAGGTGTTACCCCCCTTTGTCAAAGGGGGACCTTAATGCAAGCTGAGAATCAGGGCTAATCAGGAAATGATTTTACTTCGCGTTCTCCGCGGCTCCGCGTGAGATATGCCTTGCTCCTCCGCCTGGCAGCCAGTTCATGCCGCGTCGCCGCTTTCGATCTCGTCGAGCAATTCGAGATAGGTGGCATAGCGTTCTTGAGCGATGCGCCCCTCTTCGACCCCTGCGATCACGGCGCAGCGCGGTTCGGTACGGTGGCGGCAGTTGCGAAAGCGGCAGACCGTTTCTCCCCGCGCTTCCAGTCCGGGGAAGTGGAGGGAGAGGTCTTCCGCCGCGATGGCGACCAGGCCGAAATCACGGAAGCCGGGGGTGTCGATAAGCTCGCCGCCGCCGGGGAGGGTGTGCAGGGTCGAAACCACGGTGGTGTGCCGCCCCATGCTCTTGTAGTCGCTGACCGCGCCGACCTTGAGTTCAATGTCGGGGCAGAGGGCGTTGAGGAGGGAGCTCTTGCCGACCCCGGTAGAGCCGACAAAGGCCCCGCGATGACCGCCGCTGAAAAAGGCCAGCAAGGCATCGAGGCCGCGGCGTTCGACAGCACTGACGGGAAAGAGGGGAATCGTCCCGGCGTAGATCGTCTCCAAGTCGGCGAGGAGCCCTTGCGTCTCGGGGAGGTCGCACTTGTTGACGACGACGAAGGGGCGCAGCTCGGCCACCCGCGCCGCGACGATGGCGCGATCGACGAAACCTAACGGCGATTGCGGCGCGACGACGATGCCGAGGAGGTCGAGATTGGCCGCCACCAGATGGATCCCGCCGCGGGCGTCGCGGCGGTTGAGTTCGGTCCGTCGCGGCAGTCGTTTCAGCACTTCGCCGGTGACCAGCACCGCATCGCCGACGACATGCCCCGAGCTGCGCTTGACCCGCACCAGCCGCCGCTCGCCATCGTCGAACAACACTTCAACGGCGACGCCGTGGTGGGCGACGACCAGTCCTTCACGCACGGGGTCGCTACCGTTGAGGTCGGCGGGGGGAGTGGGGCGGGAGGTTTTGTTGCGGAGAATTTTCACCTGGGATTGACCATGTCGGGATGCCTGATACTGCTCGATTGTCTCATACGGGGGCAATTCATGAATTGCCCCTACCGCTGTTTGTAGAACAGTAAAAATTGCGCCGGCGAAAGAACCATCACTCCCTGGCACAGCTCGGTCGGAAAATGCACCTGGTTGCCGGTAACGAGGCAGATCGACCTGGCGGCAATGGCGACTTCGAGAAACGGTTCGTCGTCACGATCGGGGAGGGATTGGGACAGGGGCGAGGCGGCGACGGTGGTGCCGCGATGTTCGATATGATCGAGGAGCGCTTCGACCTTGTCCTGGTCGAACTTGAACTTGGGGCGGGCGAGAACGTCACGATATTCGATGAGGATGCGGGCATCTACGGCGAGGGTCAATTCGGCGGATGAGACCATGCGGACGATTTCCCCGCACGGTCCGAAGGGGGACAACAGCCCGGCGACCAGGACATTGGTATCGAGAACAATCTTCATTGCGTGGATGGGCGTTTTTTACGGACTGCCTTGATTTCGGCGTCAATGTCGTCCATCGACAACGTGTCCGTCCCCAGGTCGGCGGAACGGCGTTGCAGTCCAGCGACGGCGTCGACAGCACGGGCCTGGCGGAAAGCACTGAGGGATTCTTCGAGATTCGACTCGCTGATCGCCGCCAGGATGGCGATGGGTCGGCCATTGCTGGTAATGACCATTTCCCTCTCTTCCGGCAGGTCTTTCCAGACCTTGGCGGAATTGCTGCGCAGATCTCGGACGCTGAGGAATTTCATAGGGGCTCACCTCCATTTGTGCCTTCGATTATGTACACAAATGTCGCTCGGGT
Organism: Desulfuromonadales bacterium GWC2_61_20; assembly: GCA_001799485.1. Lineage (GTDB taxonomy): Bacteria > Desulfobacterota > Desulfuromonadia > Desulfuromonadales > UBA2197 > UBA12091. The sequence goes on along the minus strand of MGTO01000093.1, from coordinate 6,638 downwards.
CAAAGGGGATTTTTGCATTTCCTTTTTGTTACGCCGCCAACTCCTGCAGCACTTCCGGATGCCGCGCCGCCACTTTCAGCAGGTTGGGGTCGATGTTCTCTACACCAACTCCCCATGCCGCACTTCAAGCCACCGCCGCACATCTTCCCTCAGCTCTTCAACAAAGGTCAGCAACTCCTGCGCCTCACCGGCGCTGACCGCACCGGTGCGGTCGTACTCGGCGATATTCCGCTTGCTCCGACAGGTATCGAGATAATCGGCATCGCCCCGCCGCTCTTGCCCGAGGATCAGCGGCAGCGTCTGAATCGTCCGATAATGTTGCAGCGTCTTTTCGGCCCGAAAACCTTCGGCATAGAGCAGGATGGTGCACAGCTTCAGAGCCGCGTTGTAGGCGATACCAAACGCCAATCCTCGGACAACCCTCCGGCACGGGCATCCTGCAAATCTCGCTCGACGATCTTCAGCAGTTCACCGACCTCCTGACGACTGGTGCGGTGCGCCCGCAGCCAGCCGTTATCCGCCCAGCTTTGCAAGCTCATCTTCGTCCCCCCTGACGAATAACCGTGGCGACGCAAGCAACTGCGTCACGAAGTGATCCCCCTGTGCCCGACGCTGAACAAACTCCTCAACCGCCATGGTGTGCGGATTGATCTCCCGCCCGACCTGCTGCGCTACCCCGGAAAGGAGAGTTGTCAGTTGCCGCAGTCCGGGCTGGCCGATGACCAGCAAATCGATATCGCTGGCGGCGCCCTCCTCCTGCCGGGCCAGGGAACCAAAGACGAAAGCGACCCGGACCCCCGCCACCGGGGCCAAAGCCTGACTCAGGGCGGGGATCAATCCGGACGTCTTGAGCACCAGTCCACGAATCTCTGCATAGAGGGGATGGGCGCGATTGGCCTGGTAGTAGAGGCGGTTGCCATCACGCCGGCAGCTGACCAGTTCGAGGCGCAGCAGCTTTTTCAGCTCGGTCTGGATGGTGCCGATGACACACCCGGACTGGCGCTCCAGCTCGCGCATGTGCAGTCTTTCGGCGCCGGGACCGAAGAGGAGGCGAAAGATTTCGGCCCGGACGCGCGAGGAGAGGATTTCCGCTAAGGCATTCATATTGAATGCGTATACCATACGATTGTATGTTGGGCAAATACATTTTCCGGAATCTTGATTGTGTGGTCGGCTTTGCGGGAATTTTCGCGGCACTGGCCGACCTGAATCCGCAGGGTTGTTTACGCCCTGACCTCAAACCGCAACCCCTCGATCTTTTCGAAATCGCGTCGGTTCGAAGTAATCACCGCATAGTCCAGGGAAATGGCGGTCGCGGCGATAATCAGGTCGTGGGCCCCAACGGTAAAACCACGCTGCACCAGCGACGCCCAGATGCGGGCGTAGATGCGCGCGGCAGCCACGTCGAAGGGGTAAATCGGCAGCATCTCGACGACCTTTTCGACAAATGCCTGTCGCCGCAGCCGACGGGTTTCGTTATCGGCACGCTCGACGCCATGCAGCAGCTCGGCCACGGTGACCACGCTGATCCCGAACGGTTCAGATTCGCGGCCGGCGATCAGGCTTTCGACCATCCCCCGATTTCTCTCCAAAGCGATGATCTCGCTGGAGTCGAGAATCACTCCCACGGCAGCGCCTCCGGCATGGTCGGTTGCGTCTTTGCCGCCGCCATGACATCGGCGGCGAATGATTGATCGCCGTTGTCAAGGTGCGGGAGTTGCCGCACGATTTCGCGCAAGTCGGCCAGAGTCGCGCCGGAACGACTCGCCTCAACCGGCACCAGACAAGCCGCCGGCTTGCCTCCGCGAATCACGGTGTAACAATCACCCCGGTACTTGATGTTGTTCAACAACTCGGAAAAGTTCCTGACCGCCTCGGTCGAACTGATGGAGACCCGCATATATAACCTCCGCAAAAAATGATAATCATATTTTACACATTTTACCGATTCCACCCTAGAGAATTTCTACGAAAGCCTGATGCCTCTCAAGAGCGGGCAACCACGAGGATTGCCCCTACTCCCCGCCCTCCACCTTCAGCACCGCCGCCGGCGAGCGCCCGAAGACGTCGGGATCGTACATCTCTTCGGCGACCAGAGGCGGGACGGTGAACTCGCCGGGGGCGATGGCCTGGGCGACGTAGGAGAGGTGGTAATTGCCGGCGCTCAAGTACTCGGAGTAATAGCGCACGGCATGATGGCGCAGCTCGCGGTGGTAGAAGCTCCAGCGCGAATAACCATACTCACGCCAGTCGTTGAAGCGGAACCACCAGGAGCTGCCGGCGTAGCGCTTCTCTGCCTTGTCGTCATCGACCTTGGAGGCGGTGGCGAGGTCGCGGTTGACCGGTTCGAGGCCACCGGGGACGGGGTCGTCGACGACGACGAAGTGGCGCGCCGCCGGCAGCGACAGGTAGAGATCGACCCGCACCAGCTCGCCGCTCTTGATCGTCATCGGGCTCTTGAGGAGTTCCCATTTCCCCTTACGCTCGACGCTGTATTCGCGTTGCACCTCGATGCCGGCATTGGCGGAGGTCGTCGGCAGCTGCAAGGGGGCAAAGGTCAGGCGGGCGGCGTAGTAGAGACGACCGCCCCCCTCCTTCTCCAGCCGCACCGTCGCCGTGCGCCCGGGGTCGGCGGCAGTGGTCGGACGCTCCAGGGTCACCGCCGGATCGGTGAAGGCCTTGAAGCTGGCGCTGCCGAAGGGGACGCCGTCGAGCTGGGCCCGCACCGTCATTGCCGGCTTCTCCTGTTCGTAGAGGCGCCGGTAGTCGATGAGGGCGTTGAGACAGAAGATGTTCTCCTGGGTGTTTTCCCAGCGGTCGCGCCCGCCCCGGCTCTGGGTGATGGCGCGCACCAGCTTGAAGGGGACATCGGCGATCAATTTTCCTCCGGCCGGGGTCTCGGCATAGAGCAGGAGGGCCGAGAGGATGGCGGCGTTGTCGCGCAGGGTCGAGGTGTGAATCTGCTGGTAGATGGCGTCGAGCTCTTCGCCGAAGATGAACTTGCCGCCGGTTTCGTTGGCGTGGGCGAGGATGAGCTTGGCGACCTCGTCGCGCAGGGATTCAGTCCCCTTGACGGCGAGAAGGGCCTGGAGGTAATGAGCCTTGCCGAAGAGACTCATCTCGTGCAGATGCGGCCGATAACGTTCAAGGTCGGCCTTGCTCAGCTTGTTGTGGGGGGCGAGGGCGGCGAGGGCGACGGCGCGCACCGTCGAGCCCATCCCCTTGCTGTAGAAGGAGGGGAACTCGTCGCGGCGCAGCAGCTCGAGAAGATAGCCGTGCAGGGACTTTTCGACCTCCAGCGGGATCTCCTCCCCCGCCGCCCGCAGCCAGTTGAAGGCGAGAGCGGTGTAGGCGCTCAAGTACGGACTGACGTACTCGTTGCCGGCGCGGTAGTAGGCCATGCCGCCATTGGGCGCCTGGTAATCCCGCGCCAGCTTGAGGGTCTGCTGCGGCAGGGCGGCGGCTTCGGGCCAGATCAGATCAGGAGGGAGATAGGCGCGCAGCTGCCGGTAGTGGGAGGCCATGACCCCCTTGGTCAGCTTCTGCTCCCAGCAGATGTAGGGATAGTCGCGCAGGTAGGCGAAGGCGCCGGCGACGTTGCCGATGACCGTCGGCGCGGCGACGACGCTGACCCCGCCGACATCGCTGCGAATGCCGGCGGGGAAGGCGATGCGCTCCTCGACCGTTGCGGCGGTGGTGGTACCGTAGGTGGCGGCGGTCTCCAAGGTCAGCCGTCGGCGCACTGGAATCTTCACCTCGGTGAGGTCGCCATCCTCGCTGTCGCTGGCGCGGGCGGTAAGGGTCAACTCCCCTGCCCCCTGGGTACGCAGCGGCAGCCAGACGTTGACCCGCTTGTAGGGCGGGGCGACGACGCTCGTCGTCACTTCGGCCGGGGCGGCCAGCGGCCCGCGGGCGGCGAGCTTGACCGTCAGGGTACGCTCATGATCGGTGCGATTCATCACCGTGAAGCCGGCCTTGACACTGTCGCCGTCGAGGAGCTGGTTGGGGAGGGCCGGGCGCAGTTCCGTCGGCTGGTTGACCTTGAAGCCAACGTCGCCCAAACCCATGCGGTCACCAGGGGTGACAGCGAGAGCGAGGACGCGCCAGCCGGTGAGGTTGTCGGGGAGTTTGAAGGTGATACGCGCCTCCCCCTTGGCGTTGGTGCGCAGGGTCGGGTTCCAGTAGGCGACGAACTTGAAGAGGGAACGCATGGCGAGATCGGGGCCACCGTCGCCGCCGGGACTCGCCCCCTTCTTCTCAAACTTCTGCCGCCCGACCAGCTGCATCAGCAGGTTGTAGGTGCGCAGGTCGAGGCCGTCGAGGGTGTAAAACCCTTTATAGACATCGTAGTAGTTCTTGCCGCCCTGGATGAGGTCGAAGACCGCCTCGTCGAGGACAACCACCGCCAGCTCCGTCGGCGGCAGCTTGGCCCCGGCCTGGCGCGGCTGGACCTTGAGATCGACGGTCACCTGATCGCGCGGCCGGTAGACCTCGCGATCGGGCTTGGCGGTGACGACCAGTTCCTTGTAGGGATCGCGCACCGGCATGGCGACACAACCGATGCGGAAAGCCGGTTTGCCGAGATCGACCTCGCCGTCGCCCATCGGTTTGTCGACCCGGGGCGAGAAGAGGGTCACACAGAGGTAGAAGCCGGGGAGGTAGTCGGGCTCGACCTCGACTTCGACCATGGCGGTGCTGTCGGGGAAGGTCGTCACCCAGCTCTTGAGAACACCGTAGCGCTCCACCGTCACCAGGGCCTTGGCGCCGGGATAGGGGTTCTGCACCAGGAAGCGGGCCTTCTCGCCGATCTTCGCCTCGCTCTTTTCCGGGATGATGGAGAGGGCGTTGTCGGCGCCGTTCTCCCAGATGACCTCGCCGGCGCCGGCGGCCCAGCGGTACATGACGGTGCTCTGAGGGCGGCCGTCACGGTCCTCGATGACGGCGGTGATGCGGTAGTAACCGGGCTTCTCCGGGGTGAAGGTGAAGGCGGCCGGTTCGCTCCCCGGTTCGCGGGTCGTTTCGTCAACCGCGAGCCACTGATGCTCGAAACGGGTGATGTAGGCGTTGCCCGAGCCCTTGACCCGCGAGGCCAGGGTCTGGCGGTATTCGACCGTCAGCTTGACCTCGGTCCCCTTGGCCGGAGTGCCGAATTCATCGACGACCAGCGTTTCTATGGTCGCCGTCTTCCCCTTCTGCAGCACCCACTCGCTCTGGCGCAGGCCGACGAAACGGTCGCGGCCGACATAGCGCGCCGTCGCCTCGCTCGCCACATACTTGCCGCGGTCGTCGCGCACCGCGCTCTCCACCGTCAGCTGGCCATAGAGGATGCCGGCCTTGCTCAGGGTGAATTCGCTCTCCTGATCCCCCTGGGCATTGACTGCACCTTCGGACGAGTAGATGTCGCGTTGCTCCCAGTAACCGGGGAGGAGGGTGTCGAACCAGAAGGTGCGGGCCAACGGATGAGTCGAAACAAAGGCGGTCTGCTGCAGCCGGGCGGTGATGCGGGTGCCGGCGTCGGCGTAGGGACCGCCGCTATGGAGGCGGGCGCGACTGCTGACCTTGACCG
>MGTO01000093.1:0-1064 GCA_001799485.1 Desulfuromonadales bacterium GWC2_61_20 | reverse complement strand
AGTCGCTGACCAGCACCCGCATCGGTTCCCATTCCCCCTCGCGAAAGTTCGCCTTGAGGACGAAACGGTACCAGCCGACGGGAGCGCCGGCAGCGACGGTGAATTCGCCGGCAGCGGCACCGAACTCGGAGAGGGAGAGTTCCTTGATCTCGAAGGCGAGGTTGTCCATCGGATCGAGGATCTGAAGGGAATAACCGTCCCGCGGCGGGGGGACAAAGGTGCGGTTGTCCTGGTCGCGCACGTAGAATTTGAACTGGATGGTGTCGCCGGCGCGGTAGACCCCCTGGGCCGTCGTTCCCCAGGCGTGCATGTGGCTGTAGCGCCGCTGCAACCGATTCTCCTGGTAGTAATCCTCGCCGTCGACGTTGGCGTCGGTGTCGAAGGCGCTGGTCAGGGGCAAGAGGGCGAGGTCTGCCCCCTTGCGGCAGCGGACGAAGAATCGGGGGGCAGGGTCGCGACTGTTGTCGTAGGTGCTCAAGGTCTGCAGCTCGGGATCGAGCTTCTCGACTCCGGGGAGAAGGACCAGCCCCGAGGCGTCGCTGATACCGCGGGCGACGATGAGCGGCTCGGGGTTGAGGCCGGGGAAGGGTTCGCGATAGATCTCCACCTGGGCCCCGGCTACCGGCTGGCCGTTGGCGTAGTCGGTGATCCAGGCCAGGCTGTTGTAATGGCCGATCTTGACCTGCAGGTTGAAGGGGGTGACCTGAGCGAAGAACTCGCGCTCCAGCGGGTCGCGACCGGGAACTGGCGGCTCGGTGTCGAAACGCCCGGCGACAACGCCGGACTTGGCGGGGAGGAGATCGCGCACTCCGAGAGGGAGACGGAAGGCGACATCCTGCACCGCCGGAATCTCCACCGTGCGGCTGATCCCTGTCGTCTTGCCGGCGGCGGTGAGGGCCTCGGCCTGCAGGGTCAGGCGCTTGAGGTTGTTGACGACCACCGGGACTTCGCTGTCGATTCCCTGTTCGAGCACGGAAATCTGATGCTCGAAGACATAGCGCGGCGGGCGATGGTCGGTGAAGAACATCAGCCGCAGATCCTGCGGCAGCGGCCGGTCGAATTCG
>MGTO01000092.1:4999-6008 GCA_001799485.1 Desulfuromonadales bacterium GWC2_61_20 | reverse complement strand
AAGGTCGCCCGGGCCCAGGTTCTCGGCTACGGTTCGGCCAGCGACGGCTACCACCTCACCGCCCCGCGTCCCGACGGCGCCGGACTGAAAAGGGCCATCGCCGAAGCGTTGGCGACCAGCGGCGCAGCGGCCGCCGACATCGCCTTCGTCAACGCCCACGGCACCGCCACCCCGGACAACGATCGCACCGAAAGCCGGGTGCTGCACGAAGTCCTCCCCGGCGTCCCCTTCGTTTCGACCAAAGGTTTTACCGGCCACACCCTCGGCGCCGCCGGGGCGATTGAAGCGGCCTTCACCATTGCCTGCCTGGAGCAGGGGCGCATCCCCGCCAATGTCGGTTTCGCCACCCCCGATCCGGAGATGCCGGCAAGTCCGGTCCACGAGATCACCGCCATCAGCGGCCGGATCGCCCTCTCCGAATCCCTCGCCTTCGGCGGTAACAACGCGGTCATTGTCCTCGGGAGGGTGGCATGAACGGCATGCGCATGGCCATTCGCGGCATCGGCACCGTCGGCGGTTTCGGCTGCGGCCTGGCCGCCCTCGAAGGAGCTCTGGCCAAGGGGGCCAGCGTGGTGGGGCAGGTCGCTTTCGTCAACGACGGCCGCGAGGTGGTGCTGCCGGCCTTTCTCGCCGACACCGCCCGCCTCGAAGAGTACGTGCCGAAGAAGTCGTTGCGGCGCATCGATCATTATTCCCGCCTGGCCCTGCTTGGTGCCAGCCTCGCCCTGGAGGATGCCGGCGGGACCGCGGCTTTCGACCGCGCGCGCATGGGGGTCATCATCGCCAGCGGCTATGGCGCCACCCGCACCACCTTCGCCTTTCTCGATTCGGTCATCGACGACGGCGACCAGTGCGCCTCGCCGACCCACTTCTCCAACTCGGTGCACAACGCCGCCGCCGCCCATGTCTCCATCCTCCTCGGCATTACCGGGCCGAGCCTGACCATCAGCCAGTTCGAGATGTCGGTCCCTTCCGCCCTCCTGGCGGCGGCGCGCTGGCTCGACGAGGG
>MGTO01000092.1:4735-4958 GCA_001799485.1 Desulfuromonadales bacterium GWC2_61_20 | reverse complement strand
GCGACGTCCTCGGCTACTGCTGGGAACATTTCTTCGGCGCCGGCGACGGTGGTCCGATCCGCCCTCTCGCCCTCAGACAGCAGAGCGCCATCCTCGCCGAGGGGGCAGCCTTCTTTGTCCTGACCCGCGCCGAGGGGGAGCCGTCCCGCTACGGCTGCATCGACGGGATCATGCTCGGCCGCCAGAACGGTCACCCTTTGCCGGTGGCGGCGGAGGCTTTGTG
>MGTO01000092.1:1578-4695 GCA_001799485.1 Desulfuromonadales bacterium GWC2_61_20 | reverse complement strand
TACCCCAAGCAGATTCCGCCGGCGGCGCAGGTCGTCTCCTACTCTCCCCTCTATGGCAGCTTGCCGGTGGGACCGGCCTTCGATCTGGCCATCGCCGCCCTCATGCGTGCCGGCGGTTCGATCTTTCCGACTCCCAACGGCGAAGGCGAGGGGTGCCCGGGGACAGTCGTCCTGCAGCGGCAAGCGTTGGCCGCGCGTCCCATCGCCTGCCTCAAGTGCAGCGGCGAGGGGGAGGTCGGCATCATCACCCTGGCGGGATGAACTGCACCATGGATGGGCCGATGAAACAGCTGTGCGTGCTCTTGCTTTTTACTCTCATCCTGGTCGGCTTGATCCCGGCAGCTCCGGCCGCCGCCGAGTCGGCCTGGTCCCAACCGGAACGGGTTGGCTTCGCCCTCTATGGCGGCGGCAGCTACAACCCGGTGGCAGGGCCGAATTACGTCCTCCTTTCCGGTATGCTCCTCTACGATTACGACGCCATCTGGTTTCACCGGGCCCCCGATCCTCTGCGTTTCAAGGTCGAAGCCAATCTCGGGGTGGCGGAGAGCGAATCGTCCACGCGCCTGGTGGCGGCGGCGGGGGCGATGGCGCTGATTTATGGCGAAGGGCTGGCGACCTCCTCCTTTCGCCCCTATGCCGAGGCCGGCATCGGTTTGATCTATACCGACTTCCAGGTCTATGGCCAAGGATTTCGGCTCAATTTCAACCCCCGCTTTGGTTTCGGTTGCGATTTCGGGCACAACGGCCGTCCCTGGTACGCCGCCGTCCATGCCCACCATGTCAGCAACAGCGGGCTCGACGAAGAGAACCGCGGCATCAACGCGGTCATGCTGCAACTCGGGCGGACCTTTTAGGCTGTTGCACGCGAAGCCGCGAAGATCGCGAAGGTGAGGCAGGCTTCGCGTGAGACAAGCCTCTTTAGGACTGGACTTATTGATCATGCGCAAAGAGGAAGTCCCCCAAGACAGCTGCCTGCTCGACGGCCAGCGCGAAATCTGCTACGCCGTCGATGCCAGCGGCCATTACGTCCTCGCCCCCACCGCCGGTTGGGAGCCGTCCAATATCGCCAATATCCAGGCCTGGGAGGTCATCCGCGACGAGCTTGAGGCGACCTCGGCCGCGGTCCGCGCCGGGCGGCAAAGCCCCCTTGCCTATCACATGGTGCGCAACCAGATGGATGTGGCCCTCCTGGCCGACTATGTCTCCCTGTGGCGTTGGCAGGTGCGCCGGCATTTGCGCCCGGAGATTTTTGCCCGCCTCAAGCCGGCCCTGTTGCAGCGTTACGCCGATCTCTTCCAGATCAGTGTCGCCGCGTTGCAACGCCTCCCCGAAGTCCTCGATCTGCCGCAACTCGGCGTCGAAGCGCCCCTGCCCACGGATAAGGACAGTTAAGTGAAGATCGATTTTGCCCATCACCAGTCAGCCCACTGCGAAAGCGGCGTCAGTTCCAACCTGCTGCTGCACGGCGGCCTGCCGATCTCCGAGGCGATGGCCTTTGGTCTCGGCTCCGGGCTCTTTTTCGCCTACGTCCCCTTCTTCAAGATCAACCATCTCCCCCTGATTACCTTCCGCAATGCCCCGGGGAGCATCTTCAAAAACGTCACCAAGCGTCTCGGCGTCAAGATCTCCAGGGAGAAGTTCCGCAGTCCGGCCAAGGCCAAAGCGACCCTCGATGGTCTCCTCGATCGCGGCATCCCCGTCGGCGCCCAGACCGGCGCCTACTGGCTCCCCTACTTTCCGCCGGCCCTGCGCTTTCACTTCAACATGCACAACCTCGTCGTCTGCGGGCGCGAAGGGGACGACTACCTGATCAGCGATCCGGTCTTCCCCGATCTCGTCACCTGCGCGGCGGGCGATTTCGAGAAGGCCCGCTTCGCCAAGGGCGCCCTCGCTCCCAAGGGGAAGATCTACTACATCCGCACCATGCCCGCCGCCATCGACCTCCCGCTGGCGGCGCAGAAAGCCATCCGTGACGTCTGCCGGGCGATGCTCAAGACCCCGATTCCCTATGCCGGCATCCGCGGCATGCATCTTCTCGCCAAACACCTGGAAGCCTGGCCGGCCAAGCACGGCCCCCGCGTGGCGGCGGTCCATCTCGGCCACATGATCCGCATGCAGGAAGAGATCGGCACCGGCGGTGCCGGCTTCCGCTTCGTCTACGCCGCCTTTTTGCAGGAGCTGGCCGAACAGTTGGGACGCCCCGAGTTGCAGCAATACTCTCTGCGCATGACCGCCATCGGCGATCGCTGGCGCGACTTCGCCGTCAGCGGCGCCCGGGTCTGCAAGGGGCGGGGGGGTACCGACGACAGCTACGCCAGTCTTGCCGCGCGCCTGCGCGACTGCGCCGAAGTGGAACGGGAGCTTTACCGCGATCTGCTGGAAATGATTTAGCTATCAGCTATCAGCTATCAGCTATCAGCTATCAGCTATCAGCTCTTTGAACCTTAGGACAGTATGAGCGCTGACCTTCTCATCGCCAGGCAACTGGTCAAAACCTATCCCGGCGCTACGGCGCCGGCGTTGTGCGGGCTCGATCTGCAAGTCGGGGCGGGGGAGATTCTCGGCCTCCTCGGCCCCAACGGCGCCGGCAAGACCACCGCCATTTCCATCCTCTGTGCCCTGTTGCGCCCCGACAGCGGCAGCGTCACCATCTGCGGCGAGGATGTCCTGCGTCATCCCGCCCGGATCAAGCCCCTCATCGGCCTCGTCCCCCAGGAGATCGCCCTCTTCCCGGTCCTCACGGCGCGGGAAAACCTCAACTTCTTCGGCCGCATGTACGGCCTCGCCGGCCAGCTGTTGCGGCAGCGGGTGGCGGAGGCGCTGGAGCTGGTCGGCCTGAGCGAACACGCCGAGCGCCCGGTCGCCGACTATTCCGGCGGGATGAAGCGGCGCGCCAATCTGGCGGCGGGGATTCTCCACACCCCGCGCCTCCTCTTCCTCGACGAGCCGACCGTCGGCATCGATCCGCAGTCGCGCAACATGATCCTCGCCAACCTGCAGCGCCTGCGCGAGACCGGCATGAGCATGGTCTACACCACCCACTACATGGAAGAGGCGGCGCAGATCTGCGGCCGCGTCGCCGTCGTCGACCACGGCCGGGTCATCGCCGCCGGAGCG
>MGTO01000092.1:0-1510 GCA_001799485.1 Desulfuromonadales bacterium GWC2_61_20 | reverse complement strand
GTCATCCATAAGGAGCTGTTGCAGCTCTCCCGCGATCGCGCCGGGCTCCTCGTCCTCTTCGTCATGCCGGCGGCGCTGGTGCTGATCATGTCACTGGTGCAGAACAGCGTCCTCAAGGCGACCGGCGAAGCCGCCATCGACGTCCTCTGGGTCGATGAGGATGGCAGCCCCTTCGCCCGCGAGGTCGCCGACCAGCTCGCCACCTCCGGCGCCATCGAACTGATCCGCGAACTTGATGGCGCACCGCTGACCGCCAGCACCGCCCGCGCCGCCGTCGCCGCCGGCGATTACCAGTTCGCCGTCATCCTCCCCGCCGGCATGGGCGAGCAGCTTCTCGCCCGCGCCCACCAGCAGGCGCGCGAAGCTCTCGGCAGCAAAGAGCGCGAGGTGCCGGTCACGGTGCCGCTGCCGCTCTTGCTGGTCGATCCGGCGGTGCAGACGACCTTTCACGCCGCCGTCGCCAATGCCCTGCAGCGGGTCCTCCTCGGGCTGGAGATCCGCCAGCGCACCCAAGTCTTCGAGGCGGTCCTCCCCGGCGCTCTGCAACAGGCCATCAGCAAGGCCGCCGGCCCCTTCTTCGCCCTTGGCGGCGGGACGGTGCCAACCATCAAGGTCACCCTCTCGGGGGAAGCGACCCTCAACCTGCAACAGGAGGTCGCCGTCGCCGGCCGCTCCCTGCTCAAGCCCAACGCCGTCCAGCATAACGTCCCGGCCTGGACCCTCTTCGCCATGTTCTTCATCGTCGTCCCCCTCTCGGGAATGGTCATCCGCGAGCGCCAGAACGGCACCCTCCAGCGCCTCATGGCGATGCCAGTGTCGCCCCTGACCGTCCTGTCCGGCCGCGTCGTCGCCTATCTCGGGGTCGGGCTGCTGCAATTTTTCTGCATGCTCGCCGTCGGCTTCTGGATCCTCCCCCTCTTCGGCACCCCGGCCCTGACCGTCGGGGCGCAATGGCCGGCGTTGCTTGTCGTCGCCGTCGCCGCCACCCTCGCCGCCACCAGCTATGGCCTCCTCCTCGGCACCGTCGCCAGCACCTACGAGCAGGCCTCGATGTTCGGCGCCGTCTCGGTCGTCATCGCCGCCGCCATGGGCGGGATCATGATGCCCCTCTACGTCATGCCCCGGCTGATGCAGCAGGCCAGCATCCTCTCGCCGTTGAACTGGGGGCTCGAAGCCTTCCAGACCCTGCTGGTGCGCAGCGGCACCCTCGCCGACATTGCCCCGCAGGTCATTGCCCTGCTTCTCCTCTTTGCCGTCAACATGCTGGCGGCCTGGTATTTCCTCCATCACAACCGCAAACGCCCGGCCTGAACCGAGGGTTCGGGTCGCCGCCGCTTTCGCAAAGGAGTCTTGCATCATGGCCGATCAACTTATCGACGAGCTCAGAGAGCTCATCCATAGCACCTGCAACGTCACCGAAGCCGCTCCGGAAGACCTCGGCGCCGACGATCCCCTCACCGGTCCCGAGTCCCCCTTCGGTCTCGATTCCATCGACGCCGTCGAGATCGTC
>MGTO01000091.1 GCA_001799485.1 Desulfuromonadales bacterium GWC2_61_20 | reverse complement strand
GCAATCCCCGCAACGTCGGTGAAATCGAGAATGCCGACGGGGTCGGCGAGGTCGGTAACGCCTCCTGCGGCGACATCATGAAGATCTTCCTCAAGATCGAGAACAACGTCATCCAGGACGTCAAGTTCAAGACTTTCGGCTGCGGCGCCGCCATCGCCACCTCCTCCATGGTTACCGAGATGGCCATGGGCAAGACCATCGAGGAGGCGCTGGAGCTGACCAACGCCGCTGTCGCCGAGGCCCTCGATGGCCTGCCGACGCAGAAGATGCACTGCTCCAATCTGGCGGCGGATGCGCTGCACGAGGCGATCAAGAATTATCGCGAGACGCATAAATAGGGGGTTCGTAGGGGCGATTCACGAATCGCCCTGTCTGTCCTGCGAACCATCGGGCGGGTTTGGAACCCGCCCCTACGAAACACACACCATCCCGTGGGGGCGATTCGTGAATCGCCCCTACATGGCGTTTTATGACCCAACGCAAACAACGCATCGTCGTCGCCATGAGCGGCGGGGTCGATTCGTCGGTGACCGCGGCCCTGCTCAAGGAGCAGGGGCACGAGGTCATCGGCGTGACCATGCAGATCTGGGACTATGCGCGCTTCACCGCGCCCGACGGTCAGCTCTTCGGCTCGTGCTGCTCCCTCGACGATGTCTACGATGCCCGCCGGGTCGCCGAGGCGCTCTCGATTCCCTTCTACGTCGTCAACTTCGAGGCCGATTTCCAGCGGCAGGTCATCGACCCCTTCTGCGACGACTACTTTGCCGGCCGCACCCCCAACCCCTGCGTCCTCTGCAACCAGTCTCTCAAATTCGAACGTCTGCTGCGCCGCGCCCGCGAGCTCGAAGCCGATGCCCTCGCCACCGGTCACTACGCCCGCATCGTCGCCGGCCCGGCCGGCTACGAGCTGCGCAAGGGGCTCGATCCCCAGAAGGACCAGAGCTACTTCCTCTTCACCCTGACCCAGGCGCAGATGGGGCTGGTGCAGTTCCCCTTGGGTGCCATGAGCAAGGAGGAGGTGCGTGGCCATGCGGCGCGCTTCAACCTGCCGGTGGCGCAGAAGGCCGAAAGTCAGGATATCTGCTTCGTCCCCGATGGCAACTATGTGCGTTTCCTCGAAGAGGAGCGCGGTCCCGGGCAACTCGACGGCGCCATCGTCCACGTCTCGGGGCAAGAGGTCGGCCGCCATCAGGGCACCTACCGCTTCACCGTCGGTCAGCGCCGCGGCCTCGGCATCGCCTGGCCGCACCCCCTCTACGTCGTCGCCCTCGATGCCGCCGCGCGTCAGGTCGTCGTCGGCGAGGAGGAGCACCTCCACCGCGACCGTCTCACCCTGCAGCGGGTCAACTGGAGCTTCGGTGCGCCGCCGCTGGAGCCACTCCCCGCCGCCTGCCGCATCCGCTATCGCCATCACGAGGCGACGTGCCTGATCACGCCGTTGCCGGAGGGCCGTGCCGCGGTCGTCTTCGCCCAGGCGCAGCGCGGCATCACTCCCGGACAGGCGGCGGTCTTTTATGCGGGGGACAGGGTCCTGGGGGGCGGGTGGATCGAATGAATACAATTTCTGTAGGGGCGGACTGCGTCCGCCCAGGGCGGCAATGCGCCCCTACATCGTCGTGGTCCCGCCCATGACCCGTACCGCCGCTATCGCCACCCTCGGCTGCAAGACCAACCAGTTCGAATCGGCCGCCCTTGAAGAACGCCTGACCGCGGCCGGCTGGTCCATCGTCCCTTTCGAGGCCGGGGCCGAGCTGGTCATCGTCAACACCTGCACCGTCACCGCCGCCACCGACAGCCAGTCGCGCAATCTCATCCGCCGCGCCCGCCGTCTCCATCCCGCTTGCCGCGTCGTCGTCACCGGCTGCTATGCCCAGGTCGACCCCCAGGCCCTTGCCGCCATCCCCGGCGTCGCCCTGATTCTCGGCAACGAGGAGAAGCGCGATCTGCTGCGCCTGCTGGCGGAAGAGGGGGACGGCGCGGTGCGGGTCTCCGCCATCCGTGACACCACCACGGCCGAGGTCGCCACCCTGGGGAGCTTCGCCGAGCGCAGCCGTGCCTTCGTCCAGATCCAGAACGGCTGCGACGCCTTCTGTGCCTACTGCATCATCCCCTACGCCCGCGGCCGCAGCCGCTCGGTGCCGGCCGAGCAGGTGTTGCAGCAGGTGCGCGACTTTGTCGCTGCCGGCTATCCCGAAATTGTCCTCACCGGCATCCACATTGGCGGTTACGGCGGCGACTTCACCCCGGTCACGAACCTGACCACCTTGTTGCAACGACTGCTGACCGAAACGAGGGTCAAACGCCTGCGTCTCGGCTCCATCGAACCGACGGAAATCCCCGACACTCTCCTTGATCTTCTCGCCTCCTCCGCCGTCCTCTGCCCGCATCTGCATATCCCCTTGCAGTCCGGCGATGATGCGGTCCTGGCTCGCATGGGGCGTCGCTGCGACACAGCCTTCTTTGGCGCACTGGTCGAGCGAATTCGCGCGCGCCTGCCGGATGCGGCCATCGGCCTCGACGTCATCGTCGGCTTTCCCGGCGAGACGGAGGAGGAATTCGCCCATACCCATGCTTTCATCGCGTCACTCCCGGTCAGCCACCTCCACGTCTTCCCCTTCAGCAAACGCCCCGGCACCCCGGCGGCAACCATGGGGAGCCAGATTCCCGGTGAGGTCGCCAAGGCCCGGGCGGCGCAGTTGCGTGCCCTCGGTGAGGGCAAGCTCACGGCCTTCGCGCAGCGCTTTGTCGGGCGGGAGATGGAGGTGGTGGTCGAAGGGGGAAAAGGGAATGCGCGGCGCGGCTTAAGCCGCAACTACCTGAATGTTCGCTTCACCGGCGGGGAAGAGTTGATCGGGCAAGCGGTGATGTTGCGGATTGTCGGCGTCGAGGGTGAAGTATTGCGGGGGGAGTTGCTGTGAGTGGCCAGCGCCGGGAAACGCTGCTGGTCGCACTTCACGATGCCGGGGGCCGGCTCGATCTCTATCTGGTGCAATGTCTGGTCGGGGTTTCACGCAAGGCGGTGAAAAAGGCCCTCGATGGTGGGCAGGTCTTTGTCGATGGTCGCTGTGAACGCCGTGCCGGGATGGTGCTTAAAGGGGGAGAGGCGATTGTCGTCACGGTCGAGGCGCCGGTGGTAAAGTCGCAGCCACCGACTCTGGCCATCCTCTATCGCGACCGCGATCTCTTTGCTATCGACAAGCCGGCCGGACTCCCGGCCCATCCGACCGTGGCTGGCCGCGCCAACGCCCTGGAGATGGTCACGGCGTTGCTGCAAAGCGAGGGGCACCTCACGCCGCCAATCCTTCTTCACCGCCTCGACGCCGATACCACCGGGGTTCTTCTCTTCGCCCTGACTCCTGAAGCCAACCGCGCCCTTTACCGCCAGTTCGTCGAACATACCATCGCGAAGGTTTATCTCGCCCTGGTCGCCGGGGCACCGCCGGAATCCTTCACCATCAGCAACCATCTCAAGGCCGGGGTGCGCGGCCGCACCGTTGCCGTGGCCAGCGGCGGCCAGCCGGCGGAGACGGTTTTTCGGACGCTGCAAACAATTGGCAACTCCCCCCTTTGGCAAAGGGGGGCTGGGGGGGATTTGGAACGGCAGCAACAGCAAATCCCCCTTGATCCCCCTTTGTCAAAGGGGGAAACAAGAGCAAGTGCTGGATTCATTTATTCACTGGTCGAAGCCCGGCCGAAGACCGGCCGCACCCATCAGATTCGCGCCCATCTCGCCGGCGCCGGCTATCCCCTTCTCGGCGACGCCCTTTATGGCGAGGCCACTCCTCTCGATCGCGCCGGCCCCTCCCGCCACCTCCTCCACGCCTACCGTCTGACCTTCCGCCATCCCATAACGCAGGAGCCCGTCACCATCGAAGCGCCCCTGCCGGCCGATTTCATTCTGCCAGGCTTGAGCTTTTCTCTTCCTTGATGGGGGAATCTTTCAAGATGTCGGAATCATTAGTAACTCAAGCTCATCGGTTTTGCGAATATCGACGGAAACAGGAAGAGGTTCTGCGTCATCTCCATTTGACAGTGATAGGCCGTCTTGCGCTGGTTTGCGGCCAGGATGCTGTGGAGTTACTTATTTCAGCAACTTGCCCATGGCTTCAAGATTAGCCCCAGAGACGAAAGTGCCATTGATCCAGTAATTGGGCGTCGAGGTGATTCCAAGCTTGCGCACGACCGTCTCTTGCTCGACTAAGCGGCCGTTGTCCTTGAACTCGGGGAGGGGTTGCTGATCGTATTTCCCCGCCGATACCTCGGCCAGCGCCAGTTCGGGATTTTTTGCGGAAAGAATATAGGCGGCCTTTTTCGGCGCGTCAGGGTGCATCGCCAGGGGCATGAAGAAGATATAGCGGGTCAGATCGTCGCGCAGGGCCAGAAACTCATCCCCCTTGCGGCAGTAGGGGCAGTCGGGATCGGTGACTTCGATAACCACATGTTTGCCGTCGCCGATTTTCAGGGCCTTGTCGAGGGGGATGGCGGCGACCTTTGCGGCCATGATTTCGGCCTGCGCGGCCATGATTTCGGTCATGCGCTTGCGGGTGAGATTCTCCCCGTGCGGGGCCCACAGATCGCCCACCAGCAGCAGCCCGCTTTCCGGGGCAAAGTAGATGATGCGATTGTCAAGCTGCACTTCAAACAGCCCGGCAATGGGGGAGGGTTGCACGGTCTTGGCCGAAAGCTCGGGAAAGCGCTCGGCAAAAAGTCGGGCGGCGGCAACGGCAGGATCAGGAGTGTCGGCGGCGTTGCCGCCGACGGGGACGCTGAGCAGAAGGAGCAGCGGAAGGATCACGGTCTGACGCAAGATCATAGGAGTCTCCAGGGGAGTGGGGGGACTGAACAATATAGCCGCAGTCGCGCGGGAGCCAGTTGATGGTTGCGACGAGGACGGGAGTGAGGCGGACGCACCCTTCGCCGACCGTCAGGCGTTGCTCGTAGACCTTACAATCGCGACTGACAATATCAAGATAGCGACAGGGGATGCGGGTTTCGTGGATGGTGCCGTCGGCTTCGACCCATTTTTCGAAGCAGCAGCGGCCACAGCGGTGACAGCGGGCTTCCCAGACAGGGTCGACCGGGGCTTCAGACGCTTCAGTCGGGGCTGGATTGCAGGTCTTGCTGGTCATGGCTTGGCATCATAACGCCGGAGTGCTTGCCGTGCAATGAGTTAGTTGTCCCCGGACGGCGGTGCAACCCGGGATCTCGGGAAAAAAATTGGACAAAGATTACCTTTTACGTTATGTTTTCAAGGCGTTTTTGTATGCTAAAATTGCAATTCGCCACTCAAGGTGGGGCGGAAGAGGAAGGCTAAGGTGTGCTGCTTGTCCATTATCCCCCAGAAAGGAGTCTTTACCCGTGAAAAAATGGCATTGTCTCATCTGTGGTTATGTTCATGAAAGTCCCCAGCCTCCGGACACCTGCCCCGAATGCGGTGTCGGTCCTGAGGATTTCGAAGAGATTTGAAACGTGCCGCCGGGGTCGTTCCCCGCGGTCCTGAGCCAATGGAAGCGAAGCGATGAAAGCAGTCGAAATCAAGGACGGAATCTACTGGGTCGGCGCCATCGATTGGGCCGTGCGGGATTTTCACGGTTACGTCACCCCCCGGGGAACCACCTACAACAACTACCTGCTGATGGATGAGGAAGTTACCCTGGTCGATACGGTCAAGTACGACTTTTCCGAGATGACCATCAAGAACATCCAAAGCACCGTCGATCCGGCCCGCATCAAGCATGTCGTCATCAATCACATCGAGAACGATCATGCCACCAGCCTCGACAAGATCATGGAGCTCGCCCCCGATGCGACGATCTACATGACCGAAAAGGGGAAACGGGGCATCGACCGTTTTTTCGATACCGCGCGCTGGAAGATCAAGCTGGTCAAGACCGGCGACACCCTCAAGACCGGGCGTTTCACCCTGCAGTTTCTCGAGACGCCGATGCTGCACTGGCCCGACTCGATGATGACCTATGTGCCGGAGGCCAAGGTCCTATTCAGCCAGGACGCCTTCGGTCAGCACATCGCCTCGGCCGGGCGCTTTGACGACGAGTACAGCGCCAGTGAGTCTTTGGCCGATCTCGAGGACGCCGTGATCGAGTACTATGCCAACATTCTCATGCCCTTCGGCACGCTCATCAACCGCAAGCTCGACGAGATTGCCAAGCTCGGTCTGCAGATCGAGATGATCGCCCCGGATCACGGCATCATCTGGCGGCAGAACCCCGAGCGCGTACTGCAGATGTACCGGGACATGGCTTCGGGCAAGGCCGAGGCGAGTGTGGCTATCATTTACGACACCATGTGGCACAGCACCGAGGCGATGACGGTGCCGATGGCGGCGGGAATCAAGGACGAAGGCCTCGATGTCACGGTCATGAAGCTGCGGGCGACACCGATGAGTATTGCCATCAAGGAATTCTGGAAATCGCGGGGCGCCCTCATCGGCTCCCCCACCCTCAACAATATCCTCTACCCGACCATTGCCGAACTTCTCACCCATCTGCGCGGCCTGCGGCCCAATCATCGTCTGGTCGGCGCTTTTGGCAGTTACGGCTGGGGGGGCGGGGCGGTCAAGGAATCGTACGAGGAATTCAAGCGCATGGGTCTGGAGACCTACGAGCCGGGCTTGCAGCTGCTGTACAAACCGTCCCTGGCCGACGAGAATGTCTGTTACGAGTTCGGGCGACAGTTTGCGCGCCGGGTGCGGGAATACCATCAGCAATTTTGAGGGGGTGGCGGCACCGCCGGAATCCCCGTGAAGGAGCAGTCATGGAACTGAAAGACGCCATCAAGCGGTCGATGCAGACCGAGAAATACGCCATGGATTTTTACCGTCTGGCCGCTGCCAGGATGAGCAAAAGTTCGGCCCGGTCCGTCTTCGAATTGCTGGCGCGTGAAGAGCGGGAGCATGCCGCCTCTTTTTACAAAATCTATCCCGGCAACGATATCCCCGATTTCGAGGCATTTCTGAATAGCCAGTCCGGGCATGAGGCGAGTTGGTATGCCTCCCTGGAAAAGAGCCTGGAGAGCGGGTTCACCGAGCAGAAGGCCCTCGCTTTCGCGCTGGACAAGGAAAAAGCCCTGGAAGAATCCCTGCGCCGCCTCGCCTCCGGCATCAATCAGCCCGAAATCCGGGCCGTATTCGAGATGAATGCCGAGGAGACGCACCGTCATTATCTTCTTATCGAGGCCGATTACGCCCGGATGATGCGGATGGTCCATGAATCGGAGATGGATACCTACGTTCGCGAGTAGGGCTTGCGAGCCCTCCGCCTGGAGACAAAAACCCCGCTGGAAGCCCTCGGCGGGGTTTTTGCATTTGAGTGCTGCGACCATCCTGAATCTCATTGCCCTTCCATGCGGGCAGTTTGCTCATGACCTGAGCGTACCAGGAGCAGTGACTGGCTTCTCCCCCGCGGAAGCGGGGATCCGGCGCAGCCATTCGTTTTCATGCCGGGAGCCGATACGCGGGCATGACTCGCGCCACCTGCCATGCCGGGGTATGGCGAGAGTCTGCGTTAAATGACTGGAATAGTAGTGACGGATGTCGTCCGTTCGTCGCGCAATGGTTGCCGGTTGCTGGTAAGATGACGGTTTGCGGTTCGGAGGATTCATGAAAAAACCTCTCGTTTACCTGGCGTGTGGCCCCCTTCACCAGAGTGGGGTCGAAATACTGTTGCAGCGCCTCGGTCTCAAGGTCGAAAATTTCGATAAGCTGTCTCTGTTGCTCAGCACTGCCCGTAAGCGCCGTCCAGACATGGTTTTGTTTGAGCTGGGCAAGGTGCGCGGCGACCTCGGACGCATTGGTGCCGATCTGTTCAAGGGCGAGGCCGCTGTCCTCGTCGTCCTTCTCGGCGATGAGGACAACACCCCGGTCCCATTCCCCCATGTCCGCTTCGCCCCGCCCCTCGACCCCCGGGCGCTGCATCGGTTATTGTGCGAGCGGGTGGCAAATTACTCGCGGCTGCACCTGCGCATCGAGATGGCCCTTCCGGGGCTCTTTGTCCGGGGGGATAGTTGCCAGTTCTGCGAAGTCAGCAATCTCAGTGCCGGCGGGGCCTATATCAAGACCGGTGTGCCGATCGGCAATGCCGGCGTGGAATTTCGCCTCTTGATCCCCCTCCTCGGGATGAAGCGGGAGCTGGAACTGGACAGCGAGGTGGTTTTCCAGGTGACGCCGAATGAAGCCAACAACTACCAGCAGGGGGCCGGGATCCGTTTCTGCCAGCCCGATGCGGAATCAATTCGGCAATTGGAGGATTTTCTCCGGCGCACAACCGACGATGATATGGCGCCGGCATTTTTTGCGGGGACTGGCCGGGCTGATGCCACGTTCGTCACCCCGATGGCCAGCGAGCGTCCCCTTCAGTCCGATGAAGTCCATTAGCCAAAGGTTGAACGTTTATGTTGCGCCCTAAAAATCCCCCCACCTTCGAGGCGGGGGGATTTTTTATGGCGCAACCGGATCTGCCTGCCGTTGCCGTTCGCTGGCTTGGGGTCGGGAAAAATTGCCGAAATTTACCTCCAGAACAACGGAGACGGCCGGGTCGACCATGTAATCGTCATCCTCGGGGAAGCTCAGACGCGTCCCGGCCTCAAAAAAGAGCCAGTCCTGATAAATCAGCTGGCGCCAGTCGATGGTCGCCTGGTAGACCACAACGTCATGATCGGGGCGGGTTCGGCTCTGGGTCCGCAAGGCCATCTGGAAACCACGCTGCATCTTGAACTGGCGGGCGTAAGAGGTTTCAACGAGGGTGTTGAAGCCGTCGCTGGACTGGGAAAAGGTCCCCTCGAAGCGCCAGCGCACACGGGCGGTTTTGCCGACAGGGTAATCGAAGTCGAGGCGGGTCGTTTCGCCAAACTTTTCGTTTTCGCGCCAGAAGAGAAATTGGGTCGGCCGGAAGAGCCAGTTGTCCAGCGGGATGATGAGGTTGCCGCGCAGTTCGGTGAAAGGCTCGACCTCGGGGACGAGTTTGGAGCCGATCGACCATTGCAGGTTGTGCGAGGGGCTCTGGGAGATAATATAACGCAGCCCCGACCTGAGGTTGAATTTGAGCTCGTCCTCGCCGCCGGTTCCGAGAATCGTCGAGGCTTTTTCCTCTTCTTCCGCCTGGTCGCGGGTGAAAAAAAGATTGAAACGGCGTCGGGTTCGCGGCAGGTCGAAGTTCAGACTCAGTCGCGGGAGGAAGCTGAGCCCGTCACTTTTACTATAATCGACTCCGCCGCGCAGACGCAGGCGCGTACGGTTGAAGGTTTCGTCGATGTTCGGATCGACAAAAAAGGTATCTATCCGGGTGGAGAGGTCGATGAGGGCGGCGGAAGCGGAGCCATGCATGGTGCTGGTAAAAGACGGAGCCGGTGTTGCCGCAGGTTCTGCGGCCGGAGAGGGGGCCGCAGCTGCCGCCGTCTCGTCCGCAGCTTCAGGGACGGTGTCCGCGGCCAACGTTGGCAAGGCCAGGGCAAACAGGAAAAGCAATGCAAGAAAAAAACCGCGACCAATCAAGGATGAGGGGCGGCGGGAGATGCGTTGCTCTGCTGGCGATGGCTGGGGCATAGTGATCTTTGGTCCCGCGGGTGCTGGAGAATGGCCATCATTGTAGCGATTTTGTCCCGGTGCGCCAAGATTTTCTGCTGTGGGGGAGGAAGAAATTAGCTTGCCTGACGCAGGAGGGTGCGGCTAGGATAATGACCTTTTCCCGTTGTCTTTTGACAGGATGCGAATGCTCCGGAGAATTGCCACAGGAAGTCTCTTGCTCGGACTTGTCCTGGCCCATCCTGCGCAGGTGTGGGGCGCGACGGAAGCCCGGACCGGGACGACACGGCACAAGGTGCGCCAGGGGGAAACCCTCTTCGGGATTGCCCGTGCCGCCGACCTGCATGTCGCCGAGGTGAAAAAGCTCAACGGCCTGAAGACCAATCTCATCCGTCCCGGCCAGCTTCTCCTTCTGCCGGGGTCAGCCAGGAAAACGCCACAGGCAACAGCCCTGGCCAAAGCGCTGCCGGTCAAGGCTGCGAAGCGAGGCCAAAGCAAGGTGCCGCCCGACCTGCCGCCTCTGCCGCTGGCGAAAATCCCGGCGCTTAAGGGGGATGTGCAGGCGGCGGCCCTGGCCTTTCTGGCGACCCCCTATCGCTTCGGCGCCGAGAGCCGCGCTGCCACCGACTGCTCCGGTTTCACCCAACAGGTCTTTGCCGGGCTCGGACTCTCCCTGCCGCGCACGGCACGGGAACAGATCGGAGCGGGGGCACTGGTGAGTGAAAATGAGTGGGAGAATGGCGACCTCCTCTTCTTTCGCACCTATGCCCGCTACCCTTCCCATGTCGGCATCTATCTCGGCGACGGCAAGATGATCCATGCCTCGCGCAGCCAGCGCCAGGTGGTGATCTCCGACGTCAACCGCCCCTATTTCCGCAAACGTCTCATCGGTGCCCGGCGTGTCGCCCGTCTCGATCCCCCCGTCTCCCCCCTGCAGGACCGCCAGTTCGTCGAGGTCAATGACGACGGCCTCCTCGAGGCCGACCAGGGTGCGATGGCGGTAGCCGACGCCGCGACCCCGATCCAGGTCCCGGGTGGGGTGTCTGTCTCTTCTGCTGCCGTAACTGCGGCGGAAGCGGAGGTTCACGGCTCTTCGCAGGTCACCGCCACCTTGCCGATGGACCAGGGCGCGACGGGGGTCTTGACCGTCAGCGACGCCGCGAGCAGCCGCGAGTAAATTCCGCCGGCATCTTCGACCACCAGTTCCGTGGTCTTTTTCGTCCCGGCTGCGTGGCGCAGGGTCAGAGCGAGGACCAGCCTGTGGCAAGGATTTCCGCCATCGATGCGCCCCGAGATCGCCACTTGATCTCCCCGTTGGCGGGCGTCGAGACGGATGCTGTAACCGTTCTTGCTGAAGGTTTCGGCTCCGGCGGTCGCCGCCAGGGTAGTTGCCAGCGCCAGGACGGCGCCGGCACGCAGGATCTGTTTCATTTCCCCTCCTCGTGTGGTCTTGCGGTTGGTTGATTCCTTTCAGTCGTTGCTCATTTCCCCTCCAGCACCCCCCCCGTTTTTTCCCCTCATGTAGCGCGCAGAGCATCGACCACCTGCAAGCGCGCCGCCCGCAGCGCCGGCAAGACCCCCCCGACCAATCCCATGCAGAGGGCAAAGAGGAGGGACTTCCAGCAGATTTCAACGGTCAGGCTGAAGCCGAAGGCGAGTTCGGCGAAGGTCTGCCAGTTCATGGTCGAGATCGTCAACAGTTGCAGCAGGGAGGCGGACAGGACTCCGGCAATCCCCCCGACCAGTCCAAGGAGCAACGATTCGGCGACGAAGGCGGCCAGGACACTGCCGCGGCTGAAGCCGAGGGCGCGCAGGGTGCCGATCTCGGTGGTGCGGTTGGCGACGGCTGCGTACATGGTGATCATGGCGCCGATGATGGCGCCGATGGAGAAGATGACGGTCAGGGTCAGGCCGAGAATGCTCAGGAAAGTGGCCATCGCCTCCGACTGATCGGCGTAGAAGCGGGTCTCCCGCTTCGCCTCCAGGGTCAGCCGGGGATCATTTTCGAGCTGCTCTTTCAGCGCCGTGAACGACCCGGGGTCGCTGAGGCGGAAGAGGACCGACGAATAGACCGGGCGGCGGAAGGCCTGCATGAGCTGATCGACATCCCCCCAGATCTCCGAATTGAAGCCGGTGGCGCCGGCCTCGAAGACTCCGACCACGGTCCAGTCGCGCATACCGAAACGCAAGGTTTCGCCGAGGCCGCCGCCGCGGAAACGGCGGGCGATACTGGCGCCGGCCATGACCTCGGCACTCCCCGGTCGCGGCAGGCGGCCGCTTTTCAGCACCACCTGCGGGCGCAGGCGCAGGGAGGCGGGACCGGTGCCGCGGATGACGACGTTGGCCGGCTTGCCCGATTCGCGTCGGGGGAGGTTGATGAGGACGACCATTTCCTTGGCCAGTAACGGTTGGCCGTCGGCATCGATGGCGATCTCGGGGCGGCTGGCGACGATGGCCGCCTGGGCTCGCTCGACCCCGCTCTGGACTTCGGTGACGGACGATTTGCGGATGACGACGGCATTGTCGGCCGAGCCGGTCTCGATCAGGGTTTTACGCAGCCCCTCGGCCAGCATCAAAGTCGCGGCAAAGACGAAGACGACCAGAGCCATCCCCGCCGCGGTCAGGACCGTGGTCAGGCGCCGGGTCCAGAGGTTGCGCAGGCTGTAGGAGAAGGGGATGGGCATGGTCAGCCGATCCGCCGGAAGCCTTCGGCGACGCGCACCGTCGCGCCGCGCCAGGTCGGGATGGCGGCGGCGACGACGCCGACGCTGAGGGCGGCGAGGAGATCGTAGCCGATGGTGGCCGGAGCGATGGTGAAGGAGGGGAAGAACTGGCCAAGGGCGGTCTCAATCCAGCCGGCGGCGGGGAAGGTCAGGGCAACTCCGAGAATTCCGCCAACCAGGGCGATGGCGACCGATTCGCCGAAGATGATGCCGGCGATGTGCCCGGGACCGAAGCCGAGGGTTTTCAAGGTAGCGTATTCGGCGGTGCGCTCGCGGGCGGTCATCGCCATGGTGTTGGCCGCCACCACCATGATGATGACGATGACGACGTAGGAGACGAGGCGGATGGCGATCATGATTGCTTCGGTCATGGCGACGAAGCCGAGCTGAAAGGCCTTCTCCGTCTCGGTCAGGGTTTCGGCCAGGGAGTTGTGGAAGGTGGCGTCGATGTTTGCCGCCACCTCGGGGGCGATGTCGGGGCGGCTGACGCCGAGCATGAAGAAGCCGATCTGGTCGGCGCGGCGCGGTACCGTCTTCTTCATCGTTTCGTTGAGGTAATCCCAGTGGAAGAAGAACTGGGTTTCATCGACATTCTTGTGGGCGCCGCGGTAGATGGCGCGGACGGCGAATTCCCACTGGCCGGGGAAGATGGTGCCGCGCAGGGTGACGAGATCGCCGACCTTCCAGCCGTACTTGGCCGCCAGTTTACGGCCGACCACCGCCCCTTTGCGGTCGCGCAGGAAGTCGTTTTTCTCCTCGGGAGCGAGGACAAATTCGGGATAGAGGCGCAGGTAACTGTCCGGCGAGACGGCGAAGTTGGCGAAAAAATTCTTCTCGTCGATATAAATGCCGCCGAACCAGTTGCCCCAGGCCACTTCACTGACCCCCGGCACCTGCCGGATGCGCTCGGCATAGGAGATGGGGAGGGGGAAAATCAGGGAGATGGCGTTGCGCGAGACCAGCCGGGTCGCCGACGACGAATCGACGCCGAGATACCAGAGGCCGACGAGGGTGCGCAGCAGGCCGAAGGCGAGGATGGCGACCGCCACCCCGACCACGGTCAGGGTCGTGCGCAGCTTGTGGCGGAAGGTGTTGCGCAGGATGAGCTTAAGCATGAACATAACGTTCGCCCAGGGTCGGGTGGTTCTGGTGAAGAGGCAAAACGCCCATGGCCGGTCCCGAGGGAACGGCCGGAATTCATCCCGTCAGAATCCCTTTTTCCAGGTTGCGGATGGAGTGGGCCTGCTCGGCGGCGCGGGGGTCGTGGGTGACCATGATGACAGTCTTCCCCGAGTCGTGAACGAGGCGATCCATCAGGGTGAGGATTTCGCTGGCCGCGGCACGGTCGAGGTCGCCGGTCGGCTCGTCGGCGACGAGGATGGCCGGGTCGGCGACGACCGCCCGGGCGATGGCGACCCGCTGCTGCTGGCCACCGGAGAGCTGTGAAGGGAAGTGATCCATGCGGTCGGCCAGGCCGACCAGTTCCAGCGCCAACTCGACGTGCTCGCGGCGCTCACGGCGGGAGAGATGGGTCAACTGCAGGGGGAGCTCGACGTTCTCGAAGGCGGTGAGGACCGGCATGAGGTTGTAGAACTGGAAGATGAAGCCGACGCTGCGGGCGCGCCAGCGGGCCAGTTCCCGCTCCGCGAGGCGGGTGATGTCGACGCCGTTGACGATGATCTCGCCGCTGTCGCAGCGGTCGATGCCGGCGATGAGGTTGAGGAGTGTACTCTTCCCCGATCCCGACGGACCCATGAGGGCGAGAAATTCCCCCGGGGCGATGGTGAAGCTGATGTCGGAGAGGACCGGAATGATCTGCTCGCCGCGGCGGTAGGACTTGGAGAGGTCGCGGATGGCGACAATCGGTTCTGTCGCTGCGGCCATGTCAGCGCTCGACCGTGACGATGCGACGATTGTCGGCGAGCTTCTCCAGGGGGCGAATGGCGATACGGCTGCCGGCCTTGACCCCGCTGATGACTTCGAGGAGATCGCCGATGGCGGCGCCGGTTTCGATACGGGTCAGAGACACGCGGTCACCGCTGACGACATAGACCTGCTGGCCGCCATCCTTTTCGACGATCGCCGCGACCGGCAGGGCGGTCTTCGGGGCATTCTCGGCGGCGGTCAAGGGGCGCTGGAGGAAGGCGACGCGGGCGCTCATTTCGGGGAGGATGCGGCGGTCGAGTTCGGTGAAGCGGATCTTGACCATGACCGTCGCCTTGCTGCGGTCGGCGGTCGGCACGATGGTCTGCAGGAATCCGGGAAATCGGCTCCCCGGCAGGGCGTCGAGCTGGATTTCGCAGGGTTGGCCGACGGCGAGCTTTTCCAGGTTGGACTCGGCGACATCGGCTTCGATTTGCAGCGAGGAGAGATCGGCGATGCTGACGACGGAGGCCTTGCTGCTGGCCACGGAACCAAAGGGGGTGACGATATCGCCGAGGTCGGCATCCTTGGTCAGGACGACGGCATCGAAGGGGGCGCGGATGACGGTGTTGTCATAGGCGACTTCGGCCCCGTGCACGGCGGCGCGGGCCGAACCGATGCCCGCGTCGCCGGCCGCAACCGTGGCGCGGGCGCGCTCGGCGCGGGCGCGGCTGCTGTCAAGTTCGGCCTGAGAGACAAAGGCCTCACGGCGCAATGTTTCCATGCGCCGCAAAGCCAGGTCGGCATCGTCGGCCTCGGCCACGGCCTGGGCCAGTCCGGCCTCGGCCGAGCGCAGATTGGCGCGGGCCTGCTCCAGGGCCGCTGCCGCTTCCCGCTGGTCGAGACGGGCCAATTCCTGTCCGGTCGTCACCCGACTCCCCTCTTCGACGCCGAGCCACTCGAGGCGGCCGGTGATCTTGGCCGCTACCGCCGCCTTGCGCTGGGCGACGACGTAGCCGCTGGCGTTGAGGAGGGTGATGGACTGGGCCGGGTAAACCTGGGAGACGGTCACGGTTTCGATCTCCACCGGGCGGCTCCGCAGGAAAAGGACGCTGCCGACAAGCGACAGGCCGAGCCCGGCGACGAGAGCCGCACGCCACCACCGCCGACGGCGCCGACGCGTTGCGCTTTGGTCGGGGGATTTCGCGATTTTGAGACGGTGCAGATCAATGGCGGACATGAAACCCTCCAGGGAACAAGTGTAGCAGATCGCACCGGGTCCAGTTCGGTATCGATCACCGATGGAAAACCGCCAGCCAGACCGTCGGTCCGTCCGTTGCCGTCGCGGCTACCCGGTGGCGCGTTCCCGCCGGGATCGCCAGGGTGTCGCCGGCGGCCAGAGTGACCGTGCGTCCGTCGGCGAATTCGATGACGCCGTGCCCCTTGAGGACCAAAACCCACTCATGGTCCGGCTGATCGTACCAGAAACCGGGGGGCGAGGACTGCCCGTGCGAAACGATGCGCTCGATGCGGACCTGCGTCCCTTGCTGCAGCAGGGTCGTTTCTTCGGCGCTCCGGGCGGCGGGGAGGTCGGCGAGGAGGTTCACGGGACAGGGTTATCCTTGCGGGCGCATTCCTTGAACACCTGCACCAATGACATGGCAACCTCTTACGGTCAGGGTGATGGGGCCGATCAGGGGATCGGCGTCTCGGGGAGACGGTGGCCGATAAGGTGCAGAAACTGGCTCGTCAGGCGATAGGTGATCCCCCACAGAACCCGGCGACCGGGGCCGAGGAGATCGATGCCGGGGCGCAGCAACGTCTCCTCGCGAAAACGGACTTCGGTCATGACGTGTCGGCGGATGTCGGTGAGATGGGTCAGCGGGACCCAGAAGGTTTCGACGACTTCATGATTGAGGACCATGTCCACTGCGATGGGGAGGTGATAAACGAAGCAGGAGACGATGACCGGGAGGTGGGCCCCGGCGATGTCGTCAAGCTGGCCAAGATGCTCGGCTTCGCTGAGATCGAGGCCGATTTCTTCGCAGGTTTCGCGTTCGGCCGCGGCGCGGGGACTGCTGTCGGTGGCGTCGATATGGCCGCCGGGAAAGCCGATGTCCCCCGACCACGGGTCGGCGTCGTGGCTGGCTCGCAGCAGGTAGAAAAGTTCGGTGACCCCGGCATGGTCCCGCAGCAACAGGGCGACGGCCGCATGCTTGTGCCCGGGGAAGCGGGCGGGATCGGTCGTCACCGGCGTACGTCGGGCAAGAATGGTGCGAATCTGGTGAACGGTTGCCATGGAGTCAGTCTTGTCCGGTCTCAGCGTCTGGGGCCACGGTCAGGAGGTGAACAAAGTTAAAAAGGGTCCGCGCACGGCGAGACCCTTTTTGCGGCAGCAGGAGAGGCGGGGCCGGCAATCAGATCTGCACGCCATCCTTGTATTCGAACTCGGCCTTGATCTTGCCGTTTTCAAAATAGAGGATATAGGGACCGTTGAGCTTGTCATCCTTGAAATTGTATTCCTTTTCCGTATTGCCGTTGGGAAAGAAGGTCCGGCCTTTGATGCGTTTCCCATCGACTCGGGTCTCTTCGGTGATTTTATTCCCCACAAGGTCATAGAAGGTGACGATACGGGTGGAGGCATCGACATAAAGTTCTTCCGATTGGAGGACGCCGTTTTCGTCGTGCCACAACGCCCGCTCCGGCTGATCGCCGCTGTAGGTGATGATGGAGTGGATCTTGCCGTTTTCCTGGAAGGTCTTGAGGATCGGTTTCTGCCCGGTTTCGGTAATGTACTCGGTCTTGACCTTGCCGCTTTCATAATAGGTGCGGCTTCCCGCCAGAGCGGTGGTGGCGAAGATAAGGAGCGACAGGAGGAGAAGGGCGGTCGTGCAGAGGTGACGGTAGGTCATGGTGGGGCTCCTTGCAATTAATAATCGGATAACGTCAGCATGTGATACAGGTCGAGAAAGAGTGCGGAGGCAGTTTAAAAAGAATTTCACCGGCTGTAAAGCATTTTGCGCATTTTGAACACTCCGCGGGGGTTCGGTTCTACCCGTGCCGAGGTGCTGCGGGAAGTACGGGAGCAAAAGCGTTGACAATCGCCGACAGCTCTGTTAATTGCTTGAAAATGCGATAAATGTGGTCAGAGATATGGGCACTTTTCTTGTAATGTTTTTTCGCGGATGCGCAGGCCATGCTGATAGCTGACGAAAAGTTAAATTGCATCGAAGCCGAGGATTCCGAGATCCTTGAAGTTCTCCGCTCCGACAGGTCTCGGGTCCTGGATCTTCCCGGAGTCGGCGACGAGCCGATCGAGATCTATGTCGTGGTCACGTCCAGGGCCGGGCGCAGCGAGGTTTTTTCCGCCGCCTACGTCGCCAGTCGACGTTCCATCCGCGTCTTCCGTCTCCCCGCGCCAGAAGTGCCGGCGGCCGGTTACCGTAATGCCCTGAAGCAGGTGATCAGCTATTGGGAAGGTTATGATTTCAAGTTCGAACCGGTGAAGATCAATTACGCCAAGGCGATGCGTGAAGTTGTCATCCGCTCCATTCCGGTGATCATGTCGCCCCTGGCTTTGCGGAAATTGCAGGAGGAAAGTAATCGACCCCAATCCCGGTTGACGCGTAAGGATCATGCCGCCTCATCGGGGGAAATGGCCGGTACCGCAAAGGCAGTAAAGGAATCAGCGCCGGTTGTGCCGACGGCAGCCGCCATCTGTGAAGCGGAAGAGGTGGCGAATCAGGAGGATGCCGCCGCACGCAAACTATCCGAGCTGGCGGCGCGGAAACAGGCCGCCGCGGAGGTGGCACGGAAACAGGCTGAGGAGGCCGCCCGTAAAGAGGCCGAAGAGGCTGCTCGCCAGCAGGCTGAAGATGTTGCCCGCCGGCAGGCTGAAGAAGCTGCGGCCGCGGCGCTGAAGCAGGCCGAAGCAGCCGCCCGGGAAAAGGCCGCCGAAGAAGAAGCAAGGAAAAAAGCCGCCGAGGAAGCCGCGCAGAAACAGGCGGCCGAGGAAGAGGCAAGGAAAAAAGCCGCCGAGGAAGAGGCAAGGAAAAAAGCCGCCGAGGAAGAGGCAAGGAAAAAAGCCGCCGAGGAAGCCGCGCAGAAACAGGCGGCCGAGGAAGAGGCAAGGAAACAGGCGGCCGAGGAAGAGGCAAGGAAACAGGCGGCCGAGGAAGAGGCAAGGAAGCAGGCGGCCGAAGCAGCCGCGCGCAAAAAGGCCGCCGAAGAAGCCGCCCGCAAAAAAGCCGCCGAGGAAACCGCGCAGAAACAGGCGGCCGAGGAAGAGGCAAGGAAGCAGGCGGCCGAAGCAGCTGCGCGCAAAAAGGCCGCCGAGGATGAGGCAAGGAAGCAGGCGGCCGAGGCAGCTGCGCGCAAAAAGGCCGCCGAGGAAGAGGCACGGAAGCAGGCGGCCGCGGCCGCCGCCCGGAAACAGGCAGCGGAGGCCGCGGCAGCAACCAGGGTTGTTTCTCCTCCCGGGGAAAAGCTCGAGGAGAGACCTCGCGCCAAGGCGCATGAGGCGGCGTGGCAACAGGCCGAGGACGCCCGCAAAAAGGCGGAGGAGGCTGCGCGCAGTCTGACGCCGCAGGAGCGGGCAGCGCTCATTATCGAGCGGGAGAGCAAGGAAGCGAGGGTGCGTGCCATGGTTGACGAGGCCGCCGCCCTTCTGCTCGGCGGCGGGGGGGAGACGAAAGGGCATGCTCCGGGGATCCCGGGCGAGAGTTTTACACTGGTGCCGGGGCTTGAGACCCTGACCTACGCGCAACCGATGGAAGTTGCCGAACTCTATATCTCCCTCAGCATGGTCGTTCTCTCGCCGGAAAATTATCCGCAGCAACATTGCAGCGCCTACATTTGCACCTTCCACCGTCAGGGCAAGGTTGAGCTCTATGTCGTGTTGCGGCTCCGGGATTCCCGTCGCTCCCTCTTTTACACGCCGCGACGGCAGCCGGCCAATATGCAGGAGTACCGCCAGCAGGTTGCCGCCGCCGTGCGTTTCCTGGAGGTGACCGGCTTTCTCGTTGAACCGACCCCCCTCGGATCGACGCCGGAAGAACGCAAAAAATCGTTGGCGGTCATGCCGTTTCTCACAGCGACGGGCACCTAGGGGGAAGGTTGCAGCCGGGAGACACAGCGGGGGCAGGCTCGATGGGCCTGCCCCCGCTGTTTTTTGTCGGGCATAAGGTGGATGTTCCGGCGCTACAGCGCGGGGTGATGACTGTCTGGCTATTGGCCGCAGCCTGCGGTCTCTTCCTCAATGGCGCCGACCCGGCGATAGAGCCAGCCGCCGAGATAGAGGCTGACCCCGAGGACGACGAGGCTGCCGATGCGGATCAAAGGCGCCGTCCCGGAGAGATCGTAGAGGAAGACCTTGGCCCCCGAGGCGGCGAAGATGAAGAGAGCGGACTGGCCAAGGAGACGATCGCGAAAGTGCAGAGCCAGGGCCAGGGCCGCCACCGCGAGAACGGCC
>MGTO01000090.1 GCA_001799485.1 Desulfuromonadales bacterium GWC2_61_20 | reverse complement strand
TACCATCGCCCAGTACAACGCCGAGATCTGGCATCTCGATCCCCTCCCCGGCGGCCGCCCCGGTTCCGATCATCCAACGGAGTGAGGTTGGTTCGTCTTGGTGCCATCGATCGATTGTGAGCCCGGATGTTGGTTGATGCATATCGTTTGACAATGAGGAGCGGCTCAGGTTAATAAAGCGCCTGGATATGTCTGATGGCAGTTTGGGGGTGGGGAAGATGTTCCAGGAGAAAACTGCCAATCTAGAAGCGCCGCCGTGTCAGCCTGCTGCTACGGCGTTTTCTTTGGTATTGACCGGCAAGGGTTGCAGCTTGGACACTGCTATGACAGATGTGCGGATTTTAGGGTGGCTGCTTCTCCTCACACTCCTGCCCCTTCTCGCGGGCTGTCTCGCTCCTGGGGTCGGCGAAGATCCGGCGATACGAAAAGTGGCTGTTGTCTCGCTGACGGTCAGCAACTGGCGCGGGATCGGGATCAACGGGATGTTCGGCACTGCCTCCAGCGAACAGATCGTTCAGGCGGGAACGGCCGAGTTGTTGCGCATCAGCGAAGAGGAATTAAGCAAACGTTGGCAAGTCGTCCCGACTCAGAACTTTAACGCTGCCCCGGCCTTCCGCAATCTGGAGGCAGCGGCCAGTTACCGGGTCCTTACTCCGCTAGTTGTCGGCGCACCATTGCCGGTCTTTGCCCCGACAATTAAGGATCTGCTCAAAGGTAATATCGATGCCGAGAAAGCCCGGGCGCTCTGCACCGTCCT
Organism: Desulfuromonadales bacterium GWC2_61_20; assembly: GCA_001799485.1. Taxonomy (GTDB): domain Bacteria; phylum Desulfobacterota; class Desulfuromonadia; order Desulfuromonadales; family UBA2197; genus UBA12091. The sequence continues at coordinate 15,358 of MGTO01000090.1, read as the reverse complement.
CGGCGTGGATGCAGTCGTCATTATTTTCTCGGATTGGACCACTAAAACCGGAAGCATGTTTCCAACCATTAAGGCGGTTACCAAGAATGTCGTGACCATCTGGGATGCAAAAGGCAACAAAAGATTTGCCGAGCGTCGCGACATGGTGGGCAAAAAGGCCATAGGGAGCCATCGACTGTACGAGTTGAGTGAGGAGACCCTTGGCGAATGGATCTCCACCTATCAGGCATCCTTTGCGGCACTTATGCCGCCTATTAGATGACCTGCAAGCTGTCTCAAGGATAGAACAATGAAAGGGGTTAGGTATGCGGGGATTGTCGTTGTTTTTTGCAGGTTCGGCGCTGATATTGGGAGGGTGTACTGGAGTGACCAGCACCGTAGCCCCCATGAAGGCAAGTCCGGGCATCAAGAAAGTCGCAGTCGTTTCATTTTCGGTCAATGACTGGAGCGGCCTGACTTCGAGTGGCGTCGGTTCGCGCGCTTCAACGCAGGACGCAGCTATCCAGCGTGCCACCAACGAACTGCTGAACCATACGGAAAAACGTTTGTCTTCGCTCTGGACGGTGAAAAAAGCGGAGACTTTTGTCGGCAGTAAGGACTATCGACGGCTGACCGTGGAAAAAATATTGAGTGATTACGTGCCGGTGCTTAACGGCAAGGAGCTTGGGGCATTGACCCAGGAGAGTAGTGAGCTGAAAAAAGTTATACTGACTCCGGAACAGGCCAAGGGACTGTGCGCCGCCATCGGGGTCGATGCCATCATGGTTGTCTATTCCGAATGGCGTATCGCCACCGGCAATGCTGTTCCGATCAGCCGGGCTAAGACCCTGAATCTTTTCTCATTCTACGACAAACAGGGTGAGCGGACCTTCTACCGCAGGGTGGACAAGATGGGAACTATGGTCATCGGTGGTGCAGATGTGACCGCAAGTATCGCGAACGCGAAAATCCTTGAGCAATGGGCTGGGACGTACCGGAGCGCTCTGGATGTGGCCCTCGCCAATTAGCAGGATGCCGGAAGATTTTCGGTAGGCTTTCGATGGGTTATTGAGGAATTACCATAGTGAGCTGGTGTCACAGAAAAAATCACCGACAATGAGTTATCTTGACAACTTGTCACGAAAAATCCATAGTGGTTGCATCGGAGGTGTTGTGATGAAAACCATGACCGTCGGCGAATTCAAAAGCCACTTTTCCGAAGCCCTCGACAAGGTGCAGCAGGGCGAAGAAATCGTCATCAGCTTCGGCAAGAAGAAGGAGAAGGTGGCGGTGCTGGTCCCCTTTGCCCGCTATGCCGCTCCCCCCGAACGCACTCTCGGGCTGCTGGCGGGGAAAGGTTCCTTTGCCCTCGGCGACGACTTCAAGCTCGACGACGAGTCCTTGTTGTCGTCATGAAGCTCCTCCTCGACGCCCACACCTTGCTCTGGACCCTCTTCGAACCGTCCGCCCTCGGCAAAAGGGCGGCGGCGGCGATTCGCAACCCCGATAACGGCGTCCATGTCAGCAGCGTGACTTTCTGGGAACTTTCCCTCAAATATGGCCTTGGCAAGCTTGAATTGCACGGCGTGACCCCGGAGCAGCTTCCCGCCCTCGCCGTGCAATCGGGCTTCGACCTCATTCCCCTCGCCGACGGCGAAGCTGCCGCCTTCCACACCCTCCCCCGCCTCGCCCACAAAGATCCCTTCGACCGCATGCTGATCCAGCAAGCCATCGCCCGCAAACTGACGCTGGTTTCGTGCGACAAGGCCTTTGCCGCTTATCATGACCACGGCTTGCGCGTGATCTGGTAGGGGAAGTGCGGCAGGAGCAATCCGCTTTTGCTGTTTCAATGAACAGGCCGGCTGCGGAGATCCGCAACCGGCCTTGTTGTCTTTGCCCGGGGGGGCGGGGTGCATTTCTGCAAGGGAATCATTGTCTCAGCACCGCGCCCTGATTTCCCCGAGCGCACCGGACAAAAGCCAAGCCATCCCGATGCTGATGGTGGCGAGTTTTCACGGATGACGCCGCGCGCGGAGGTATTCTCGGGCGGAAAGAATTTGGGGAGAATTTGCTAGTCATTGTAACTCGGAACGGCCAAAGTGCCGTTGCTGGTCTGCGACTATTTCTCCCGATAGCCGATGCGGTAGGCAAAGGCCTTGGCATCGTAGAAATCGAGGGGTTGGCCGCCGACTTCGGCGTAGGGGTAACCGAAGGTATTGAGGGGTGCCCCGGCCTGGGGCGGATTGAGGACCAGATCGCGCCCGCTCGCCACTGCGAAGCGGTAAGGGTCGAGCCCGGCCCAGAAGTAGTCGCGATATTCCTGTACCTTGGGATCGTTCGGTTCCAGCTTCTCGACCAGGATGGCTTTGCGCACGTCGGCTGGATCGACCGGCACCCAGCCACTGCCGGGGAGGAAAAACTCGACCCAGCAGTGCTGCCAGGTGGTGATGTCTTCCTCGGCTTTCTTGCCGAGGCGGACGCCGAAGACCTCCCGCGCCGGCACTCCGGCGGCGCGGCAGAGGGCGACATAGACCGAGGAGATGTCGGTGCACTTGCCCCCCGGCTTGCGGAGCAGGGTGCAGACATCGCCCTTGCCGCAGCCGCGGGTCGCGGGGTCGCGGTACATGTTCGCCACCGTCCAGTCGTAGATCGCTTTGGCCTTGGCCAGCACCGTCTTCTTTCCCTTGACGATCTGCGCGGCGAGCTTTTTGACCTCACCATCGATGGGGCCGAGGCTGGTCGCTTGCAGGTAAGCAGCATAGTCGGCCGGGTTCCACTGCGGCTCCTTCTCCGGCAGGTTCGTCATCCGCACTTCCTGCCGTTCGACCCTGAAGGAGAGGGAGAGCTTGCGGCTGGTGGCTTCTTTCGGCCATTCAGCATAGAGAATCGGCGTCCCGTGGATTTTGTCGGTGTAAACCCCGGAGTCGGCAAAGTCGCCGTTGACGCGGATATCGCCGATCGTCTGTTGACGGTCGCTGAACGGATAGGGGAGCCAGAGGCGGGCCGATTCTCCTGTTTTTTGGGCAGAGAGATTGACTTCGACAGTGACGATACCGCTGCGGCTGGTTGCGGCCCAGACCGAGGGGACAAGAATAAACAGACAGCCAATCAATAACCATGCAATACGGTTCACCGAAAGTCTCCTGAAAAAGGTTAGCGTTGCGCGACCAAGTGCAACGCAGCCTAGTCAGTTGGCTGCCGTGAGTCAAATTGATAATTTCGATTTACACGATAGGTCCTGGGGGGCTTTCTGTCACTGGGGGGCACCGTGAGCGCGGCCGCAGTAGAAGAGGCGCGCATTCTCGCAAAGGACGCGCCGTGCCCCCTCTTCCCCCAGCATCTCGACAATCAACAGCGCGTCGGCATCGGTGTAGGGACGCGGGGCGCGGGTGCAGGGGAGGTCGCTGCCGAAGATGAGGGCCTGCGGGTTGGCTTGGTAAAGGGCCTGCAATGCCGGGCCGACGGCGAAGTCGACGCGGCCGAAGCCGGTCGCCTTGACGCGAATGCCGCGCTCGGCGAGCTTGAGCAGGGTGGGGAAGCCATGCTGCGAGAGGCCGAGGTGGTCGATGCTCACCGCCGGCAGGGCGACCAGGGTGGCAAAGAGGTCGGGGAGTTCGGCGGCATCGACGTAGAGTTCGGCGTGCCAGCCGACGATGTCGTGGACCCGCCGCGCCAAGGTGTCGAGGTCCTTGACCTCGGCCGAGCCGCCGCGCTTGAGGTTGAAGCGCACGGCGCGCACCCCGGCGGCATCCAGAGACCGCAGTTCTTCGTCGCTGACGCTCGCCGGCAGCTGGGTGACACCGACGAAGGCGGGGCCGAGGGTACGCAGGGCGGCGACAAGGTAGCTCTGGTCAAAGGCCTGGAAGGAGCCGGAGACGACGGCGCCGCCGACCAGACGGTAACCCCGCATCCGCTCCAAATAGTCGGCGCAGCCGTAGTCGTCGGGGAGATACCCCTGGTTGGCGATGAGGGGGAAGCGGCGGTCGATGATATGAAAGTGGGCGTCGAAGATGTCAAAGGCGGCGAGCAAGGGAATGGCGGTCGACATGGGGCCTCCTCGTGCGGGACAAGTGTACACCAAACCCTAACATGCTCGCCGCATCGCTGAGAAGGGCGGATCTGCTTCCCTTCTGCCGCTGACTTCTGCTTGCCCCCGGAGGTATAATCAAAGGCAGCGAGAGTGAGCTATGGCCGCCTTAAGCGGTCGGGAAAGGAGATAGCACCATGCGTAACGAGGAATTCAGCAATATCTGCCGGAGAGCGACTAACGGCAGTGAAATCTGGGTGCAGAATCTCGATTTGTACTACAGCGGCAGGGTTGTCGCCTGTCACGACGACTTTGTCACCGTCGAGGCCTTCGGCGCGCGCCATGACTGGGAGGCCAGTCATTGTCGTCCCATCGTCCGCCGCACCGACCCCCTCGGCCCGCCGACCAACATCTGAGGGCGGCACCCAGATCGCTGTTTCATGAACAAGGCCGCCGGCGCTGCTGCACCGGCGGCCTTGGCGTTTGTCCCGGGGAGCGGGAAAGGGTAGGCGGCGGCGGGCCTCCCCTCAGACCAGCCCCTCGAAGAGGACGCTGGTCAGGTAGCGCTCCCCCGAGTCGGGGAGGATGACGACGATGGTCTTCCCCTTGAATTCGGCCTTGGCGGCGAGGCGGGCGGCGACGGCGACGGCGGCGCCGCAGGAGATGCCGGCGAGGATTCCTTCCTCCTTGGCCAGCCGCCGGGCGAAGTCGATGGCTTCGTCGTTACTCACCTGGGCGACCTGATCGATGATGGAGAGATCGAGAGTGTCGGGGATGAAGCCGGCGCCGATCCCCTGGATCTTGTGCGGGCCGGGCTTGAGGTCTTCGCCGGCGAGTTTCTGGGTGATCACCGGCGAGTCGGCCGGTTCCACCGCCACCGCAAGGATCTGCTTCCCCTTGGTCTTTTTCAGGTAGCGGGAGATGCCGGTAATGGTGCCGCCGGTACCGACCCCGGCGATGACGACATCGACGGCGCCGTCGGTATCGTTCCAGATTTCCGGACCGGTGGTCTGTTCGTGGATCGCCGGGTTTGCCGGGTTTTTGAACTGATGCAGCAGGAGGTATTTCCCCGGATTGCCGGCGGCGAGACCTTCGGCTTCGGCGATGGCGCCGGCCATGCCGCGGGAGCCGGGGGTGAGGACGAGGTTGGCGCCGAGGGCCTTGAGGACTTTGCGCCGCTCGATGCTCATGGTCTCGGGCATGGTCAGGGTGATGGGGATGCCGCGGGCGGCGGCGACGAAGGCGAGGGCGATGCCGGTGTTGCCGCTGGTCGGCTCGACGATCTCGACCCCGGGTTTGATCAGTCCCTTCTTCTCGGCGTCCCAGATCATCGCCGCGCCGATGCGGCACTTGACCGAATAGGCCGGGTTGCGCCCCTCGATCTTGGCGAGAACGGTGGCGCCGCCGGGGGTGATGCGGTTGAGACGCACCAGCGGGGTGCGGCCGATGGAGAGGGAGTTGTCGGTGAAGATGTTGGCCATGGGAGATCTCCTTTCGTTAGGGCAACGGAGCGGCTGGACTGTTGCGGTGCCGGAGGACGGTCATATTCAGGTCGGCCAGCGGGATATCGCTGGCGGTGCGGAGACCGAGGCCATTGTCGATACGGCGATAGAGATCGAAGCGGGGGGATCTGCCACCCTGCGCATCCTTCTCCAGGCGGGTGGCGACGATGCCGATAGCGGCCAGCTGCGGCTGCGAGCAGCTGTTGGGACAGCCGGAGATGGCGAAGCTGGTCGTCACCGCGTCGGGGGGGAGCGCGCCGAGCAGGGCGCGGGCGACGTCGCGGGTTGGCGCCAAACCCATCTTGCACTCGTGGCTGCCGGGGCAGACGCGGAAGACCGGTTGCGGCGGCAGCGCCTCTTCGCCGAGGCCGAGGAGAAGCAGGCGCTGCTGCAAGGCCGTGCGCGCCTTCTCGCTGCTCGCCACCAGGGCGACATCCTGATCGGCGGTGATCAGCAGCACCCCGCCGGCATATTCGCCGGCCAGTTGCGCCAGTTGGCGCAGGGCGGCGGCGCTCACCTCGCCGGCAAAGATCGAGACCAGCAGCGGCGCCTCGTCGGCCGGAATGCCGAGGACCGTGCCGAGGCCGCTCGCCGGCGGCGGGGTCGGCAAAGGCCGGGTGGCGGCGGCGAGGGCGGCGCGAAAGGCGGGCTCGCCGAGCTCGGCGACGACATGCTTGAGCCGTTTCCCCGCCGCGGCGCGGGCGCGATAAATGGTAAGAATCCCTTCGAGGAGGGCAAGCAGCTCGGTTTCATCGACCCGCTCGCGCAGGAGGAAGGCGGCGCGCGGTTCGCGCCCGAGGCCGCCGGCGCACCAGACTTCCCACAGCGATTCCCCCTCGGGGTTATTCCCGGCGAAGACCAGGCCGCAGTCCTGAATCAACTGGCGCCCCCCCTGGCGGTCGCCGTCGACGCCGATCTTGAACTTCTTCGGCAGTCCTTCGAAGCGGGGGTTACCGGTGAAGTAGCGGTGCAGGCGCCGGGCCAGGGCCTGGCACTCTCGGTAATGCGGGCTGAAGGTGGTGCTGCAGGCGACGCCGCGCACCGCGCCGCCGCAGGCCCCGCGTCCGCTCAGGCCGACGGCGAGGAGGCCGGCCAGCAGCGGGGGGAGATCGACGGCGAGGAGATCGTGCAGCTCGATGCTGCCGCGCGTGGTCAGGTGCAGACGGCCGCCGGCATGGCGCTCGGCGAGGGTGGCGATCTGCTCGGCCTGGAGGCTGGAGAGGGCGCCGGCGGCGAGCTTGATCCGCTGCATGAAACGGGCAGGGTCGCGCTGCTGGTAGATGCCGTCGAGACGCAGGGTTTGAGGATCGAGAGACATGGGCAGAAGCTCCTGTCGAAGGAAGTCCGGCAACTTTAGCAGATAATGCCGGGACTGACGATGTCTTTTGCCGCCAAAAGCGGCTCGAGTTGCCGCAGCACCGCTTCGCACAGGCTGGCGGCGTCGCGGTCGTCGTCAACGTTGACGACGGTGAGGGGTTCGTCGGCAAGGAGGAGCTGGACGGCGCGCAGGGGGACATCGCTGCTGACGACAACGATGAGGCCGGCGTCGAGGAGGAGGCGCGCCGCTTCGCTGGCGCGGCGCAGGCTCTCCTCCTGCCCGGTGGCATCGCTGCCGAGATCGCGATTGAGTCCGTCGCCGAGGCGGGCATCGTCGAGGAGGGCGGTGTGCAGGCCGCGCCGGTGCAGGCGGCTCTCGACGGCGCGAGCCGCGTCCGCGCTGGCGCCGGGGTGGCGACCGGAGAACCAGAGGAGGAGCGGCGGCTGCCCCTTGAGGGCGGCGCGGCGACGACGGTCGACGGCGCTGGCGGTCTCTTCTGCCCCGGCGGCGAGGGGGGCCTCGAACATGCCGGCGGCGACGGTGGCGTTGCTGACCCGGTCGATGAGGATGAAGCTGCCGGTGACGCGGTTGTCGCGGTAACGGTCGAAGGCGAGGGGACGGTCGAGATGGAGGCGGGCGACGCCGACCTCGTTGAGGGCCAGTCCCGTGCCCGGCTCCTCGGCCAAGGTATTGACATTGACCTTGTGCTCGAGACCGTCGACCGAGACCGGAACCGTCGCGGCGCCGCTCTTGAGCAGATAGCCACGGCCGGCGACAAGGGGTTCCTCGTGCAGCCAGACGAGGCGGGCGCGGCAACGCTCGGTGTGCTCCGGCGGTTGATCTGCGCTGGCGAGGAGATCGCCGCGGCTGATGTCGATCTCGTCCTCCAGGGTCAACGTCACCGCCTGCCCGGCGATCGCCACCGGGAGGTCGCCATCCAGGGTGACGATGCGGCTGACCCGGCTGCTGCGACCCGAGGCGGCGACGACGACACGATCGCCGGGGCGGATGGTGCCAGCGGCGATGGTGCCGGCGAAGCCGCGGAAGTCGAGGTGCGGACGATTGACCCACTGCACCGGCAGACGAAAGGGCTGGGTCGCGGCAACATCGGCGATCGCCACCGTCTCCAGCTGTTCCATCAAGGTCGGGCCGGCGTACCAGGGGGTGCGCGCGCTGCGGACAAGGATGTTGTCCCCCTCCAGGGCCGAGATGGGGATGGCGGTGATTTCGGCGAACCCCAGGGGGGCGGCGAAAGCGCGATATTCCCGCTCCAGCGCGGCGAAACGGGCGGCATCGTAGGCGACCAGATCCATCTTGTTGATGGCCAGAACGATGTGGCGGATGCCGACCAGGGAGACCAGGTAGCTGTGGCGCCGGGTCTGGGTGAGGAGCCCCTTGCGGGCGTCGACGAGGATGACCGCGACCTGGGCGGTGGAGGCGCCGGTGACCATGTTGCGCGTGTACTGCTCGTGTCCCGGGGTGTCGGCGACGATGAACTTGCGCTTGTCGGTGGAGAAGTAGCGGTAGGCGACGTCGATGGTGATCCCCTGCTCGCGCTCGGCCTGCAATCCGTCGAGAAGGAGGGCATAGTCGATCTTCTCCCCCTGGGTGCCGATACGCTTGCTGTCGGCGGTGAGGGTGGCGAGCTGGTCCTCGAAGATCATCTTCGAATCCCACAGGAGACGGCCGATGAGGGTGCTCTTGCCGTCGTCGACGCTGCCGCAGGTGATAAAGCGCAGCAGCGACTTCTCCTCCTGACTCTGCAGGTAGGCGTGGATGTCGCTGGCGATGAGGTCGGATTGGTGGGCCATTCGAAAACTCCGCTTTCGATAGCCATCAGCTATCAGCTGTTAGCTATCAGCTAAGGCCTTAAGACTATTTGCATCAAGCTGACAGCTGATAGCTAATTGCTGACAGCTAACAAGAGGGCTAGAAATAGCCCTCTTGTTTCTTTTTCTCCATGCTTCCGGCCTGATCGTGGTCGATGCGGCGCCCCTGGCGCTCGCTGGTGCGGGTGAGGAGCATCTCCTGGATGATTTCGGGGAGGGTCGCCGCCGTCGATTCCACCGCGCCGGTCAGGGGGTAGCAGCCGAGGGTGCGGAAGCGCACCGATTTGTGCTGCACGACTTCGCCCGGTTTGAGCTGCAGGCGCTCGTCGTCGACCATGATGAGCATGCCGTCACGCTCGACCACCGGCCGTACCGCCGCATAGTAGAGGGGGACGATGGGGATCTGTTCGAGGTGGATGTACTGCCAGACGTCGAGCTCGGTCCAGTTGGAGATGGGAAAGGCGCGGATGCTCTCCCCCGGGCGCACCCGGGCGTTGTAGAGGTTCCACAGCTCCGGTCGCTGGCTCTTGGGGTCCCAGCGATGGCTGGCGCTGCGGAAGGAGAAGATGCGCTCCTTGGCCCGCGATTTCTCCTCGTCGCGCCGCGCCCCGCCGAAGGCGGCGTCGAACTTGTAGTGGTCGAGGGCCTGCTTGAGCCCTGCGGTCTTCATGATATCGGTGTAGAGGGCGCTGCCGTGGGAAAAGGGGGAGATCCCTTGCCTGACCCCCTCCGGGTTGACATGGATCAGGAGGTCGAAGCCGCCTTCGGCCGCCATACGGTCGCGAAAGGCGATCATCTCTCTGAATTTCCAGGTGGTATCGACGTGGAGCAGGGGAAAGGGCGGGCGCGCCGGAAAAAAGGCCTTGCGCGCCAGATGGAGCATGACCGCCGAATCCTTGCCGATGGAGTAGAGCATCACCGGGTTTTCGAATTCGGCGACGACTTCGCGCAGGATATGGATGCTCTCGGCTTCGAGCTGTTGCAGGTGGGTCAGAGCTTTAGGATTTTCATGGGTCGTATAGGTCATAGAGGTCCTATGGGACAGATGGGACGAATGAGAAAAATCCCGCAAATTTCTACTCTGGCCGGTGCAGTCCGCACTCTTTATGCTCGGGGTCTTCCCACCACCAGCGTCCGGCGCGGGGGTGCTCGCCCGGTTCGATGGCGCGGGTGCAGGGGGCGCAGCCGATGGAGGGATAGCCGCGCTGGTGCAGGGGGTTGACCGGGATGCGGTGCTTTTCCGCATAGGCCCAGACCTCGGCCTCGCTCCAGGCGACCAGCGGATTGATCTTGAGGATGTCGCCATGGGCGCTGTCGATTTCGAGGGGGGCGAGTTCGGTGCGGGTCACGCTCTGCTCGCGGCGCAGCCCGGTGATCCAGCCGGCGAGTCCGGCCAGGGCGCGGCCGAGGGGCTCGACCTTGCGGATCTGGCAGCAGGCGTGGCGTTTCTCCAGGCTCTCGCGGAAAGAGTAGAGGCCCTGCGCCCGCTCCAGCTTTTCGACCGCGGCGCGTTCGGGGAAATACCAGTCGATGGTCACGCCGTAGCGCTCACGTATCGATTCGGCGGTTTGGTAGGTCTCCTCGTTGAGGCGGCCGGTATCGAGGGCGAAGAGGCCGATGGGCAACTGCAGGCGGTGGATGAGGTCGATCACCACCACATCCTCGACGGAGAAAGAGCAGGCCAGCTGCACCGGACCATTGGCCGCTGCAAGACCGCTGGCCAGAATCGTGTCGGCCGTGGCGTCGGCAAGGAGGCTCGGGATTTGGCGCGTAATGGATGCCGGCATGGTCGTCCTCGTCAGATGGAATAGTCGGGCTCGGGTTTGAGCCGGCCGTAGGCGATGCGGTTCCAGGCGCGTTCGTGCAGGATGTAGACGACGATCTTGAAGAGGGTGTCGGCCAGGCCGATGGCCGCGGCGAGTTCCAGCTTGCCGATGACGACGAGGACCAGGGCCGTCGTGGTCAAGGTGCCGAAGAACCTGTAGGAAACGGCTTTGGCGATACTGCGACGGGTAGTTTCCATGACGCGCTCCCTGGGAAATAAGTCATCTGCCGTGAAATGACTATAAGTAAATACTAGCAAAATAGTCAACATAAAAAATAAAGTATTTTATAAAGAATAACTGGTGAATTATTGCTTAGTATTTCAGTGTAGATTACAGAAGCAAAAGAAGTGACTGAGTTTGCACGGAAAAGACGCGATGTCACGGGAATTTCTGGCTGGGAATTTGACGGTTGCGGCGGGGGCAGCTAGTATTGGAGCAGAGAAGAATTTCCAGGGAGCCGGACGCGACTCCCCTTTCGCCCTGGACGACTTGCCCTCCTGGTCTCCAGGGCGCTTTTTGTCAGGCGTGGGGGGGGGCTGGTCGGGCGACAGGGTATCCGGCGGGAAGACAGGGGCGGATTATTTGTTGCGGGACGGGAGCTGACCTTCCCGATCGATGAGGTCCTGGAAGGAATAGCGGGCGAGGGTGGTCATCATCTGCTCACGAATCTCGTGCCAGGCGCCATGAACCGGACAGAAGAGGTCGCGGGTACAAACCCCCTCGCCTGAGAGGCACTGGTTGATGTAAAGTGGCCCTTCTTCGGCCATGATGATATCGAGGAGGGTGATTTCGGTCGGCAGCTTGGCGAGAAAGAAGCCGCCACCGACCCCCCGCTGCGAACCGACGATGCCGGCCTTGATCAGCGGCTGAAGGATTTTGGTCAGAAAGGCCGGAGTCACTTCCTGCGAAGCGCAGATGTCCTTTTTGTAGACGATTTCGCCCCGACGCTGCTTGGCCATGTAGAGAACCGAGCGAATCGCGTATTCGGTGGCACGGGTGATGATCACGAGAACCCTCCAAAGATAACCTTGTCGGTAATCCTTACGTGGGAGCGACGCTTTTGTCAACGGAAAAAGCCGGCTTCACACCCGGCGAAGCGAGGCCGAGCCTGCATGAATCCATTTAGGCGGGACAAATGAGTGTCTTGGTCGTCGGACGCTTTGCTCCGAGCCCGACCGGGCCTCTGCATTTTGGCTCGCTGGTGGCGGCCGTCGGCAGTTACTGCCTGGCTCGTCAGGCGGGCGGACGCTGGCTGCTGCGCATGGAGGATCTCGATACGCCCCGGGTTGTCGCCGGCGCCGCCGATACTATGTTGCGCACCCTGGAACGCCTCGGTTTTGTCTGGGACGGTCCAGTAGTTTACCAAAGCCAGCGGCAGGACGCATATGCCGCCGCGCTGGAACAATTGCAGCATGATGGCCTGATTTTCCCCTGCGCCTGTTCACGTAAGGAGATTCTCGCCAGTGCTCCGCACCCCGGCGAGGAGGGGCCGGTCTATCCCGGCACCTGCCGCAACGGGCTCCCGCCGGGGCGTGTGCCCCGGGCCCAGCGGCTGCGGGTTCCCGCGGAAGAGATTACCTTTATCGATGGCATCTTCGGTTCCTGTCGTCAGCATTTGGCCGAGGCTGTCGGCGATTTCGTCCTCAAGCGCGCCGACGGCCCCTTTGCCTACCAGTTGGCGGTGGTCGTCGATGATGCCGCCGCCGGAGTCAATCAGGTCGTGCGCGGCGCCGACCTCCTCGCTTCGACCGCGCGGCAGATTTATCTGCTCCGCTGTCTCAACTTGACCCCGCCCGCCTACTGGCACCTCCCCCTCGCCCTCGACGGCGCGGGGAAAAAGATCAGCAAGCGCCAGGGGAACAAGCCGGCATCGACTCAGCGCGACGCGGAGATGCTCCACGCCGTCTTGACCTTTCTCGGCCAGGAGCCGCCGGTGTCGATGCGCCGCGTACCGGCCCCCGAACTGCTGGCCTGGGGAGTCGCCAGCTTTTCTGTCAAACAGGTCTCACCCCTGGCCCGCCGAGTTGTGGTGTTGTGAGCGGATCGGTTGCCGGGGGGGGTTGCCGGATCTGATTTGCGCAGGTATGATGAAATCCTCGTGGCCCTCGTCACTCCTGCAAGGAGATAGCCTAATGAACAGAGTCTTCCGATTATTCGTCTTCCTCTCCCCCATCCTGCTGACCGCTTGCGGGACGGGTCTGTACAAAGTACCGACCGAGGAGTACCGGAAAGAAGTCAAAACCCTGGGCGTCCTGCCGCTGCTGGTCGATGGCAACTCCACCATCCTCCACCCTCAGCGGGATGAAATCATCGCCATGCTGCAGCGTGCCAGCGCCGGACGAGAGACCCGACTGGTCGAGCTGTTGCGCAAGAACAAGAACTATTTCGATGTGCGCGCGGTGGCGGCCGAGCCGGTGTCCCTGGCCAGCCGACTGATCAAGGGGAGTACGCTGGTGACCAACCGCAATCAGGTCTCCAGGCAGTATCAGCTCGATCCGCAGGTCCTGGCCGAGTTGGCCCGCAGCAGTGTCGTTGATGGCCTCCTCATCGTCATCCTCAACGGCGTGGAACAGGAGGAAAAGCGCTGGGACCGGACCCCGCCGGATTATCTGGAATCCCGCTACAACAATATTCTGGCGACCGCGATGGTCGTGAACCCGGCGGGGAAGGTCTTCTGGGAGTATCCCGGGACCGCCGGGAGCGCCTTTCTCAATCTGCAATATGCCGCCTTTGACGAAGCCCATTTCAACAAGACGGAGGCGGTCAAGGTCTACTTCCTCAGCCCCGAGGGGGTCAACCGCACCCTGAGCGAACCAGATCGCAGCCTCTTTGGCCAGAGCGACTTTCCCAGTCTTTACCGCCAGACCTTCGAGAAGCTGGCCGGGGCACTGGCGACCGGGCTCAATGAAGTTCTCAGCCGCCAGCTCGCCAAGCCGGCGGCCACAACTAAGTAAACTGCCAGGGCAGAGATCGAGAGCGAGGTGCCCAGATGAAAGAACAGATCGAGCGTTTTTTGCGGGCCGGGGCTTTTGCCGTCGCCGGCGCCTCGGCCAACCGGGATAAATTCGGCAACAAGGTCCTGCGCTGCTATCTGCAACAGGGACGCCGGGTGGTTCCGGTCAATCCCCGCGAAGCCGTCATCGAAGGTCTCCCCTGCGTTGCTTCAGTGGCCGAGTTGCCGTCGGAGGTCAAAAGTCTCTCTATCGTCACCCCTCCGGCCGTGACCGAGGCGGTGGTCACCGCCGCCATCGCCCAAGGGATCGAAAATATCTGGATGCAGCCCGGTTCCCAGAGCCCGGCGGCGGTGGATAACTGTCTGCGTCACGGTATCAATGTCATAGCTGACGGTTCATGTCTGCTCGTCGTCCTCGGTTATCACGACCATTAAAATCTCCCACCCCGGCCGCAACAATTTTTCACGTGGCGATTGACACGGGCCGGGAAAGAGAGTAAACAGGGGTTGCTGCACAGCTTCCTGTCACCTACGGACACAGGCAATGTCATCGTTGCCGGCCGCCGTTTCCCATCCTGGTTCGCCATTCCCAACGAAAAAACCCACGACAGTTTCGACCCTTTGAAAAGATGAGGCATCGTCCCGCCTACAGCCTGCGGTTGTCCCGCAGAGTCCTGTTTTGCGGCCGGTGTGCTCCGCGCTCGGCCGAGGAGGCAAGATGAATCTGAAAGAACTCAAGGACAAGAAAATCATCGACCTGACCGCCATCGGTCGTGAGCTGAAGGTCGAAGGCGCATCGGGCATGCGCAAGCAGGATCTGATCTTCGCCATTCTCAATGCCACCGCGGAGAAGAACGGCGCCATCTTCGGTGAAGGAGTCCTTGAAATTCTGCCGGACGGGTTCGGTTTTCTCCGGGCTCCCGATGCCAACTATCTCCCCGGTCCCGATGATATCTACGTCTCGCCGTCGCAGATCCGCCGCTTCAACCTGCGCACTGGCGACACTGTCTCCGGCCAGATCCGTCCCCCCAAGGAAGGGGAGCGCTACTTCGCCCTGCTCAAGGTCTCCGAAGTTAACTTCGAAGATCCGGCCGTCGCTCGCGACAAGACCCTCTTCGACAACCTCACTCCACTCTACCCGGAGGAGCGACTCAACCTTGAAACGGTGACCGACAACCTGTCGATGCGCGTTCTCGATCTCGCCACCCCCATCGGCAAAGGACAGCGCGGCCTCATCGTCGCCCCGCCGCGCACCGGCAAGACTATGCTGCTGCAGAACCTGGCCAACTCCATTACCACCAACCACCCTGAGGTTTATCTCATCGTTCTCCTCATCGACGAGCGCCCGGAAGAAGTCACCGACATGCAGCGCTCGGTCAAGGGAGAGGTCATCTCCTCGACCTTCGACGAACCGGCAACGCGCCACGTCCAGGTCGCCGAGATGGTCATCGAAAAGGCCAAGCGCCTGGTCGAGCACAAACGTGACGTCGTCATCCTCCTTGACTCCATCCCCCGCCTCGCCCGCGCCTACAACACCGTGGTGCCACCGTCGGGCAAGATCCTTTCCGGCGGGGTCGACTCCAATGCCCTGCACAAACCGAAGCGCTTTTTCGGCGCCGCCCGCAACATCGAGGAAGGGGGCTCCCTGACCATCATCGCCACCGCCCTGGTTGACACCGGCAGCAAGATGGACGAGGTCATCTTCGAAGAGTTCAAAGGGACCGGCAACATGGAAGTCATCCTCGATCGCCGCCTCGTCGACAAGCGCACCTTCCCGGCCATCGACATCAACAAGTCGGGGACCCGCCGCGAGGAACTCCTCGTCGACCGCACCAGCCTGCAACGCATCTGGTTGCTGCGCAAGGTCTTGAGCTCCATGAACGTCGTTGACAGCATGGAATTCCTGCTGGAGAAACTCTCGGAA
>MGTO01000089.1 GCA_001799485.1 Desulfuromonadales bacterium GWC2_61_20 | reverse complement strand
TCGCCGAGAAGAGCAGGGTCTGGCGCTGCTGCGGCAGGTGCTTGAGGATGCGGCGAATGGCGGGGAGGAAACCCATGTCGAACATCTGGTCGGCTTCGTCGAGGACGAGAAACTCCAGCTGCTTGAGATTGATCGTCCCCTGTTCGATGTGGTCGAGGAGACGCCCCGGACAGGCGACGACGAATTCGACCCCCTGTTTCAACTTGGCGATCTGCGGATTGATGCCGACGCCGCCGTAAACGGTGACGCTGCGCAGGCCGGTCTTGATCGCCAGTTCGCCGATGGCGTTGTGAATCTGCTCGGCCAGTTCGCGGGTCGGGGCGATGATCAGGGCGCGGACGCCGCCGCGCTGATTCTTCTCCAGGAGACGGTGCAAAATCGGCAGGACAAAGGCGGCGGTCTTGCCGGTGCCGGTCTGGGCCAGGCCCATGACGTCCTTCCCCTGCATGACAACGGGGATGGCCTGGGCCTGAATCGGCGTCGGGGTGGTGTAACCGGCGGCGGTGACACCGGCGGCAACCTGGGGGTGGAAGGCGAATGCCTGAAAATCCATGAATTTCTTCTTTCTTCTGAACGAACAAAAAGCCCCGGAGACATTCCGGGGCTAGCGATTACGTACGTAATAATCCGGGAACAGCTTTCACGTTGAGCACCATAGCAGTCTTACCGCCCCGCTGTCAAGCCGCACGGCAAGAATTACCGCTGTTTGAGGGAGATATGCTCGCGCGGGACGATCAATCCTCCTTTTTTTTGCTCCGCGTCGCCGATTTTGGCGACAGTCGCTTAACTTCCGCCTCTGCCTCGATGAAATGCTTCTCCACCTCGGTCGGCTGCTTCAGTTGTTCCCGCCGATATTTCTCAAATTCGCCATGCGCCTTCGCCAACGCCTGTTCGTGGCTGATCATCCCCGCGTGGTTCAGAAGCTCGCGGCCGCTGAGCTGGAGAAAGTCGTCGAGCTTGGCGAGCCAGTCGCGCATGTACATCGGCTTGCGGCTTAAGGCCTGCAATTCGGCGAATTCGAGGTACATGGTAACGATGCGGTTGAGAATGTCCAGCTCTGTGGCGTCGAGATAGTTCTTGGCGATTTCGACTTCGGGCTTGCGGATAGTGTCGCCGCTCCAGTTGGTCAGCCCCATGTTCGGCTTGTCCGCGTCGGCACGCCCGTGGATTACCTCGGCTGCGGTCTGGCCGTGGGCGGCCCAGTGCATCTTGTTCTGGATGGCGGCGAAGAAAGTCCGCGACCCTTCGCTATGTGGATCATAGTCGATGCTGGTGGCGTAGATGTCGAGAACCTTGCGCCAAAAGACCTTTTCCGACGAGCGGATGTCGCGGATGCGAGCAAGCAGTTCATCAAAATAGTTACCACCGCCAGCCTGCTTGAGCCGCTCGTCGTCCATGGCAAAGCCCTTGACGATATACTCGCGCAACCGCTGCGTGGCCCACTGGCGGAAATGGGTCGCCACCTGGCTTTTGATGCGATAACCGACAGAGATGATCAGGTCGAGATTGTAGCATTTGGTACGGTAGTTTTTGCCATCTGCGGCAGTTGTTAAGAATTCCTGAATAACTGAATCAGGCTCAAGTTCCCCTTCGTCGAAAAGGTTCTTAATATGCATGTTGATGTTGGGGACCGACGTCTGAAAGAGATCGGCGAGCTGCTTCTGGCTCAACCACACCGTCTCGTTCTGCATCCGGGTTTCGATGCGGATGCGGCCGTCGGCGGTGGTGTAGAGGAGGAATTCGCCGGAGGGGGCGACCGAAGGCTTGAGCTTGTCTGATCTAGTCATCGGCCAGGATCCTTTCGTCGATCGAGGTACATCGCCATGCCTTCCCCCGGTCATCGACGAGGGTTACGGTAAAGATCGATTTCCCGACCGAAGGGAAATCGTCGTCTTCGCAGTAATCGGCAATGCCGAACTCCGCGGTGAGGGTGGCAGCGGTCACCGTGGCCGGTGGCGCGAGCTGCTCGATATTGCGCTTCAGGTTGTGACTGCACATCCCGGCGAGAATACGATTGCGCTCGATGTCGAAGGCGCCCGGTTCGATCTTTTCGGTGAGGAGATCAATGGTCACAAGGGGGATTTTATGGTGGTGGGCCAGCCAGGCATAATGCTGGGCCGAGCAAGCAAACTTGAAAGCCGTGCCGCTGGCGAAGCTTTTGAGATAACGGCGGCCGAGCTTTGCATCGGACGATTTGTCGGGCAAGCTTCCCTCCTCTTCATACTTCGGGCGAACTTCTCCGGCCGCGACTGCACCGATTCGACCATGCGGGTAAAGAGGTGACCGGGGAGGAGGCCGCTGTCCTCGGCGAACATGCAGAAGATCAGCTTGTTGACGAAGTGGGCGACACGATGGCTGTCATGCCCGGCGCTACGCAGGGTCTGGGCGAGGCCGGCAAAGTTCTGCGCCGCCTGTTCCGTGACCATGCGCCGGGTGATGCCGGGGCGAAAGCGCTCGGGTTCGGCAAAGAGCCAGTGCAACTTCTGCCGCGCCTCGGGGAGCTCCAACTCTTCGAGGGTAAGGGTGTGAATCTCCTGCACCGTGTTGGTGAAGTTGGTGTGGATGACGATGGTTTCCATGTCGGAAACCACCAGCAGCGGCGGATTCTCCAGGGCGATGGCGTAACGCTGCAACTGGGCAAAGGCGGCGGTCAAATCCTTGTGCTTGCCCTTGTATTCCCAGGCGAAGCACCCCTTTTTCCAGACGTCGGCCCACCCCTCGCCACCGCCGGTCTTGGCCGCGCCGCGCTCGAAGGTAAAGTGCTCACCGGTCGGATCGGCCTCGACCGGCGACTTGTGCCCGATCAGGGCGCAGAGATCGTTGAAGTGTGACTGGCTGGCCGAGCGCTCCTTGAGGGTCGAGGCCTGCCACTTGGCGATGAAATCCCGAATAGTCAACGGTAGATCCCTCCTACGGCAGGCAATGCAAACGACAAAACCGCGCCCATGATACGGGAGCGCGGTTCGTTTGTCGAGAAGTCAGCACGGGGATGGAAGGGGCGGAACGGGCGTAGCTACGGTTTCTTCAGGCGGATGCCTTCGGGGGTGAGGGCCACGACCCCGGCCCGATAGAGTCCGCCAAGAGCTTTCTTGAACGATTTCTTGCTCAGGCCGACGAGTTGCTGGATCTGCTCGGGTGGACTCTGGTCGTTCAAGGGGAGAGACCCGTTGCGACCGAGGGCGGTCAGGAGGGCGACACGGGCCGCTTCGGCGGCATCGACGCCGACGGCGCGCAGGGTCAGATCGAGCTTGCCGTCGGCGCGCAACTGGCGAACATAGCCATTGCAACGGTCGCCGGGAGCGGCAGTTGCGGGGAGCTCATCGCGGTAGAGGAGGCCGCCGTAGCGCTGGTTGACGATCATCTTGGCGCCGAGATCGGTGAACTGCCAGAGGATGAGATCGACCTTGCTGCCGGCGCCAAGGGTGGGCGGCGGGGCTTCGAGACATGAATCGATGCGGCCGTTGCCGAAGGGGCGACCTTCGCGATCGAGGCAGACCTTGAGGAAATAGGCCTGACCGAGTTCCATGCGCACCGGCTGCTTGCGAAAAGGGACCAGGAGTTCCTTGCCGATCCCCCAATCGACAAAGGCGCCGTGCTCGGTCAGCTGGCTGACGGGAAAGAGGGCAAACTCGCCGACCTCGGCCCGGGGCCGTTGCCTCGTCGCCTGGGCGATGCCGTCGTGAAGGCCGAAGACGAAGACCGTCAGGGCGTCGCCAACGCGGGCGTCCTCCCCTTCGCGGCGTGGCAGCAGCACCGCTTCGGACTCGCTGCCGAGCCAGAGGCCGCGCTCGTCGACGCGAATGACATTGAGGGTCTGGGTGCGCCCGAGGTTAAGCATCGAAACCTTTCTCCGGCATGAACGGGTCATACCTATGATGCAACAGGTGCATCAGCGTGCTTTGTTTTTACGCCGGCGCCAAACGACGCGCAGGCCGAAGAAGAGACCGGCGGCGGTGAGAATCCAGATGGTGATGGTGACAATGATTTCGCTGAATGTGAGCATGACAGCCTCCGCTGTGCAAGTGAAGTGCAGTCTGCGCCTTTGGCCGGGATACTGCCTTGACCGCCGTCAACTTTATTGCGGGAAAACCCTGCGGGATGACAGTTTCACTGGCTCGTGGGCCACGCTTACGCTAGAATGCCGCCACTTTAACAGGAGGTTTTTCGCCCCATGCACGCAGTGATCGACTGGCTCCTCACCGTCATCGGCGCCCTCGGCTACCCCGGCATCTTCCTCCTCATGGCCATGGAGAGTTCGGTCATCCCGGTGCCGAGCGAACTGGTCATGCCCCCCGCCGGTTATCTCGCCCAGCAGGGGCTGATGAATATCTGGCTTGCCATCGCCTGCGGCACCGTCGGCAGTCTCGTCGGCGCCTACGCCAACTACTTTGCCGCCCGTTATCTCGGCCGCCCCTTGCTGCTCAAGTACGGCCGTCACGTCTGGATCACCGAAGCCAAGTTCGCCCGGGTCGAGCGCTTCTTTCACGAGCACGGCGAGATCTCGACCTTCATCGGCCGCCTCCTGCCGGTGGTGCGCCATCTCATCTCGTTGCCGGCGGGACTCGCCGGCATGAACCATTTCCGCTTCTCCCTCTACACCCTCCTCGGTGCCGGCATCTGGGTCACCATTCTAACCTGGATCGGCTACTACATCGGCCAGGAGAGGGAGCTGATCATGCGCTACTCGCACCAGGCCCTCGCCGGCGTCCTCGTCGTCTGCGCCCTTCTCGCCGCCGCCTACATCTGGCGCCACCGCCGCAAGACCCGCGGTTCTCAGCAGCAGTGAGGATCAGGAAACCCGCCCGCTTTTATGTAAGTAGTAGTTGTAGTCTCCCTCGTAAGTTCGCATCTCCCCGTGATCGATCTCGAAAATCCGGTTGACCAGCGAACGCAGAAAGTGGCGGTCGTGGCTGACCAGCAGCACCGTCCCGGCGAAGCTCTGCAGGGCGGCGAGGAGGACCTCCCGCGACTGGATGTCGAGGTGGTTGGTCGGCTCATCGAGGATGAGGAGATTCAAGGGGCGGGCGAGCATGGTGGCGAGGACGACCCGGCTCTTCTCACCGCCGGAGAGCTTGTCGATACGCTTCTCGACGCTGTCGCCGCTGAAGAGGAAGGCGGCGCAGAGGTTGCGGATGACACCGATGCTCGCCTGGGGGAGGGCGTCCTGCACCGTCTCGAAGACGTTCTTTCTGGCGTCGAGAACCTCCATGGCGTGCTGGCTGAAGTAACCGATGTTGACGTTGGCGCCGATGCTGACGCTCCCCGTCGTCGCCTCCGCTTCCCCGGCGATAATCTTGAGGAAGGTCGACTTGCCGGCGCCGTTGACGCCGACGACGGCGACCTTTTCCCCCCGCCGCACCAGACCCGACACCCCGCCAAAGACCGACTTCTCCCCCCCTTCGGGGAGAGACCAGACCTTGCCGAGGTCGCTGACCTTGACGACGTCGTCGCCACTGCGCGGCGGCTCGGTGAATTCGAAGCGGATGGTTCTCTGCTCGGCCGGGATCTCGATGCGCTCGATCTTGTCGATCTTCTTCACCCGCGACTGCACCTGGGCGGCGTGGCTGGCGCGGGCGGCGAAGCGGGCGATGAACTCCTCCTCCTTGGCCAGCATTTCCTGCTGGCGGCGGTGGCTGGCGAGGAGCTGTTCGCGGCGGATTTCCCGCTCCTGCAGATAAAAGTCGTAGTTGCCGCCATAGGTGGTGATGGTCCCGGCGGCGACCTCGATAATACGGCTGACGATGCGGTTCATGAAGTCGCGGTCATGACTGGTCATGAGCAGCGCCCCCTTGAACTCGCTGGCCAGCCACTCCTCGAGCCAGATGATCGACTCGACATCGAGATGGTTGGTCGGCTCGTCGAGGAGGAGAACGTCGGGGTTGATGGTGAGGATCTTGGCCAGGGCGATGCGCATCTTCCAGCCGCCGCTGAAGGTTTCGACCGGTCGCTCGTAGGCGTCGGGACCGATGCCGAGACCGGTGAGAACGGCCTGGGCGCGGCTTTCGAGGTCGTAACCGCCGCGGTGCTCGAACTCTTCCTGGGCGTCGCCGTAGCGGGCGAGAAGATCGGCCATGGCGTCGTCGGACATCGGCACGCACATGGCCGTTTCCATCGCCTTGATCTCGTCCCCCAGCTGCATGGTGCGGGCCGAGGCGGCCATGACCTCGGCCAGGGCCGAACGCCCGGCCATGTCGCCGACATCCTGGGAGAAGTAGCCGATGACGGTCTTCTTGGCGCAGATGATGTCGCCGGCGTCGGGGTGCTCTTCGCCGGTGATGAGGCGAAAGACCGTGGTCTTGCCGGCGCCGTTAGGACCGACCAGGCCGTTGCGGGTGCCGGGGAGGATCTGGAAGCCGGCGTCGCGGAAGAGGACCTGGGCGCCGTGCTGGCGGGGGATGTTGGACAGATGGATCATGCGGCGACTCCAAAATCGGCGGGTGGCCACCGAAGTTTTCCGATGGCCACCCGTTGTCTCGGTTGTATGGTTACGAACTGGCAGATCCAAGTAAGGCTGAGCAAAAATGCCCAGGTGCAAGGCGCCCCGCAGCCCTAGGAGTGAGGCGTAGCAGCGCTACGCCGCAGCGACGCGGGATGAGGGCAACGCCGCAGATGGGCGTTTTTCCTCAGCCTGCTAGCGGGCGCTGCTGTGCCCGGTCTTGCGGCTGCGATACTCGACCACCGGCTCGCGGCGATCGCGACCGGCCGCCCGGGCGCCGCCGCGGAAGCCTTCCGCCGAACCCGGGCGCTTGCCGCCCTGCGGCCGCCCCTTGGCTGGACGGGCACGTTGCGCCACCAGCGGCCGGGTCGGTTCGAGACCGGCGATGACGCTCTGCGGCAGGGACTGGGCAATCAGCCGCTCGATGC
>MGTO01000088.1 GCA_001799485.1 Desulfuromonadales bacterium GWC2_61_20 | reverse complement strand
GTTTTGTCCTTGCGCTCGAACTTCACCACGCCGTCGACCAGCGCGAAGAGGGTAAAATCCCTGCCGCAGCCGACGTTGTTGCCGGGGTGGAAGTTGGTGCCATGTTGACGGACAAGAATCGAACCGGCGGTGACCTGCTCACCACCAAAACGCTTGACCCCCAGACGCTGTCCCCCACTGTCGCGGCCGTTGCGGGAACTGCCCATCCCTTTTTTGTGTGCCATGGGAAAATCCTCCTTACGCCTCGATACCTGTAATCTTCAGGCGGGTAATAGGCTGACGGTGTCCATACAACTTGCGAGTGCCCTTGCGCCGACGGGAGTGAAAAACCAGGACTTTCTTGTCCTTGTCCTGCTCCACGATGCGTGCCTTGACTTTCGCCCCGGTGAGAAGTGGTGTTCCGATTTTTACCACCTCTCCACCGACCATGAGGACCTCGCCCAGTTCGATGGCATCACCCACCGCGCCGTCGATTTTCTCGATCTTTAACAGATCGCCTTCGGAAACTTTGTATTGCTTTCCCCCGGTCTTGATCACCGCGTACATACAATTCACCTCGCTCTCATATACTTTGTCCATGTTTGCAGCGGGCTACTATATGCAAGCCACCTATCGCTGTCAAGGATATTTTCGCCGGGGATTTTTCTAAAAGTTTCTTTGGTCGGCTTGTGTGCAAAGTTCAAAACAGCTCCTGCTGCCCGCCGTCGCACTTCTGCTTTTTCTGTGTCGTCAGAATTTCGATCTCTCCTTCATAACGACCGAGGAGCGACGGGCTTGTCGGGTCGTGCCTGGCACAGTTGCTCGCGATCATTCCCGCGTTGAAGTTGGCGTAGCAATAGCTGCAAGCGAAGCGGCAGCTGTTATAGCTCCCCATATCGACCGACTCGACACAGCCGCAGGCCGAGCGCTGGTTCTTGTCCGTGCGGGTGGAGGGCTGGCCGCCGAAGAGTTGACGGATGAGCTGACCGTCGATGCAGGCGCCATGCTCGATGCCAAAGGGGGAGAGATCCAGTTCTTCGCTGCAGGAGAAGAGGCGCAGGCCGTGGCGCTCCGCCGTCGCCTTGAAACCCTGGGCCAAGGCTTTGAGTTCGTCCGCCTGGGCCGGGGCGGTGATGTCTTGTAGGGTGATGCCGGTTCCCCGCAGGGCGGCGTGCAGGCGTCCCTGCCCCTTGCCGTAATAATCGTAGAAACTGAAGACCAGGCGGCGGGTCGCTGACTCCAGTTGTCCGGCGATGCTTTCGACCTGTGCGAGATGCCAGGCAACGCTTGTCGCGCTGGAGAGGATGACCGGGTCGTAGCGCCAGACCACCCGTTCCGGGCCGATGCGTGCGGCCAGTTCCTTGAATGTGGCGACCCGCTCGGCCAGGGGCGGCACCTGCGGCTCGAACTCCGGGCCATAGGGATTGAGGGTGAACTGGAAGTAGGTGTTGCGGCCGCGCTGGTCGAGTTCGTCGAGGTGGCGCAGGAGGGGTCGCGGGTTCTTGCTCCAGAAGCAGATGGCGTCGACATCTTCGGCTTTGAGGCTGAAGGCGGAGACCTGATTGGCGTTAAAGGGATTGACCCGATGAAAGAAACCGGCACGGACCCGGTTGATGAACCAGTCGCTGTAGAAGGCGGGGATGTCGGTGCGCCGGCTGGCGGAGATGATCATGGCAACCATTTCAGAACCATTTCAGAACCATTTCAGATTCAGTTAAATTTGCGCCCCTGGAACACGACGGGGCTACCGCGTCTGGCCAATGGGAAAGGCCTGCCCGCTGATCGAAATGGTCGGATACTGGGCGCGATTGAAGATCTTCTCCGCCATGAGCGGCACTTCGTCATCGACATAATTCGCCAGCTCCGTCGTCTTGACGTAGCCGCTGTTGCCCTTGTCGGCTTTACCGCTGAGCCCTTCAGTTTGGTGATAGACGGAAAGGACGCGGTGATGGTGTGGAGGGCATCGCTGCTCTGCATGGAGTTGTCGCCGTCGAAGGCGATAGCGCGGATGGTGTTGCCCCCGCTGGTGAGCTTGACGGTGTATTTCTTTACAACCTCGCCGGGATTACCGACCGCTACGGCGGTAATCCACTTCACACCTTGTGAATCTTGCAACCTATCCCGCCTATCGAATCAAGAGGGTTTGATTGTTGTCGAATTCCCCATTTCTGTCAAAGAAATACCGTCTGCTTCTCGTAGGATTAGCCGAAGACTTGGGTTGGCCGCTGCCCCTCTAGCCAGAACCGGGCCGGTTATGCTACTTTGGCCTGCATCATTCTTTTCTCTGTCCCGCGCCATCACCGCCCACATGAGGTTCTCCCGTGCCGCTGATTTTATCCCCCCCCGAAGTCGACGTTCACGTCCACACCGTCGCCTCCGGCCACGCTTTCAGCACCATCAACGAAATCGCCCGGGAAGCGGCGGACAAGGGGCTGCGCGGCGTCGGCATGTGCGACCATGGCCCGGCCCTCCCCGGCGGCCCGCACCC
This sequence comes from Desulfuromonadales bacterium GWC2_61_20, assembly GCA_001799485.1. Classification (GTDB taxonomy): domain Bacteria; phylum Desulfobacterota; class Desulfuromonadia; order Desulfuromonadales; family UBA2197; genus UBA12091. The sequence continues at coordinate 15,442 of MGTO01000088.1, read as the reverse complement.
CTACCACTTCGCCGCCCTCCGCTTTGTCCCGCAGAACATGCACGGGGTGCGCATTTTCAAGGGGGTCGAGGCCAACATCATCGGACCGGGAGAGATCGACCTCCCCGAGCAACGCCTCGCCACCCTCGAACTGATCATGGCCGGCTTTCACGAGGACTGCGGCTATCGCGGCCACAGCATCGCCGACCACACCGCCGCCCTGCTGCTGCTGATGGAGCGCCGCACCGCCCGCATTATCACCCATCCCGGCAATCCCCTCTTTCCCCTCGACTACGAAGCAGTGGCACGCAAGGGGGCGGAGACCGGCACCGCCCTCGAAATCAACAACGCCTCCTTCTCCGCCAGTCGCAGCGGCAGCGAGGGCAACTGTCTGGAGATCGCCCGCCTCTGCGCCCGTTTCGGCACCCCGGTCGCCCTCGGCAGCGACGCCCATATCGCCCAGGGGGTCGGCATCTTCGACGACGCCCTGGCGACACTGCAGGCGGCCGGGATCATGCCCGAGCAGGTCGTCAATCGCACCCTCGCTTCGACCCTCACCTTCCTCGGGCTGACGGCCTGACAGACGATCCTCCTTTGGAAACACAAAAAAGGCCCGGATGCTTTGAAAGCATCCGGGCCTTTTTTGTGTTCAGTAACAGGCTGCAGGGTTAGAAGCGATAACCGAGTCCAACGCTGCCACGCCAGGCGGTGCCGTCCTGATCGCCGTAGACGTAGGGATCCTTGTCCTCGAATTGCTGCCAGTTACCCTGGGCAGTCGCATAAAGGGCCGGCGTGAAACGGTAGGTCGCCCCGAGGGAAAGATCGATCTGGCTGAAGTGCAGATCCGAATAGCTGGTCATCTTCGTGAGGAGTGACGGATCGTAGAGCTCAAGCATGACCGGATCGGTGACTACGCCGGCCGGGTAGTTGACCGAGAGATCGGACCACTCGGCCCGGGCATCGCTGTAGCTGGCGCCCGCAGTCAGTTCAAGTTTTTCTGTTGCCTCAAAGTCTGCATTGAGAGAAAGGCTGTGCACGTCGGTGTTGTAATCGGTCTGATCACAGGTCGCCCCAAACTGGGACGATACGATGACACCCGCTCAGCCATCGTACCAGCCCTGACAGAACCTCGATTCAGCCCTCTGCCCAAGGTAGTTGTAGGCAAAGGTGAGATTCAGCTTTTGGGCCGGGGCGTACCAGAAGGAGAGGGTCGGGCTGAGGGTCTGCTGTTTCCATTCGGAACTGGTGAGGGCGTTTTCTTCCTGGCGATAACGGACCGTAGCGGTGGCCGAGAAGCTGGACGCCGGCGACCAGGTGGATGCGACCTTGGCCTCGTGGATGGTCTCGGGCTGGTTGCTCAGGTCGGTCTGACGCAGGTCGTAGAAAGCGGTGCCGTAAAGGTCCCCGGTCGCGATCGTTGGCGTGGGGTCCTGATTGGTGGTGTAGGGCAGACCGGTGAGCGGGTCAATGAAGCCGGCGGCATGCTGATGCATGAACGGATCGTCGATGGTCTTGAAGGTATATCCGGCGCGGGCGGTGAGACCCTTGGTCAAGAGCGTTTTGACTTCGACCTCGGCGGTCTGCGCGGTGGTCTTGCCGTAATGCTCGTTGTCGCGGTCGTCGGTTTTGAACTCATAGCCGAGGCGCGCCGTCGACTTCGGAGCAAAGCGCCAGATGGCATCGGCACCGAGGGTGACGACATCGCGACTTTCAACCGAATCGTAGGTGTTGGTGAAGGTCGTACCGGCCGGCAGATTACCGCCCAGGTTGGGCTGAGCCAACGTGTTCATCGGGACAAAGGTGATAACCGCGTCGTCGGTGTCGACCTTTTCCAGTTTGCCGCGCAGGTTGACCCGTACCGAGTCCAGGGGGCGCGAGGCCAGGCGGAAACCATAACCGTCGTAATCGCTGGTCAGGGTTTTGTCCCCCAGGGTCCAGATGCCGGGCTCGTCGGTCTTTTTGCTCTCGACCCTGGTGTTGACAAAGCTGCCGATCAGTGCCGTCTGCAATGGCAGATCGACCCGGGCTTTGAGCAAATGGCTGGTCTTTTCCGAGTCGGGGGTCTGGTCGTAGGTCAAGGCCCCGTCCGAGTAGTCGTATAGAAGGCGACTGTCGAAGGGACGTTGCGCCAAGGTGTTGGTAGCCGGGTCGTAGGCCGTGTAAGCTGCGCCCGGGGAAAGCGCCGGATCGTAGACCCGGGTCGGGGTGGCCGCGTTTTCCCGGAATTCGCTGTTCTTGAAGGCATAGTCGACGGTGAATAAACCGAAGCGGCCAGTGGCGCCGGCGTTGAACTCATCGGTATTCTCATCGACATTGCGGCTGCCGCCGGTGACATGGCAGGCGGTGCACTTACTCATGCCGATGGACTGCTCGGTCCCTTCCCGGCGCTCGTTGCGCAGGCCGGCGTGGAAGGTGATGTTGGGCAGAAACGGCAGGGTCAGGTCGGCATCGGCCTTCGCCTCGGTGCGCTTGATCTCGAAGACTTGGCCAGGAGTCAAGTCCTCGCCAAAGACACTGGCCCGTCCAATCTGCTGATCCAGCAGGGCATTTCCCGGCGCTGGGCCACCGACTGTAACCTCACCGGTCACGGGGTTGTAGGTCCCCGGCTGAATAAAGCCGGGAACAGTATCGGGACTCAGAATGACGGTGGAACCGGGAGCACCGGTCGGTGGCGGCACCGCGGCATCGAGATAGCCGATGCGGTCGTGGCTGAGGCGGTGGGTCAGTTCGCTGCGTTCGCCCTTGAAGCGCAAGATGCGATTCACGTCGAACTTCAGATCGACTTGAGGACCGTCGCTCCCTTTCATGTCGGCGGAGAGCTCGACGGTGGTGGTTGCCGAAGCGCCATGCAGATCGAAGGCGCCGTAGCCGGTCACGGTATCGTCACCCAGACTGGAGTATTCGTCTACTTTCGACCCGTCCTTGCCGATATCCTGCCCGTATATCCCTGCCTCGATCTGGCCGCCGAGTGTCGATTCGGCGGCTAGTGGCGTCTGGGGTACAAGGAGCGGAGTCAGCAAGAGGGCGAGCAAACAGATCGCTTTGCTGCGCATGCTTTTCCTCCTTTTTCGTGATCGGATCAGCGGGTCAGCCCCTTGCCGCCATCCGGGAATCCTTCTCCGTTATTGCCGATGGTCGGCGAGGTCTGCGACGGCAGGTCGCTGCCGTGGACGACACTGTGACAGACCGTACATTTGGTGCCAAAGGCCATGGCCCAACCTTCCTGACCATGGGAATTGCCAAAATCGATACCTGCCGTGGAAGCGGCAATCGTTGTCCCATTGGCAGGTTCGGTTGCCAGCTGATTGGCGTCAAACGCGAGCGTCGAGCTGGCGGTCGTGCTGCCAATGCGCATGGCATGGAAGTGACTCTCATGGCATTGCAGACAAAGGAACGGCTCGTTCTGCTTGAGCAGATTGTCGGCGACGGTCCCATGCGGGTCATGGCAGATGCCGCAATCTTCCTGTACCGGCGAGTGTTCGAAGACAAAGGGCCCCTGATAACGGGCATGACACTCAAAGCAGAGGGCATTGGCCAGCTCTTCGGTCAATTCGGCGCCGTGCGGGTTGTGGCAACTGGAGCAGGTCATCTTCCCTTCCTTGATCGGATGATGGGAGGGGAAGCTGGCCTTGGCCATCTCTTCCTGATGACAGCCGTAACAGAGTTGCGGCTCGGCCTCTTTCAGGTTGGCTTTGTTCGGCTGCTCCTGGTTGTGGATGCGGTGGCAATCGCTGCAGCCGACCTCGGCCAGGGCATGGCCGCTGTGGGTCCAGTCCATGAGCTTGCCGCTGTTGTGGCAGCTGGCACAAAGGGCTGCCGACTCATCGGTTTCGAGCTTGCCGGGTTGCAAGATCTTGGCGGTGTCGCCGTCGGCGACATGCAGACTGGCCGCGCCGTGACACGCCTGACACCCGCCGGGGCCGCCCATCCGCTCGAACTCGGCGAGGCGGCCGTGAACATTGCTGGCCATGCGGCCCGCTACCTCGGCATGGCAGTCGCTGCACGACTCCTGCGTAAGGTAAGTGGCACCTTCGATGACCGGCATGGTGAGAATCCGCTCCCTGATCGCTCCGGTGGCGCAGGCCGCCAGAACCAGGATCAGGAGGAGAGGCAGGAGTCTCACCGGCCGCAAGCGGTGAAATGAAGCAAACATCCGTTGCATGACGACTCCTTTCGACTGCTTTAATACTTTGAACAACGCGAGACAACGACAGACAGTGGGCTTTTCGGGGAGATGGGGATTAGGGGATGGCCAGGCTCCTTTCATTGCTTGTGAGTGTGAAATTTGTTAGAGTGACAACCTGGCCGAGTCGGACGACTCGAGTTAGGCAACAACTTACGCAGACACTATCGTTCAACCCCACAGCCAAGACAAACAAAACATTTTAATTCGCTAATTAGCATTGCTTATAGAAGCTCGGAGTTGGCCTCACCCATGGAAACCCGCTACCTGCAAACCCTGATCATGGTTGTCGAAACCGGCAGTTTCTCCAAAGCTGCAGAGTTACTGCACATCACCCAGTCGGCCGCCTCGCAGCGCATCAAGTGGTTGGAAGAACGTTGCGGGCAGTCCCTCATCGACCGCTCCGGATCTGCTCTCTCGGCCACGCCGGCCGGTGATCTGGTCATCGCCAAATCGCGAGATATTCTCGATCTCGAGCGGGAGCTCTTCGACAGCCTGACCCGTCTCGATGGTGAGAAGCGACTGTCGGTCTGCTGTACGCCAACCTTTGGCATGGCCTTTCTGCCCATGGTGATCAACGACTTCATGCTCGGCAATGCCGACCTGATCGATTTCAAGTTCATCTTTCAGCAGCCCGACGTGGCGCTGCGCGGTTTAGCCGACAATCAGTTCGATCTGGCGATCATCGAACACTGCTACGCCTGCGACCTCTCCGCTTTCGACACTCACCAGCTCCCCGACGACGAATTGGTTTTCATCAGCGCTCCCCAGCTGCAACTCCCTTCCTCCCCGGCGGCGTTGCAGGATCTCCTCTCTTTCCGGCTCTTCGCCCGCCGCGAGGGGTGTAGCTCACGCGAACTACTGCAGCGCAACCTGCTCACTGCCGGCGAAGATATCGCCTCCTTCAAGAGCCTGATCGTCTCCGACGATCTGCGGCTGACGATCCAGAATGTCGTGGCTGGAGGCGGTATCTCCTTTGTCTCGCGCGCCCTGGTCGCCGCTCAGTTGGCGGACGGATCATTGAGGGCCTGTCATGTCGAAGGTTTCGACCATTTTCGCTCGCGCACCGTTGTCGTACCGCGCAACCGTCAGGCCGAACCGGTTTTGCGAAGTTTTCTCGACTGTCTCTTTCAGCGGATACCGCCCTGCACGCCGTAACTTTGGATTGTCACCCATCGAGAGACCAGGACCGCCAAAACGGCACGACCGCAGCGCGCACAGAAAGGATTTGTGCAACCATGGGCATTCAATGGACCAACGATTTTCTCGTCGGCAATCCGACCATCGACCGTCAGCACAAGGAGCTCTTCCGCGCCTTCGGCGAACTGGTCGATGCCTGCCGGCTGGGGAAGGGAAAGAACAAAATCGAAGAACTCCTCGATTTTCTCGAGGTCTATGTTATCTTCCATTTTGACGCCGAAGAAAAACTGATGGAACAGAGCAACTACCCGGGGCGCGAGGCGCACCGCACTGCCCATGCCGGGTTTATCAGTCAGCTCAAGGAGCTTAAGATCATGTTCGGCAAGGACGGCGCGAGTATGGAGCTTCTCATCACCACCAATGAAACCGTATTGCGCTGGCTCATCGAGCACATCCGTAAAACCGATACCGCCCTCGGGGCCTATCTCAAGACGGTCTGACCCTCACCCCCACGAAAGGACATCATCATGACCCGCAGCCTCTCCGCCCTGTGCCTCCTGCTGGCCCTTGCTGCCCCCCTGGCCCTGACCGGCTGTTTCCACCATGGACGCCATCACGGCAGCTGCTGCCAGCCCTGTTCGATGAAGAGCGAGCAGTGCGCCAAATGCGCCCAGGAGTGCAAGACACCGTGCCCCAACTGCCCCTGCAAGGCTGCGGCGGAGCCAGAGGCGACAGCTCCGGCCAAGTAAACGGTCATGGCTGACAACTCCCGCCTCGTCTACAGTTCCGAACGGGGACGCATCTGCCCCGGCTGCAGCCAGCCGGTGGCGGCGTGCTGCTGCCACAAGCCGTCGCCGGCTCCCGCCGGCGACGGCATCGTCCGCGTGCGCCGCGAATGCAAGGGACGTGGCGGCAAGACCGTCACCGTCATCAGCGGCTTGCCCCTGGTCGGTGAAGAACTCAAGACGATGGCCGGCGACCTCAAGCGCCGCTGCGGCAGCGGCGGCACGGTCAAGGACGGTCTCATCGAGATCCAGGGCGAGCATCTCGCCCTGATCGTCGCCGAACTGCAGCAACGCGGCTACACGGTTAAACGGGCCGGCGGCTGAGGCAACCATACGGAACCAGCACTGGGGGCAATTGCCCTTTTCCCGGGGGGGGATATTATCGGGACAAAGTCAACGCAGGAGGGGGAAAATGTCGACAAAACGTATCGTTATCATTGATGACAGTCCGCTGGTTCTGGCCATGATGGCCGACACCTTGCAGGATGAGGGTTACGAGGTCTGCGCCGCCGAGACCGGACTGGAAGCCAATCGCTTCATCTTTTCTTCCCACCCCCCCGACCTCATTCTGGTCGATGTCATGATGCCGATGCTCAACGGCGACCAGAAGGTGCGGCTGCTCAAGGAACGGGAAAAGAGCCGCGACATCCCGGTTCTCCTCATGTCGAGCAAGCCGGTCGACGAGCTCGCGGCGCTGTCGCGTTCCGCCGGCGCCGACGGCTACATCCAGAAACCGTTCAACAAGGCCGTCCTGCTCGAACATGTCCATAAAGTTCTCGACTGACTTAAGCCCGACCAGAGACCCAAAGACCATGCCGCAGCACCCTACTGCCCGCCTCCCCTGGCGCCCCGGCACGACTCCGTTGATGCTCGCCCCGATGCAGGGGGTGACCAACCGCGCCGTCCGTGCCCATTTCATCGCCACCGTGCGCCCTGACGTCGTCTTCACCGAATTCGTCCGCGTCGCCGGCGCCAGCCGCAAACGCGTGGCGCGCAGCGACCTGCGCGAGATGGCGACGACGGGAGGCGAGGTGCCGCTGGTGGTGCAACTCGTCGGCCACGACCGCGCCGCCCTGGTCGAAGCGGCGCAGATTGCCGAAAACGCCGGGGCGCGCCACCTCAACCTCAATCTCGGTTGCCCCTACGGCCGCATGACCACCGGCCTCACCGGCGGCGCCCTGCTGCAACGCCCCGACCTCCTCGCCGAGATCGTCCCGGCGCTGCGCGATGCCTGCCACGGCAGTTTCTCCATCAAGCTGCGCGCCGGTTACGACAATTACACCGCCGCCCGCGAACTCCTCCCCCTCTTCGAGACGGCCGGCGTCGACTACCTCATTCTCCACCCCCGCACCGTGGTCGAGGGCTACCGCGGCGCCGCCGACCATCGCGTCACCGCCGCCCTGGTTGCCGGCAGCCGCCTCCCGGTCATCGCCAACGGCGATATCCGCAGCACCGCCGATGGCCTGCATCTCCTTAAGGCGAGTGGCGCCGCCGGACTCATGCTCGGCCGCGGCGCTCTCGCCGACCCCCTCCTCTTCCAGCGCCTGCGTGGCCTCGCCCCGGCCACGGCGACAGCAAATGAACGCCTGCTCCAGCTGCGCCAGACCCTGGCCGCTCTCCTTGAGCGCTACCGCAACCTCTTCTGCGGCGATGTCCAGATCCTTTCCAAGATCAAGGGCGTCCTCGGCACGATGGAAGATCCCATCTACGCCCGTCAGGTCGATGAACTGAAACAGACCCGAACCCTCGCCGACTTCAGCCGCTGCCTGGCGCAACGGAGCTGAACCGTGGCGGTATTGCCACGGTGACAATGCACCACCCTCCCGGCACTTTCCCGCCGTCGCACCTCTCTCCCGTCACTTTGATCCCCTTCCGGCTACTGCGCCCTGTCCTTGCTCCCACGCTCCGCTGTTATCCGGAAGCGACCGGCAACTGGCCGCCTCGCCTTGCATTTCCCCGCTTTCCTGTGAGAATTATGAGGGAGTATGGCGCAACCCGAGGAGATGACGATGGACGCAAAGCGACAGACCGACGAAGCCGACCGGGTCAAACGGCTATTGGCCCTCGACCGCTCCACCCTCCCGGCGGACGGCGGCCCCGGCTTCAACCGGCTGGTCTTCGCCAGCAGTCCCTATCTCTTGCAACACGCCGAGAATCCTGTCGACTGGTATCCCTGGGGGGAGGAGGCCTTTGCCCGCGCCCGCGCCGAAGGGAAACCGGTCCTCGTCTCCATCGGCTACGCCACCTGCCACTGGTGTCACGTCATGGCCCACGAGTCCTTCGAGGATGTCGAGGTGGCGGCGGCGCTGCTGCGCAACTGCATCGCCATCAAGGTCGACCGCGAGGAGCGCCCCGACATCGATGCCCAGTACATGCTCGCCGCCCAGCTCTTGACCGGGAGCGGCGGCTGGCCCCTCAACGTCTTTCTGACGCCGGAGAAGGAACCGTTTCTGGCAACGACCTATCTGCCCAAACTGAGCCGCGGCGGCGCTCTCGGCCTCATCGACTACGTCGAGCGCATCGGTGAGTTGTGGCGCCGGGAGCGCAGCCGACTCATGCAGAACCGCACCGCTCTCGCCGCGGCCATGGCCGCGGCCGTCAGCCCCGCCCCCGCCGGGCTCCCCGGCCCCGAACTCTTGCTGCAGGCCGCGCAGCAGTTGACCGCCCTCTACGATCCCGATTTCAAGGGTTTCGGGGCGGCACCCAAATTCCCGATGCCGGTCAATCTTTCCTTCCTCCTGCACATACACGCCCGCCAGCCGCAGTCCGCGGCGTTGCCGATGGTCGCAGAGACCTTCCGCGCCCTGCGCAGCGGCGGCATCTGCGACCAGATCGGTGGGGGTTTTCACCGTTACAGTGTCGACCGCGCCTGGCTCGTCCCCCATTTCGAGAAGATGCTCTACGACCAGGCCCTCCTCGCCAGCGCCGCCATCGAGGCCTACCAGGCGACCGCCGACGATTGGTACCGGCGCTTTGCCGCCGAGATTATTACCTATGTCCTCCGCGATCTGGCCGCACCGCCGGGGGGCTTCCATGCCGCCGAGGATGCCGATTCCGCCGGAGCGGAAGGGACCTTCTACCTGTGGACGCCGCAAGAGCTCCGTGACTGCCTCGGCGACGAGGCCGAGGCCACGGCCGCTGCCCTTTTCGATGTCACGACCCAGGGGAATTTCGAGGGGAAAAACATCCTCCACCTCCCCCTCCCCCCCGACGATTTTGCCCGCCGCAACGGCGTCGCGCCGGAGCTCTTCGCCGCCACCCTCGCCGGCTGGCGGGAGCGCTTGCTGGCGGTCCGATCAGCACGGGAACGTCCCTTCCGTGACGAAAAGATTCTCACCGCGTGGAATGGCCTGATGCTCGTCGCCCTGGCCAAGGGTTTTGGCGCCACCGGCGAAACAACCTGGCTGGAGGCGGCGCAAGGGGCCAGCAGCCGCATTCGGCAACATCTCGTCAACCCGGCGGGGCGGCTGCTGCGCAGCTGGAACGCCGGGGCGGCGACCATCCCCGCCTTTCTTGAGGATTATGCCTTTTACGTCTGGGGGCTGATCGAGCTGCACCAGGCGACGCTCAATGCGGCCTTTCTGCAGGAGGCGCTCCGCCTCTGCCAGGAGATGCTCCGGCTCTTCGCCGCGCCCGAGGGCGGTCTCTTCGAGGTCGGCGCCGATGCCGCCGAGCTGCCGGTGCGGATGCAGAGCGCCAGCGACGGGGTGTTGCCGTCCGGGGCGTCGGTGGCGGCGCTTAATCTGTTGCGTCTCGGCCGCATCGCCGAGGACGAGGAACTGAGCACGGCCGGGGAGAAGCTGCTGCGGACCCACATGGGGCAGGCAGGCCGCCAGCCGGCGGGATATACTTTCCTTCTTTGCGCCCTCGATTTCGCCCTCGGCCCGCCCCTGGAGGTGACCCTCGGCGGCGGCAACGCGGATGCCCGCGCGGCCATCCTGCGCACCCTCGGGCGGCGCTTTCTGCCGGCGTTGATCGTTCGCTCCGGCCCCGGCTCCGGTCCCTTGCGGGTCGAGGTCTGCGCCGCCGGTGCCTGCCGCCCGGCCGCCGGCGACATCGCCGGACTGGAGCGCCTCCTCGACGAAGTCGCACCACGTACGCTATCATAGTAAAAAAGACGTTTCCCCCCGCAGCGAGGCCATGCCATGCCGGAAAGCCCGCGCTTCCCTCTGCGCATCTACTACGACGGCGCCTGCAGCGTCTGCTCCAGGGAGATCGAGCACTATGGTCGCCGCGACCGGGCCGGCCGTCTTCTCCTCGTCGACATCAGCGCGGCGGAGTTCGATCCGGCGCCCCTCGGGCTCAGCCGTGACGCGCTGATGTACCAGCTGCACGTCATCGACACGGACGGGCGCATCTACCGCAACGTCGAGGCTTTCTGGGCGATCTGGCAGGCCTTTCCGGCCGCCTCCGGTTACGGACTTCTCGGCCGGCTGGTGACGCAGCCCCTCCTCAACCCCCTGGCCCGCCTCGGCTACCGGGCCTTTGCCCGCTTGCGCCGCTATCTGCCCCGGCGGGAAAACGCTTGCCCCACCGGCTCCTGTCGCATCGGGCGCCACGAGCCGCGATGAGCCCCCTCCCCGCCGGCGCCATCGCCCTCACCCTCTTCCCCCGGCTCCTCGGGGTGATTTATCTCCTCGCCTTCGCCTCCCTCCTCGTGCAGGTGCGCGGACTCTACGGCCGCCAAGGGATCCTGCCCATCGCCGAATACACGACACGGCTCCGCCGCCATCTCGGCGCCCGGGCCTTTCGCCTCTTTCCGAGCTGCTTCTGGTTTCAGGCCGCCGATCCCTGCCTCCTCGCCGGCGCCTGGGCCGGCATCGTCCTCTCCCTGTTGCTGATGGCGGGAATCGCCATCCTCCCGGCGCTGTTTTTGCTCTGGTTCCTCTACCTCTCCTTCGTCTCCCTCGGTCAGGAGTTTCTTTCCTTCCAGTGGGATGCCCTCCTGCTGGAGGCCGGCTTCATGACCATCTTCCTCCCCCTGGCAAACCCGGCGTCACCCCTTGTCGCCTTCGCCTACCACATCTTCCTCTTCCGCTTCATGCTCTCGGCCGGGGTGGTCAAGCTCGCCAGCGGCGATGTCAACTGGCGCCGGTTGCGCGCCCTCACCTTCCACTACGAGACCCAGCCCCTCCCCAACCGCCTCGCCTGGTACGCCCACCAGTTCCCGGCCTGGCTGCAGCAGCTCTCCTGCCTCGGCACCTTCTTCTTCGAGCTGGCCGTCCCCTTCCTCTGCCTCGCTCCGGCGCCGCTGCGCCTGACCGGCTGCCTGCTCCTCGTCGCCTTCCAGGGGCTCCTCATCCTCTCCGGCAGCTACGGCTTCTTCAACCTGCTGACCATGGTCCTCTGCCTGCCGCTTCTCGACGACCGCTACCTCGCCCCGCTCGGCTTCGCACAGGCGGCGGATCCCCTCCTGCCGACGGCGCTCAGCGCCGCGTTCAGTCCCCTCTTTCTCGCTTTCATCCTGCTCAATGGTCTGCAACTCCTCCGCCTCTGCACCCGTCCCCGCTGGCTGACGGCGTTTCTCAACGGTTGCGGGCAATGGGGGATTTCCAACCCCTACGGGCTCTTCGCGATCATGACCACCACCCGTTACGAGTTCGTCATCGAGGGGAGCAGCGACGGGACGAGCTGGCAGGACTATGCCTTCCGCTGGAAGCCGGGCGACCCGGCTACGCCGCCGCGGCAGGCCGCCCCGCATCAGCCGCGCCTCGACTGGCAGATGTGGTTCGCCGCCCTCAACCCCGCCACGGTCGAGCCCTGGCTCGCCCGTCTCGTCCAACGTCTGCTCGAAGGGTCGCCGCCAGTTCTCGCCCTCTTTGCCGGCGTCCCCTTTCGCACCACCCCCCCCCGCTATATCCGGCTGGCGGTCTACCAGTATCACTTCACCGATGGGGCGACGCGGCGGCGCAGCGGTCACTGGTGGCAAAGGGACGAGATCGGCCGGAGCGAACCGCTCGCCCGCCCGGGGTGAGGACAAATCTGAACAGAGAAGGGAGCCGATTCCATGCGCATCGTCACCATCACCTTTACGCTTTGCCTGCTTCTCCTGGCGACGCTGCCGGCAGCGGCGACCGCCGCCATCCGTCTCGTCACCATCGCCGACCCCATCACCCCGGTCACCGCCCGCTTCCTTCAGCGTCACCTCGACCTGGCGGCGAGTCAGCGGGACGCGCTGGTGCTCATCGAGCTCGACACCCCCGGCGGCCTCGACACGGCCATGCGCGACATCGTCCAGAGGCTCTTCGCCAGCCCGGTACCGGTCGCGATCTACGTCGCCCCTGCCGGCGCCCGCGCCGCCTCGGCCGGGGCGATCATCTGCCTGGCAGCGGATTTCTGCACCATGGCCCCCGGCACCAACATCGGCGCCGCCCATCCGGTCTCCCTCGGCGGGAAGGCCGACCCGACCATGGAAACCAAACTGGTTAACGACGCCGAAGCATACGCCGAAGGACTCGCCCGTCAGCGCGGCCGCAACGAGACGTTGGCGCGACAGATGGTGCGCGACAGTCTCTCCCTCAGCGCCGAAAAAGCCCTCGACGGCAAGGTCGTCGACTTCATCGCCGCCGACCGCGCCTCCCTGCTGCGCCAGCTCGAAGGGCGGCAATTCGTGCGGGACGGCAAAACCATGACCCTGCAACTCGCCGGAGCCGAGACGGTGGCGGCCGCCATGGGGCGGGCGGAGCGCATCCTCAACACCATCAGCAATCCCAATGTCGCCTACATTTTGCTCATGCTCGGGGCCCTGGGACTCTACTTCGAACTCTCCAATCCGGGGGCGATCCTCCCCGGCGTCATCGGCGGCATCGCCCTCCTCCTCGCCTTCTTTGCCTTCCAGACCCTGCCGGTCAACTACGCCGGACTCCTCCTCATCCTCCTTGCCCTCATCTTCTTTATCGCCGAGATCAAAGTCGTTTCCGGTGGTATGCTTACCGTCGGCGGGATCATTGCCCTGATTCTCGGCTCGCTCATGCTCTTTGACTCGCCCGAGCCGTGGCTGCGTCTTTCCTGGCGCGTCATCGCCGTCACCGTCTTCTGTACCAGCGCCTTCTTTATCCTGGTCGTCAACCGGGTTCTTGCCGTCCACCGCCAACGTCCGACAACAGGGCAGGAAGGCTTGCTCGGGGTCGAGGGGACGGCCGAGAGCGCCATCGCCGCGGAAGGGAAAATTTTCATCCGCGGCGAGTACTGGGAGGCCAGCAGCGACGAGCCGATTGCGGCCGGGGAACGGATCGTGGTTGCAGGCGTGGAAGGGATGCGGCTCAAGGTGCGCAAGATTGCGTAGAGGCGATCCTTGTGCCTGCGTGCCGACAAGCTCAGCGGCGCCCAAGGGTCATCGACCGGGTTGAAACATTTAACGGCTCAACAAAGGAGGCACCACATGCTCGACATCGTCAACCTCGTTCCCTTTGCCTTTGTTCTTTTTTTCGTCGTCATGTTCATCGCCAGCGCCGTGCGCATCCTCCCCGAATACGAGCGCGGCGTCCTCTTCCGTCTCGGGCGACTGGTCGGGGTACGGGGGCCGGGGCTCTTCTTCATCATCCCCGGCATCGACCGCCTGGTGCGGGTCTCCCTGCGCACCGTGGTCTTCGAGGTGCCGGCCCAGGACGTCATCACCCACGACAATGTCACGGTCAAGGTCTCGGCGGTCGTCTACTTCCGGGTCATGGAGCCGCAAAAAGCCATCGTCGAGGTCGAGGACTACCTTTACGCCACCAGCCAGTTGTCGCAGACGACCCTGCGCAGCGTCCTCGGCCAGGTCGACCTCGACGAACTCCTCTCCAACCGCGAGAAGATCAACCAGCAGTTGCAGGAGATCCTCGACCGCCATACCGGCCCGTGGGGGGTGAAGGTCGCCAATGTCGAGGTGAAGAATATCGACCTCCCCCAGGAGATGCAGCGGGCCATCGCCAAACAGGCCGAAGCCGAGCGCGAGCGGCGGGCCAAGGTCATCCACGCCGAAGGGGAGTTGCAGGCCTCGGTCAAGCTGGCCGAGGCGGCCAAGGTGCTGGCGATGGAACCGATCTCGCTGCAATTGCGCTATCTGCAGACCTTGACCGAGATCGGCGCCGAGAAGAACTCGACGACGATTTTTCCCATCCCCATCGACCTGATCAAGATGTTCCTCGACAAGAAGTAGAACGCCGGTCGGGGGAGCGGAAAACCGTTTCCCTTTTCCACCTGCTGCGGTAATAGTAGGGGGAGCCGGGCCGGGCGCGGCTCCCCCTCCCGCAGCAGTCGGGATTATCTGTTTATCCTACTTTCCATCCTCACTCACGGTTGCTCTGCAATGTCGACCACTCCCGAACTCCACCCGCTGCAAATTCTCGCCAACGCGCGCATGCCCTACGGGCGATACGCCGGCCGCCTCCTCGTCGACCTCCCCGAAGACTATGTCGTCTGGCTCGCCGGCCAGGGCTTTCCCGCCGGCCTGCTCGGCGAGCACCTGCAGACGGTCTATGAGATCAAGGTTAACGGACTCGAACATCTCTTCGACCCGCTGCGACCAGGTTGAGGGGCCGGCGACGGGGATTCTTGCGTAACCGGACAGTACCATCGAAACAACTTTTCTCCAGGGAGGTCAGCATGTCGCATAAGGGTCTGCTCGCGGTATTGCTCAGCGTAATTCTGGTTGCGCCAGCCTTTGGCGAAACCCATGTCATTGCCGGAGCGGGAACGTCAACCCAGGTGGTCCAGCTCTTCTTCACCCATTTTGCCCAGTTACCCCAGGCGCAGGGACAGGAATTCATCGTCCCGGACATTTCCGTCAAACACGGCGGCGGGGTCAAAAGTACCGAAAGCAACCTCTTCGGCCGCACCGGCCGCCCCTTAAGCTCGGAGGAACGCCAGCAAGGCAAGGAAGAGATTCTCCTAGCCAAGGCGCCCATCGCCTTCTGCGTCGGCAGCGCCACCGGGGTTCGTGCCCTTTCCGTGAAACAGCTCGAAAAGGTGTTCACCGGCCAGGTTGCCAACTGGAAAGACATCGGCGGGCGGGATGCCCAGATCGTCGTCATCGGCCGGGAGCGAACGGAATCGGTCCTCTCGGAACTGCTGCAGGAACTGCCGTTTTTCGAAAGAGCCAAGTTCAATATCGTCTTTGATAACGACAACCAGGTCATCGAGTTCATGAAGTCTCCCGCGGGGCAGTATGCCATCACCTTCGGCGCCCGCTCGTCCTTGGAGGCCGCCGAGCTGAAGACCATCGACCTGACCGGGGAAGTGCAGCCGGGGGTGCGCCTGGGCCTGGTTTACGACAAAAAGAACAGTGACCAGCCGCTGGTCAGGGCGGCCGTCGGTTACGCCCACTCCGAGGGTTGGCGCAAGCAACTGGCGGCTGCCGGCCTCCAGCCGGTGA
>MGTO01000087.1 GCA_001799485.1 Desulfuromonadales bacterium GWC2_61_20 | reverse complement strand
TGTCCGCATTAATCTTTCGGTGTATAACTTGCAAATCGTTACGCAACCAACGTTAATGCCCCCCATATGTCACCCTTTTCATCCTTTATTTCAGGAGGCTCATGATGTCCCGATTCGCCCGCAGACTCTCGCTTCTGGCAGCTTTCTGCCTGGCCCTGCCCCTTGCGGCGCTGGCTACGGACGGCATGGCCATTGACCCCGTCAACTGCCTGGAATGCCACGAAAATGTCGTTTCCGGTCGCGATTTCGGCGCCTCGGTGCACGGGCAGAATGCCTGTACCAGCTGCCACATCGAAGTCACCGACATCAAGAAACACAGCGACGGCGAAGTCATGCCGGGACCGGTCAAGTGCGTCCGTTGCCATAAGAAAGAGACGACGGAGCACTATTCGAGCGTGCACATGCTCAACGACATCACCTGTGCCGCCTGCCACAGCGACATCCACAAACACAAATACTGGAAGGGGGACAAGCGGCGGGTCATCGCCACCTGCAATAACTGCCACGAAGATACCGTCACCGCTTTCAACGCCTCCATTCACGGCAAAGGCGTGGCCGCCGGCAACGTCGACTCGGCCGCCTGCAACGATTGCCACAACCTGCATGAGATCAAACCGATCGGCGACAAAAGCTCTCACGATGCCCGGGCCTTCCATACCAGTGTCTGCCAGAAATGCCATGCCAACAACGAAATGATGACCCGCAACAAGGTCACGACCGTCGCCGTCAAGAGCTACATGGACAGCTATCATGGCAAGAACTTCCGTCTCGGCTTTCCCGAGAAGGCGGCCGGTTGTGCCGACTGCCACACCTCTCATGCCGTCCTGCCGGCGGCGGATCCGCAATCGAGTGTCAACGAGGCCAATCTGGTCAAGACCTGCGCCAGCTGTCACCCCAAGACGACCAGCCTCTTCACCAAATACTATGCGCACGGCGACTACCACAACAGCGCCGAATATCCGGTCCTCTACTGGACCTTCCTGGCCATGACCAGCCTCCTCGTCGGCACTTTCGCGGTCTTCTGGATTCACACTCTCCTCTGGATGTTCCGTGGCTTCGTCGAGAATCGCGAGAAACTCGCCGCCCTGCACCATGGCCACGCCCATCACGCCATCAGCACGCCGCACAAACAGTACCGGCGCTTCAAGCCGCGCCACATCATCCTGCATCTGACGGTCATCATCAGTTTCCTCGGCCTCTCCCTGACCGGTCTCCCCCTCAAGTTCGCCGATCAGCACTGGGCCCAGGTCATGATGTCCTTCTTCGGCGGAACCTACTACGCCGGGCTGATCCATCGCGGTTGCGCCATTCTCACCTTCTACTACTTTTTCGGCGCCCTGCTGTTGAGCTTCGATTTCCTCTTCGTCCGCAAGGATATCAAGGGGATGTGGCTGCAACGTCTCTTCGGCCCGGACTCCCTCTGCCCCAACCTGCGCGACGTCCGGGATGTTACCGCCATGGTCAAGTGGTTCCTCTTCCGCGGGCCGAAACCGACCTTCGAGCGCTGGACCTACTGGGAAAAATTCGACTTCCTCGCCGTTTTCTGGGGTATGTTTGCCATCGGCGGTTCCGGTTTGATGCTGTGGTTCCCGGAGATTTTCGGAGCCTTCCTCCCTGGGTGGATGTTCAATGTCGCCACCATCATCCATTCCGACGAAGCCCTCCTGGCCACCGGCTTCATCTTCACCGTCCACTTCTTCAATACCCACGGTCGCCCCGAGAAGTTCCCCATGGACTTCGTCATCTTCAACGGCCAGATCTCCAAGGAAGAGATGATCGAAGAACGCGGCGATCAGTGGCAGCGCTATGAAGCCGAAGGAACCCTCGATCAGCACGTCGTCGACAAGCCGAGCGGCGTGATCTTCGACTTCTTCTTCAAGGGTTTCGGTTTCATCGCCCTCTTTACCGGGATCGCCTGTCTGCTTCTGATGTTCGTCGCCTTCTTCGGCGGACACGGCTAAGGACACCGGCACAATCAAAAAAGGGGGGGGGCGGGTAACCGCCCCCCCTTTGCATTTACAGGAGGAATTCGATGCGTGATATTCGGGGCTGGCTTCTCGGGGCAAGTGCTCTTTTCATCTATCTGCTCGGCGGCCTGTCGACCTTTGGCGGCATCGCCCTGATCGTCTTCATGAAGGGACGGGACCTCCTCGGCTGGGGCGACGGCCGCAGCATCGGCTACCTCTTCCTCTGCGTCGGGCTGGCCCTCTCCGTCCTCGGAGTCCTCCTCATGCGCATCCTGCGCAACCGCCGCCTCGCCTGAGGCGCAAAGTCGGCGCACCCGGACAGCAGGGGCAAAGCGCAGGCTTCTATGGCCAAAGCCGCGCCGGCGCAACCCGCGCCTCCCGCCCGACAGAGCCGCGCCCGCTAGCCCAATCACTTCAGTTGCAGTACCCGGCGGACATTGGCGCTGGTGATGTTGCGGGTTTCGGCCAGGCCCCAGCCCCGTAACGCGGCGACGGTCGCGCCGATGTGCGGCAGCAGGTCGGGGCGGTTGGCACTGTCCCGGTACGGGTGCGGCGGCAGGTCGGGGGCATCGGTCTCGACGACGATCCATTCGGCCGGGAGCGCCTGCAGCACCTGGGGTGCCCGGCGGGCTTCGGGCCAGGTCACGGTCCCGCCGAAACCGATGGCGAATCCGCGCTGAATTGCTTCCATGGCGGTTTCAACACTTCCCGAAAACGCATGGAAGATGCCACCGACGCGACGAGCGTCCTCCTCATCGAGAATGCGCAGCAAGCGTCCACTGGCCCGCCGGCAGTGAATCAGCAGCGGCAGCCCGGCGGCGATGGCGAGGCGCAATTGCCCGCGAAAAGCCTCCTCCTGCGCCGCCGGGGGGCTATTGACGAAAGCGTCGAGACCGATCTCGCCGATCGCGACTACCCCTGCTGTCGCGAGCAAAACTTCCAGTGCCGCCGCCGTCGCCGCGTTCCAGCAGGTTGCCGCCTGCGGATGCACGCCTGGCGCCGCTAAAGCGCCAGGAACCCGGCGGACCGTTGCCAGCAGCCCCGGCCAGTGCTCCGGGTCGATCCCCGGCACGACAAAGGCGCCAACCCCGGCGCCCGCTGCCGCACGGACAGCGGCGGCGACGGCCGGGGGGGAACCCAAACAGTCCAGATGAATATGACTATCGATCCAGAACCCGTCCGCACTATTCATGGTTGCGATGTTAGCATGCCCGCCCCTCGCCGCAAAGTGCCTGCATAGCCCTTCGCAAGTCGAGCCCAAATGCAGGAAAGGCGGTCCAGCGACCGCCCTGCCTGTTCTTGCCCTGTTTAACGTTCAGACAGCGTTCGCATACTCCTTAGGAAGCAGCTGGGTTACTTCCCCTCTAGCAACAACGCCTCGACCATTTCCGCCGTTGCCACGGTAATCCGGCGGCAATTGGCAATGTGCTCCGGGCTTTTCCAGCGATAGGCCGCCGATAGAGACTTGCAGCAGGTGACCTTGTGGCGTTCGCGAAAGGCGGCCATGAGTTTGCCGGCCCGCTGGGGCCGGCCATTCAAGCCGAGGGCCATGACTCCGCCCGTGGCGGCGCCGCACAGACATTTACTCCCCCCGACCCCGCCGCCAAAGGCCTCGGCCATCGCCAGCAGCTTCTGGTCGTCGGATCCGGAGGTCGCCTGCAACACCGCCTGGGCGCAATTGAGCCCGGCATCGAAGAGACGCCCGGCCCGCTCGCCGGCAGTGCCACCGGTGATGGTACGGGCGCGCCGATAGAGCCATTTTCGCAGTAAATGGCGCATGAATTCAGTCGTCCTTGACGCCGAGCTGGCGCAGAATGGTCATCATCGGGCACCAGTCGGTGAAGGCGCTCTGCACGAGATTGAGGCCGACAAAGGCCGTGAAGAAAAGCCAATAGGGAGAAAAGAAGTGGGCCAGCAGGACGCTGAGGACAATGAAGCCCCCGGCGATGAGACGAAGATAACGATTGACCGTCATGGTTTGAAACTCCTTTCGTGGTCTGCGGCCTTGCGGCCGTAGACGAGCCAGTAGACAACGGGAATGACCAGCAGGGTGAAGGCGGTCGAGGCGAAGACCCCGAAGATGATCGCCCAGGCCAGGCCGGAGAAGATCGGGTCGAGGGTGATGATCCAGTTGCCGAGGAGAGCGGCGCCGGCGGTGAGGAGAATCGGCCGCAGGCGAACCGCGCCACTCTCGATGATCGCCTCCTTGAGACGGGCGCCGCGGCGCAGGGCATGGTGGATGAAGTCGATGAGGATGATGGAGTTGCGCACGACGATACCGGCCAGGGCGATCATGCCGATCATGGCGGTGGCGGTGAAGAAGACCGGGGTCGGATAGCCGCCGACATTGTGGTCGAGAATCAGGTTGAGAAACCAGAACCCCGGCATGATGCCGATCATGGTCAGGGGGATGGCGGCCATGATGATCAGCGGCATGACCAGGGAACCGGTCTCCAGCAGGAGGAGGATGAAGATCATGATCAGGGCGGCGCCAAAGGCGATGCCGAGGTCGCGGAAGACATCGAGGGTGATGTTCCACTCCCCTTCCCCGCTCCAGACGACGCGCGTCCCCGGCGGCAAGGGATTCTGGTCGAAGTGGCTCGAGAGGTTGAGGACAGCATTGACCGGGCTCTTGCCGGCCATCTCGCCGAAGACGTAGACGACCCGCTCGAGATTCTTGTGGAAGATGGTCGGCTCCAGGGTTTCCTCCTCGAACCGCCCGAGTTCCGACAGGCGGACCAGGCGACCGTTGCCGCCGCGCACGGACAGGGCGGCGAGATCGGCCGCCGCGGAGCGTGCCGCCACCGGCAGCCGGACGACGATGTGCAGGGGGTTGCGGTCGCTGTCGATGTGCAGCGTCCCCACCCGGTCGCCGCCCACCGCCGTCGCCAGGGTTGTGGCGATGGCGGCGGCATCGACCCCGACCAGGGCGGCGCGCTCGCGGTCGGGAACAAAGTGGAGACGGCGCTGCGCCGCCTCGACGGTGTCGTCGACATCGACGACCTTGTCCTCGCGCGCCATGCGCTCGCGCACCAGACCCGCCGCCCGCACCTGCTCGGCATAACTGACCCCGGCAGCGGCATAGACCTCCGCCGTTACCGTGGCGATGACCGGCGGTCCCGGCGGCGCTTCGACAATCTTGAGGGTCGCCCCCCCGTCCCGGGCAATACGAGTCAAATCGTCGCGCAGACGCAGGGTCAGGGGGTGACTCTGCATCGAGCGCCGCGACTTGGGCGCCAGATTGACGCGGATGTCGGCCAGATTCGGCCCCTGGCGCAGGTAATAGTGGCGGACCATGCCGTTGAAATCCATGGCGCTGGCGGTGCCGACATAGGCCTCGAAATCGGTGACCTCGTTGACCGTCGCCAGATAATCCTCCAAATGCCGCACCACCTTGTCCGTCGTTTCCAGGGTCGCCCCCTCGGGGAGATCGACGACGAGCTGGAATTCATTCTTGTTATCGAAGGGGAGCATCTTCATCGGCACCAGGTTGAGGGCCGGCATCGCCAGAGAGATGACAAAGAGAAGACAGACGCCACCGACCAAAAGCCAGGCCCGCCGCGGCGAATCGAGAAAAGGTTCGAGGAGGCGGCGATAGACCTGGTAAGTCCGGCTCTCCTCCAGCACGAACTCCTGCTCCTCCTTGCCATAGTCCCCCTTGAGGACATGGTACGACATCCACGGCGTCACGGTGAAGGCGACGAGGAGGGACATGAGCATGGTCAGGGGGAGGTTGATGGCCATGGGGCGCATGTACGGCCCCATCATGCCGGTGATGAAGAGCATCGGCAAAAAGGAAAGAATCACCGCCAACGTCGCCAGGATCACCGGCGGGCGGACTTCGTCGATGGCCGAGAGGACCGCATCCCGCGGCGGCTCCTTCTTCATCTTGAAATGGCGGAAGATGTTTTCGACATCGACGATGGGATCGTCGACGAGGAGGCCGAGGGCGAGGACGAGGGCAAAGAGGGTAACCCGGTTGATGGTATAGCCGAACCAGTAATTGACCAGCAGGGTCAGGGAATAAATGATCGGGATGGAGACGGCGACGATGCAGGCCTCGCGCCAGCCGAGGGCAAAAAAGACCAGGGCGAGAACGGTGACGATGGCGATGAGCAGATGCGTCATCAGTTCGTTGACCTTGTGGTCGGCGGTCGCCCCGTAGTTGCGCGTCACCTGCAACGACATGTTGTCGGGGATGATCGAGCCACGCATCGTCTCGACGGCGGCGATGACCTCGCCGGCGACGCTGACGGCATTGACCCCTTTCTTCTTGGCGACGGCGATATTGACCGCCTGATATTCCTCGCCGGCCTTCGCCCCAGCCGCCAATCCGGCCGGGCCGAAGCGCAGCCGGGTGTAGCTCGCGGTCTCGGCCGGACCGTCGCTGACCGCCGCCACATCGCGCAGATAGACCGGTCGGCCCCGGGGGAGACCGACGACGAGATCGCCGACCTCCTGCGCCGAGCGGAGAAAGGTGCCGCCGCGAACGAGGATCTCGCGATTGTCCCGCTGAAAACTGGCGGCCGGCAGATCGATGTTGGCCCCGGCCAGAGCCTGGCGCAGCTCGATGAGGCTGACCCCGCGGGCGGTCAGGGCTTCGGGATCGACGGCGACCTGAACCTGGCGCGGACGGCCGCCGATGACCGTCGTCGCCGCGGTATTCTTCACCGCCTGCAGCCGATCTACCACCTCTTCGGCGACGCGGCGCAGGTCATGATCGGAGGCCTCGGCCGAATAGAGGGTGAGATTGACGATGGGGACATCGTCGACCTCCACCGGCTTGACCGCCCAGCCGCTGACGCCGGCGGGGATCTGGTCGAGATTGGTCTGGATCTTGTTGTGCAGCTTGACCAGGGAAGCGACGCGGTCCTCGCCGACATAGAAGCGCGCGGTAATCACCGCCATGTCGGGGCGCGACATCGAATAGACATATTCGACGCCGTCGACCTGCCACAACAGTTTTTCCAGCTTGGTCGCCACCTGGCGTTCGACCTCGGCGGCGCTCGCCCCCGGCATCTGCACGTAGATGTCGGCGATGGGGACGACAATCTGCGGTTCCTCTTCCCGGGGGGTCAGGAGCAGGGCCGCCGCGCCGGCAAGGACGGAGAGGAGGATGAGGATGACCGACAGCTTGCCGTCGAGGAATTTTTCGACGATCCGCGTCGGGAAGGAGCGCTTCTCCGCCATCGCCTACCCCCCGACCCGGGCGCCGCTGCGGGCGCGTTCCACCCCGCGCACCACGACGGTTTCGCCGTCGGCGAGGCCGGAGAGGACTTCAAAATTGGCGCCGATCTGACGACCGACCTTGATCAGGCGGAAGCGCAAGGTACTGTTCTCGACGACGTAGACGCCGCTGAGCTGGCCGCGCAGGACGATGGCCGCCGCCGGCACCAGCAGCGACTCGGCCCCGGCTCGCGGGCGCCCGGCCCGGGCGAAAAGCCCCGGGGTCAGACCGACCGCGTCGGCCAGAGCGACCTTGACCTGAAAGGACCGGCTCCCCGGATCGGCCGCCGGTTCGATCTGGGCCACCGTGCCGGCAAAGGTCTTGGCCAGGGCCGGAATTTCAATCTCCAAAGTATCTCCCGGCCGCATCCGGCCGACAAAGGACTCGGGGACATCGAGATTGACCCGCGACCCGCCGCTGCGATCGAGGACCAGCAGCGACGTCCCGGGGAGGACGGTGGAACCGACGTCGATGTCCCGCCGCGCCACCCGTCCGTGAAAAGGCGCCGTAATCCGGGTCAGGTTCAGGTTGGTCGCCGCCTGGCCCTTTGCGGCTTGCGCCGATTTCAGCCCTTGCCGCGCCATTTCCAGCTCGGCCGCCACCCGGTCGATTTCCTGCGGGGTCACCGCTTCCGCCGCCTGCAGCTGCCGGTAACGCGCCATCGTCTTCTCCGCCAGCTCGACGCGCGCGGCCGCCGCTCTCTGCGCCCCTTCGGTCTCCGCCAGCCGCTCACCGGCACTGTTCTGGCTGATCGTCAGGAGGAGTTGCCCGGCGCTCACTCCTTCGCCCTCCCGCACGGCGATGCTCCCCACCCGCCCGTCGATACGGGCGGCGATGAGGCTGCGCTCGGGGCTTTCCACCGTCCCGACAAAACGTTCGGCCCCGGGGAGATTGGCGCTGGCGATCTGCATGACGCCGAGGCCGCGGATGATCTCGGGGGGCGCCTCGGTCCGCCCGGCCGGGATGTCACTGCCACAGCCGGCCACCAGGATCAGGGCGAGCAACAGGGGAGTACGGACAAAATGGATCACGGTGCAACCTCCTCACCCGGCAGGATCGTTGTCAAGAATGTCCCGTTCTGCAAACGGATATTACCCCGGGCCAGCAGCAAACGGCTCTCGGCCGAGACGACGGCAAAGCGGGCGCGATCGAGGGCACTCTGCGCCCCGAGAAGCTCGGCGAGCTCGACCAGGCCGGCCTCATAGCGCTGCAGCAGCAGGCGCTGCCCTTCTTCCGCCGCCGCCACCGCCGCCAGGGCCGAGACGTGCTGCAGCGTCGCCTCTTCCGCCCGCAGTTGTGCCTCCGCGCGGAGGTGTTGTTGCCGCCGCCGCGCTTCTTCATGCTCGGCGCGGGCGCCCTGCTCCTCGGCCGCCGCCCGGGCCGCCGCGCCGCTGCGGCGCAATCCGTCAAAGAGCTCCCAGCGCAGCTCGGCGCCGACGGCCCAGGCAGCGCCATCGACCGCAAAAGGTGATTCCTCGCCATGCAGACCATAGCTGGCGGCAACGCCGAGGGTCGGCAGATAGCCGGCCCGGCTCTCCTGCAAGGCCAGAGCGGCGGCGTCACTGCGCCGGGACAGGGCATGCAGATCGGCCCGTTCACCCGCCGCCGCGCCTCCTGCCGCACCGGCCCAAAAATCGACGGACAGGGGCCGGGCGATATCAACTTCCCCGCCGGCATTCCCCATGGCCAAAGCCAGACGGCGACGGCTCAGGGTCTGATCATTGCGCACCGTCAGCAGTTGCCGCTCGGTTTCGGCCAACTGCACCCGACTACGCAGCTCGTCGGACTTCAATCCGAGTCCGGCCTGCCGCCGCTCTACGGCGACCCGGAGAATCTCCGCGGCTTCCTCTTGCGATTTTTCCACCCAGATCAGGGCGGCTGCCGTCCGCTGCACCTCAAGGTAGGCCTGGAAAGCGGCGAAGGCCGCTTCCTCCCGACTCCAGCGGGCTCCCGCCTGAGCCGCCGCCTGCCCGGCGCGGGCCCGGGCGATGGCATAACCGGCCGCGGCATCGAAGAGTTTCTGTTCCAGGGTCAGTCGCGTGGCGAAGTCGGTCTGCGCCGCCGGATCGATCAGATCATAGGTCGGATCAACCATGACGTTGCGCTCCTGATTCAGGGCGATAAAGAGACTCCCGGCCGGCTCGTCGGTCCAGGTGTAAGTTTCCGTCGCCGTCAAGCGCGGCAGATAACGACTGCGGGCCTCGGTCACCCCGGCTGCCGCCGCGTCGGCCTGGGCCTGCGCCGCCAGCACCTGCGGGCGGGCCGTGACCGCTCCGCGCACGGCTTCGACCAGTTCGACCGAAGTGGCGGCGGCGGTCAAGGGGATGAGAAGGAGCACCAGCAAGAACAAGTCACGCATGCAATCGTCTCCAATATATTCACAAAGACATATATTCGATTTTCACTAGCGGGGTCAAGAATAAAACCGCTGGGGGGCCGATAACTTCATGAGTCTACACCAATATTTGCGTCTGGCGAATCACCTCCGGGCTCTTGCGTCCCACACATAGTCAAAAAAAGATTGACCAGAGAGGCCAATATAATATACATGAATCAATATACAAGGAGGTCATTATGCAGGAACTGCTGCTTTTCGCCGGTGTCATTGTTGCCTGGTACGTTTTGAATCGCTGGATTCTCCCCCGCCTCGGCATCGCCACCTGAATGGCCGACAGCTGCTCCCTTCCCGTGCGGAAGGGGAAAACGGTTGAACCCTCGGAGTCTTCTTCCGAGGAGCGATAGAAAAAGGGCGGGGCCATCAGGCCCCGCCCTTTTTCTCTGCGGCAGATCCACCAATCATCATTCAGCCGGGCCGTGACAGCAGCGCCACCACTCCGTCCGGAGTCAGTGGCCGTCCCGAGTAAAAACCCTGGATCAGATTGCAACCCCGTTGCAGGAGAAACTCCGCCTGCGCCGCCGTCTCGACCCCTTCGGCCACAACCTGCAGTCCCAGCCCGTGCGCCAAAGCGATAATCGCCTCGGCGATCGCCTTGTCGCCGTTGGCGCTCGGCAGGTCGGCGATGAACGTCCGGTCGATCTTGAGCTTGTCGATGGGGAAACGCTGCAGATAGGCGAGGGAGGAATAGCCGGTGCCGAAATCGTCGATGGCGAGATGGACCCCGAGCGCCTTGAGCCCATCGAGGATGCGGATGTTTGTTTCGGTATGCTCCATAACCGTCGATTCGGTCAGTTCGAGCTCCAGCCAGTTCGCCTCAAGGCCTGAGCGTCTGAGGATGTCGCTGATCATGTCGCAGAAACCGGCCCGCTTGAGCTGGCGGCTGGAGACATTGACTGCCACCCTGAGCGGCGGCAAGCCGCACATTTGCCAGCGATGCGCCAGCACACAGGCTTCCTCCATCACCCACCGCCCGATCTCGAGAATCAGCCCGGTCTCTTCCGCCAGGGGGATGAACTGATCGGGGGGAATCGTTCCGCGCGCTGGGTGCTGCCAGCGCAACAGGGCCTCCAGCCCGACGACCTCACGGGAAAAGAGATCAACCTGAGGCTGAAAAACGAGAGAGAATTCCCGCCGGCCCAGCGCCTGACGCAAGTCGGCTTCCAGGGCAAGGCGGGTCAGGGCGGAGCGGTCGAGGTCGCGGACGAAGAGCTGACAGCTGCCCCGCCCGAGTCCCTTGGCCTGATGCAGGGCGGTCTCGGCGCAGCGCAACAAACCCGCAGCGTCGTCCCCGGCCTGGGCTTGGGCCAAGCCGACACAGACGGTCGCATGAAGTTGCTGCCCGGCCAGAACGAACGGCTCCTGCATGAGTTCCCGCACTTGCTCGGCCCAGGCGCCGGCGCCGGTTTCGTCGAGGGGCGCGAACCTGAAGAGACCGAACTTGTCGCCACCGATACGGGCAACCAGGCCCCGTTCAGCGACCTGGGCAATGAGCCGCTGGCCGAGGAGTTGCAACAGGCTGTTACAGCAGTCGTGGCCAAAGCCGGCATGCAGCGCGTGAAATTTGTCGATGTCGAGGGTCATGACCCAACGTCCGGTTGCCCCACCACTTTCGCAGAGCGATGCGAGACAGCTCAACAGGGCGTTGCGATTGGGCAAGCCGGTAGTCGCATCGAAATTCGCCAGACGGTGGACCTCGCGCTCGGCCTGCCGCTGGGCGGAAATATCCTGGATCGTCCCGACCACTCCGGCGGCGCCGCCGCCATCGGCGACATAGAGGGTCGCCTTGTTGTAAATAACCTCGCGCCGACTGCCATCGGCGAAACGCATGCCATTTTCGTAAACCAGTTGCCCCTGCTCCAGCGCCGCCAGATCCGCGAGGTGATTGAGCTCCGCATACTCCTGCGGGATCATGTCGAAGACCGTCTTGCCGATGATTTCGTTGCGGGTTCGCCCCAACATCCGTTCAAAAGCCGTATTGCATTCACGATAACGAAAGCCGGCATCCTTGAAGAAGACCGGGTTGGGAATAGCGTCCAGCAGCCTCTTCAAAAAGCCAAGTTCGACTTCTGCGGCAACCCGCGCCGTTCGGTTGCGGAGCTCGTCGCCAGTACGCCGGGCGAAGACCCGCACGTTCTCCGCGCTGTCGGGCAAGAAGGTATGCGATGCCCGGGTCAACAGAATAATCATCCCGTGGGGGACACTGGCGGGTGCGGCAAGGGCCACGCCGAGAAAACCGTCGAAACCGCGACGAGCCATGGGTGAAGCCGGGTAACGGTCGCAAACGCCGCTGACTTCTCCGAATCCCTGAGTCAGCGTCTGCTGGCATGGCGTACCGGACGGGTCGAAGTAGAGCTCCCCCGCTTCACCGCCGGCATCCCAACCGGCCACGCTCTGTAGCCGCCGGCTACCGGAACGTTCGACACAAGCGCAAATCCAGACGGCATCGGCCCCGGCAACAGACCCGAGATGGCGCGCCAGGCGGCCCAGGAATTCGTCGCCGGCAACATCGAGGAGGGCCAGCGGCCAACTCTGCTCATGGGGCTTCCGCTCCCAGTTGCCCGGCCGCGATCCGTGCTTCGTTCCGGCAGCAAGGCCACGACCGCCTGTGTGCACCTTAAGCCTCCAGGCCGGCGCCGGCTCGAACCGGCGCCAGCAGATCCGCGAGTTGCGTTACTTCTCCCTCGGCGATAAGCCGTTCGGGGCGCAACAGGATGATGAACCTTTCCCCCTCCTTGCCAATCCCGGCCAGCAGGTCGCACTTCAGGCCGAGACCGAGACGCGGTGGAGGTTCGATCTGACTGGCGGAAAGGGCCAGAACTTCCTGCACGCCATCGACCAGGGCGCCGAATTCCATCAGAGCCCCGTCAAGGTCGATTTCCATCACGACGATGCAGCTATCGCGCGTCTCTGCCTGGCAGGTCATGCCAAAGCGGAGGCGCAGGTCGACAACCGGAACGACCCGCCCGCGCAGATTGAGCACGCCGGCGACAAAAGCCGGCATCTGCGGCAGCCGGGTCAGGGGGGCATGATCAAGAATCTCCCGGACCTGGGTTACCGGCACGGCAAAGGTCTCCGTGCGCAAGGTGAAGGTCAGATACGCGGCCGCGGATAAGACATCGTGCTGCAGCGACATCGCCATGCCCCCTTAATAACGCTCGAACTGCATGTCGAGCTCGTCCTTGCCCCCGCTGAGCGCATTCCCGCTACGACTGCTCCACTGACGCCCCTGAGCGCTGCTCCGCTCGGCAGGCGGCAGGGCCGTGCCGCTCAACACGGCGCTGCGGCGACCCTTGTGTCCGATTTCGCGAGCGGCTTTGCGCTGGCGCGCCAGCTCTTCCTCCCCGCCGAGACGGAAAAAGCGCATCATGTCGATGAGTTGCTCGGCCTGGCTCGAAAGTTCCTCTGCGGTCGAGGCCATCTCCTCGGAAGACGAAGCATTTTCCTGGATCACCTGATCGAGCTGCTGAATCGCCTTGGCGATCTGCTCGGCGCCGGCGTCCTGTTCGCGACTGGCCGCGGCGATCTCCTGGACCAGTTCGGCAGTCCGCTGGATGTTGGGGACCATCTCCTTGAGCAGGGCACCGGCGTTCTGGGCCACCCCAACGCTCGACAGGGAGAGGGTATTGATCTCGCCGGCCGCCTTCTGGCTGCGCTCGGCGAGTTTACGCACTTCGGCGGCGACGACGGCGAAGCCGCGACCGTGCTCGCCGGCCCGTGCCGCCTCGATCGCCGCGTTCAGCGCCAGCAGGTTGGTCTGGCGCGCGATCTCCTCGATGATGACGATCCTGGTGGCGATCTCGCGCATCGCCCCCTCCGTTTCCTCCACCGCCTTGCCTCCGCGTCGGGCATCGGCCGCCGCCTTGATCGCGATTTTTTCGGTCTGCATGGAGTTATCGGTATTCTGGCGGATATTGGCGGTCATCTGTTCGATGGAGGCCGAGACCTCTTCGGCCGAGGCCGCCTGCTCCGTCGCCCCCTGCGACATCTGCTGGGAGCCGGCGCTCAGCGCCAGGCTGCCGGAGTTGACGTTGTCCGCGGCCGCCTTGACGCCGCCGACCACTTCCCGCAGGCGCCCGACCATCGCCTTGAGCGCCTGCATCAGCTCGTCCTGGTCGGAACGCTCGCGAATATCGATGGCAAGGTTGCCGGCAGCACACTCCTTGGCCAGCGCTGCGACCTCGCGCAGCGACAATACCATCGCCTGCATCGCCGCCAGCAACTGGCCGGTTTCGTCGTTGCCGGTCACCGCGATCTCCATCGTCATGTCGCCGCGGGCGAGGCGGTCGGCGACCTCCACCGCCCGCCCCAGGGGACGGGTGATGCTGCGGGCAATGACATAGGCCAGGACCGCCAGCATCACCAGAATCAGCCCGATCACCAACGAAAATTTCTTCGCCTGCAGCATGAAGTCGGCATCGACATCATCGACGTAGATCCCCGAACCGATGACCCAGCCCCAGGGGGCAAAGCCCTTGACGTAAGAGATCTTCGGCGCGGCGACCTTGCTCGCCCCCTTGTTCCAGACATAGTCGACACGCCCTTCGCCGGACTTTTTCACCACGCTCGCCATGTCGACGAAGAGGGCTTTGCCATCCGGGTCGCGGTAGTCGGCGAGGCTCTGGCCGTTGAGGTCCTTGGAAAAGGGATGCATGACCATGCGCGGCTCGAGGTCGTTGACCCAGAAATAGCCGTTGTCGCCGTAGCGCATGCTCTCCAGCGCCTGCAGGGCAGCGCCCCGCGCCGCTTCATCGCTGAGCTCGCCCTTGCTTGCCAGATCGTGGTAATGCGCGGCGATGCTGGTGGCCGACGCCACCAGATCCTGGGTCTTGACCATGCGATCGTCAAGGAGATTGCGCTTGTTGATAAGGAGGAAGGAGGCGGTGACCCCGGTCAAGGTAGCGATGCAGAGAAAGACCAGGATCGTCAGTTTGTGGGTCAGTTTCAAGTCGAAGCTTTTCATCAAATACTCCTTTGGGAAAAACGTGTGGGCGCATGGCTCGAACCCGCTAGCGGTCACCGTCTCGCCAAAATCGAGGATTCACCGCAGCACCATCGTGACCACCGACAAGAGCTGGGCCGGTTTGAACGGCTTGACGATCCACCCCGAGGCGCCGGCCGCCTTGCCGAGCTGCCTCGCCCCGCTATCGGACTCGCTGGTGAGCATGATGATCGGCAGAAAACGCTGCCCTGGCATGCCCCGCACTTCGCGGACCAGATCGATGCCGCCGAGTTCCGGCATGTTCAAGTCGGTCACCAGCAGGTCAACCGGCATCTGCGCCAGTTTGCGCAGGGCATCGCGACCGTTGCACGCCTCCACCACCCGGAAGCCGGCATCACGCAGGGTCATCCCCAGGACCGCACGAATCGTTGGCGAATCGTCCACCGTCATAATGCATTTGCTCATACGCTTGCCTCCGTCGGAGGGAGCGTCCGCTCTTTACTCCAGGACAAAAGGCTGCGGTCTTGACGGAAGATTGCTGCCAACGTCGCTGAAATCTCGGTCGGCACGCAGACATGGACACCGAGACAGGCCAGCTGCCGGCGCCCGTCGCGGCGGACGGTAAACGACGGCAGGTCGCGGTTGACCAGCAGCACCGGCAGGTCCAGACCACGGCTATGCAACTGCTGCAGCAGCGTTGCCAGTTCCACTACCGGCCCCGGCGTACCGAGGAGCAGGCAGATCCCGGTCTCGTATCTGGCGGAGCAGGTCAGCCGCCAATTGATGGCTTCCTCGACGCTGACAAAGTGCCGGACCTGGTAATCCGCCAGCCGCAGCAGAAACTCAAGGCGTTTGCCACGGGCGCTGTCGTTCTCCACCAGTAAAATGGTCTGTTGCATAATTTTCCTCGCCGTAAAACGGAATTTGCATGCCGTACCGGTCTTTGAGCAACTGCCATACCACTCTGGAATTTCAAGTCAACTTTGCGATTTCGTGCGTGTTTTCACGCTTTCTTCGAGCAGGAACGGTGTAACCGGGGTTGCCGGAGCTGGACGCGTGTTGTGCCAACCGGCCGAAACAAATGACAAAAAAACGGGGCAACCAGAGTTACTCCCGTAACCACAGTTGCCCCGTTCGTCCGCCTCACCACTCAAGCGGTAGTTGTCAGCTGATTTTTTTCAGGCGTTTGCTCAATGCCGGGCGGGTAATCCCCAACATGCGCGCGGCCATGGTCTGGTTGCCGTGGCTGCGGCGCAGCGCATCCGCGACCAGCAGATCGCCGGCTTCGCGCAAGCTGGGGAGACGGCTGCAGGCGGCGAAGCAATTGCCGGCGGAGGCCGCGTCCGGTGCATCTTCGCCGCCTCGTGCCGGCAGCGTCGCGCTGCTGCCGATCGCGGCGGCGAAACTAACCAGGGAGAGCTTGCCGGCAACATGGCGGCTGACCGCGTCGTAGACGAGTCCGCGCAATTCCCGGACATTGCCGGGGAAACCGTACGCTTGCAGCAACACCGCCAGTTCCGGCGGCGGGGTCGGCTTGCGCTTGCCCATAGCCTCCGCGGCTTCGCCGAGAAAGTGCTCAAGGAGCGGCGTCACGTCTTCGGGGCGCTCGCGCAGCGGCGGCAACGCAATGTGGTGGGCACGCAACCGGTAGTAGAGGTCGCGGCGAAAGGCGCCGCTCTGCTGCAGCTGCTCGAGATCGCGGTTGGTGGCGAAGACCACACGTGCCCGCAACCGCTGCGGCCGGTCGCTGCCCAAGGGGTAATATTCGCCCTCCTGCAGCAGCCGCAGCAGCTTGACTTGCGCTGCAAGGCTGAGATCGCCGATCTCGTCGAGAAACAACACCCCGTTGGCCGCCTGCTCGATCATGCCGGCGCGCTGTTCCTGGGCGCCGGTAAAGGCCCCGCGTTTATGGCCGAAAAGGGTGTCGGCAAAAACCTGGTCATCGAGCCCGGCAACATTGACGGCGATAAAGGGCCCCTGCGGTCGGCAGGCCCGGTGCAGGGCCCGCGCCACCAGTTCCTTGCCGGTGCCGCTTTCACCGGTGATCAGCACCGGCTCGGGGCTGACCGCCACCGCCTCGATGTAGCGAAAGATAGCGTGCATCCGCGGACTGGCGCTGACCAGCTCGGTGAAGTTCTGGGGCTGGCGCAAACCGCCCTGCAGCAGGCTGTCATGCAGGCGCAGATTTTCCTGACGCAGCGCCGCGACGTCCAGGGCACGACGCACACCGGCGAGCAGGCGCTCTTCCTCGACCGTCTTGATGAAATAGTCGAAGGCGCCGAGACGGGTGCAACGCACGGCGATCGCCACTTCGTTGCGCCCGGTCAGCATGATCACCGGCAACCCCGGATAGTGCTCGGCAATGTGCGCCAGCAACTCCTCGCCGCCAAGGCCGGGCATGGTGACATCGAGGAGCACCAGACTCACCGCGGTCCGGGCCAGCAGTTCGGGCACCTCCCGACTCTCCTGGCAGAGGAGCAGGTGATTGATCCCGAGGGCGCGGGTCAGGGTCAGACTCAGTCCGCGCAACCAGGGAGCTTCGTCGTCGACCAGCAGCACCGGCGCCGTTGGGTAGAGTTCCTTAACCATGCATGACCTCCCTGGCGAGGACCGGCAGCGCCACCGTCACGACGGTGCCGCCCTCCGGTGATGAGGCGAAGTGTAAAGTCCCGCCATGTTCTTCGATAATCCGGGTCGAAACCGACAGGCCCAGGCCGGTGCCGCCGACCTGGCGCCGGGTGGTGAAGAACGGGTCGGTGACTTGGGCGAGATGCTCGGGCCGAATGCCGACTCCTTCGTCGCGCACCTCGATGATATTGAACCCCCCCTCGCGCTGATGCCGCACCGCAACCTGGAGCGCCCGGTTGCGTTCGGGCAGGGCCTGGCAGGCGTTGAGGATGAGATTGATCACCACCTGTTCGAGGCGCTGGGCGTTGCCGTGGCAGGGCGGCAACGGCGTGTCGCAGTGCAGTTCGAAACGGTCGGTGGCCTGCTTCAGCTGGTTGCCGACCAGATGGACGGCTTTGCGCACCACCTCACCAAGATCGACCGGACCGAACTGCCGGGCATCGAAAGGCCGCGAAAAATCCTTCAACTCCTCGACGATCTGCTTGATCCGTTGGGCGCCGTCCAGAACTTCGGCGAGGAGCAGCGGCAGCTCGTCGCGCAACCGGGAATATTCGAGTCCGCCGAGGGTGAATTCGCCTTGGCTGCGCTGATGCGCTTCGAGGAGCGGCAGGCAATCGCGAAAGACATCGCGGATGATCGGCAGGTCGAGGAGGATCAGGCCGGTCGGGTTGTTGATCTCGTGCGCCACCCCCGCCGCCAGTTCCCCCAGGGCGGCGAGGTGGCTGGCGCGCGCCGCCTCCTCGCGCAGGCGTACCCGCTCGCTGAT
>MGTO01000086.1:216-4877 GCA_001799485.1 Desulfuromonadales bacterium GWC2_61_20 | reverse complement strand
AGGAGAAGCGGATCGCGTCCGTTCCCGGTTATCTTTTGCCAGATATTCAGGGCACCGGCGGTGCTACGCGCAGAAACGTGCCGGTATCGACCAGGCCGAGACCGGCACGGTCACTGCCATCCCGCACCAGACGGGCGATCCGGGCCGCATCGACGGTGCCCCACCAGTTGCCGCGGGCGTCGAGAGGATTGGCCCCGTCGTTGACCACGGCGTATTCGCCGTTGTCGAGAAAGGTATTGTTACGCAGCTCGCCGCGCGCATCGATGTTCTTGAGCCCGGCCCGGCCGTTGCCGGCGACATGGTTGTCGCACAGGGTAACCTCCGATTTTTCAAGAAGGATGCCATGTTCGCTGTTGCCAACAATGGTGTTGCCGCGGATCTCGCCGACCGAAGCCTGCAGGTAGAGCCCCTTGCGATTGCCGCTGATGCGACAACCGCTGATAGTGAATTGGGCATCGCGCAGGTTGACTCCGTTGACGAGGTTCTCCTCGAAGCGACAGCCGCTGATGCTGCCATGGCTGACCACCCCGCGCAATCCCCAGTAGTTGCGAGCGACGGTGGAATCCTTGATATGGACCTCGGAATCGCGGAATTGCAGACCGTTGAGATTGTCGACGACCTGACAGCGCTCCAGCGTCACCTGCGACTCCTGAAACTGCAACCCACGGGTATTATGGCGAAAAATCGCATCGCGCAGGAGCGCACGGGAGAAGTGGGCGTGAAAACCGCGATAGGCGTACTCCACCGTGCAGTGCTCCAGGCGACTTTCGGCAGCGTCGGCCATGAGGTTCAGCGCCCCCCAGCTCCCCGGCCCGGCCTCGGCTTTCGTCGAGGTAAAGAGGATCGGTTGCGCAGCGCTGCCGAGGGCGAGGAGGAGCCCCTGGACAAAGAGTTCGTGTTCGCCGATGCCGTCGCCGTTGCTGTCGAAGGGGGTGAAGCGCACCACCGTGCCGGGTCGGATTTCCAGCGTGACGTCGGGGGCGACCGTCAGGATTCCGTCAACCAGCACCTCCTCCGACCAGACCGTATCCTGCCACAGGGTCACTTCGCCGGTATAGTGCAATGGTGCGGCAATGACCGCGTTGGTCGAGAGGAGCAGAAAGGGGAGAACCAGCCAGCGCTTCATTGTCCCCCTCCGCCGCCGAGGAAACGGACATTTTCACCGTTGTCGACGATCTCCGTGGCGTCGAAGGGGAGTTCACGGGAAAAGAGGGCGAGGCCGATGGCATTGCCGCTGACCATGTTGCGACCGAGCCGGGGCCGGCTGCTGGCATCGACGAAAATCCCCTCTTCGGCGTTGTCGCTAATGCGGTTGCGCAGCAGCGGGGGCTGCGAGTCGAGCCAGCAGAAGATCCCCCCTTCCCCACCGCTGAGGACATTGTCGAGAATCTGCGGCGCGCTCCCCTTCTGGGCGACGATGCCGTAGCGGCAGCCCTCGATGGTGTTGTGGTGGAGCTCCGGGGCGGCGGCGATGCAGAGGATGCCGCTCTCCGCCGCCGCGATGGAGCTCCAGGCGACGCTGCCGCTGCCGCCGGCGAAGATGATCCCGGCCCAAGCGATCGTTTCGCCAGCGGGCGGTGGCCCGGCCTCGAAACGGATCGGCGCGTCTTCGCTCCCCTCGCAGCGCAGCGTCCCGCGGATGAGGATTTCCGTGGCGGGAGAGAGATATTCCGGGTCGATCTTGGTGCTCTCCGACGTCCGGATATGGACCACGGTGCCAGGGCGGATGATCAGGGTCGAACCGCGCGGCACCAGAACATCCCCGGCCAGCAGGATTTCTCCGGCGAGGACTGTTTCCCCGAGGAGAACGCCGGCAATTTCCCGCACTGCGGGCGGGGTCTCCGCCACCGGAGGCGGGAGACATCCGGCCAAAGCCAGAAGGAGCCCACAGAGGGCGAATATCCGCGTCACAGCCATCCCCGCGTCGAGAGAAAGTGGCGGGCCGTCGCCGCCGGCGCCGCCCCCTGACTGACGCTGGCGACCTGCTGTGCCAGATCGGCCGGGGTCACGAGTCCCGCCAGTTTGCGCAGGGCCGGCAGCACGGTGGTGAACTGGAGATCGTCCCGCACCCGCGGTCCGGCCAGCAAGCGGGAAAAACCAACCGGGGACAGAATCGCGGTTCCCCGTTCTTCCGTCACCGCGGCAAAAGCGAGATCGACCCGCGCCGCCGCAATCTCGGCGACGGGGTCGCTGGCGGCGAGAGGGACACGGACTGTTTCGACCCCGGTCTTCTCCTTGACATAGAGGGCGACCAGGGCATAGAGGAAGTCCTGCTCAGGCCCGACGTCGGTGCCGATGTAGAGCTTGGGGCCAAAGCACGCCGACGCCGGCGCGGCCGCGAGCAGAGCGGTCACGAGCAGGAGGGCGAGAACCCTGGTCAAGCGGCGCATCAGCGGATGAAGAGCCATCGAATCACCGTTGCTCCGTAGAGGAGGGTCATGGTCAGGGCCGCCGTCGTCGCCGCGGCGACAAAGGTGCGACTCTGCCGCGTGAACGCCGGCGTCACCCGACGTGCCGCCAGCAGGGCGAGAAAAAAACCTCCCACGAG
The DNA here is from genome assembly GCA_001799485.1 of Desulfuromonadales bacterium GWC2_61_20. Classification (GTDB taxonomy): domain Bacteria; phylum Desulfobacterota; class Desulfuromonadia; order Desulfuromonadales; family UBA2197; genus UBA12091. The sequence continues at coordinate 2,329 of MGTO01000086.1, read as the reverse complement.
AAGAGCAAGGACCAGCCATTTGAGGAGATCGAGGGGGATCAACACCCCCGGCGGCGTCACCGTCGTCATGACATTCATCGCCAGATAGCTCTTGACCCCGGTCGGGTCCTGCAGAACATAGGGGAGATAGCCGATCTTGGCATTGAGTTTGACCACCGCCAGGACGACATGGGCGGCGAGAAGGAGAGGAATCAGGGGAAGACTCAGTTCGCCCAGCTGCCGCCAGAAACCGGGGGGTGGCGCCGGCGGGGCCGGCGGCGCCAGAGGCAGGTCGCTCCCCGCCGTCACCGTGGTACGCAGCTCGCCGAGGCGCAGAACGAGATAGGCGGGAAGGAGGAGCAGCAGGGGGAAGGCCAGAGTCACCCAGAGGCCGGCCAAGAGGTAGAAACCGGGAGCGGCCCAGCCGAGGAGGAGGGCGGCCTGCTGCGGCAGCCAGAAGATCGCCTCGCGCAGTTCGACGAAGACCTTGGCGAAATTGGTGGTGACCATGCCGAGGAGGACGACGAAGAAGAAGGTCTCCGACGGCGACAGGGCCGCGCCGCGCAGGTCGGCCAGCCAGGGGCGGCGGCCGAGGAGGATATTCTCTTTGTCGCAGTTGTGGGCGCAGTGGAGACAGAGGGAACAGGTGGCACTGTCGCTGATTTCGGCCGGGACGAGATCGACCGGGCAGTCGGGGCGACGGCAATGGAGGGAGAGGAGGGCCGGGCCGAGACTGAGCTGCTTCCAGTGACTGTCGCCGGAAACGCACGGTTTGTCGGAACAGGCGGCACAGATATCGGCATCCTTGACCCGCAGCTGCCATGGGGCCACCCGGGCGTAGAGACCGAATACGGCGCCGGCCGGGCAGAGGAGGGAGCAGAAGGCGCGCTGGCGGAAGAGCAGGCCGCAAGTGATAGTTCCGAGAAGCATGAGGGCAATGAGGACGGCGGTATAGTCGGGAAAGCGATGGATCGCCAACAGGTAGACCGCCAGCTGCAGGGCGACCAGGGTCAGGGTCACCGGGATGAAATTGCGCAGCGGCCGCGGTATCTCCCGCTGCCGGCCGAAGCGGGCGACCACGCCGTTGAGCCAGCCCAAGGGGCAGACGCTGCACCAGATCCGTCCCATGAGGAGGGCGAGAAAGACTACCCCCATGATCCACAGGACCCAGAGAAAGTAGTTGGCGATATTGGTGTACATCAGCGGATCGGGGACGGCGACCCCGGGGATGGCGTGATGGTGCCAACCGTAAGCCGCCATGACCAGCAGTATCACCAGCAGGGTGAGGCGGATCAGGCGCCACGGCCAGACCGTGCGGGCCAGGGGACCGATCCAGGGGATGTCGAAGATGTTTTTCATGGGAAACCAGCTGCTTGTTAGTGATAGATGCTGTACGGGGAGACCATCTCCCCCTTCTCGTTGCGGTACTGGATGTGCGCCCCGGTGATGACTTCGAGGGAGCGGGCCGACCACTCGCGCACGACATGTTCGGGGTCGTCCAGGGTCCGCCGCAGCGGCGCCACCGCCTCGGGGCCGCCGACGGGACCCAGGGCCATGGCCGCGTTCATGCGCACCCGCCAGTCGCCATCAGAGAGGCCGGCGACGAGGACCGCCTGCGCCCGCGGCTCCTTGAGTTTGCCGAGGGCGAGAAAGGCATCGAGACGATTGGCCCCCTTCGCCTGGGCGATCAGGGCGGAGAGCGCAGCGGCATCGCCGATATCGCCGAGGGCGCGGATCGCTCCGGCGGCCCCGCGCTCGGGGGCGCCGGGGAGATAGGCGAGGAGGGCCGGGACCGCGGCGCGGTTGAGCTTGATCAGGGAGCGGGTGGCGTACTTGCGCACCTCGGCGTCGGCATCGTCGAGGGCCACCAGGAGGAAGGGGAGCCCCGCCGGCTCGGCGATCTCGCCGAGGGCCCAGGCGGCGATGTAGCGCCGCTCCAGCCTGGTCTCGGCCAGGATCGCCCCGATGGGAGTCACTGCGTCCGCCACCTTGAGGGAACCGAGGGCGGCGATGACATGCTCGCGGCGGATGCGGTCGCTGTTGTCGACCTGCTCGAGGAGGTAGGGGGCCATGGCCGGACCGAGCTCGACCAGCAGCGGATAGACCCGGTCGTTGACGCCGTTCTCGGCTGCCC
>MGTO01000086.1:0-198 GCA_001799485.1 Desulfuromonadales bacterium GWC2_61_20 | reverse complement strand
CTGCAGGCGCTGAGGGAGAGCGCGAAAAGAAGTAGGACGGCACAGAGGCTTCTCATCACCAGACCTTCGTGACCGTGATATCGACGTCCTGCACAATTTCGTTCTCGCGGATGACTACGGCCGACGGTTCGATCGTCCCCTGGTCGTAGCGGCCGTAGAGGTCGCCGAGTTTGGGCGGCCCCCCGAACTTGTCGCGGG
>MGTO01000085.1 GCA_001799485.1 Desulfuromonadales bacterium GWC2_61_20 | reverse complement strand
TTGGCGGAGGGTTGAGGGGAGCCTGCGGGACGAAAGCGATGGGGCGTGCGCGGAGTGGAGTGGCAAGAAGATGCATGCTTGCACGGCATCCGTGATAGCGTTAGTATTCTAGCAGGGGGAGGGTGAATGATCGTATCGTTCGGCGACAAGGTCACGGAAGCCCTCTATCACGGCAGCACCAGCAAGGGGGTGCGGCAGTTGCCGCCCGATGTGGCGAAAAAGGCTCTCAATAAGTTGGATTTGCTCAATGGTGCCCACGATCTGCTGGATTTGCGCGCCCCGCCGGGCAACCGTCTTGAAGCTTTGCAGGGCGATCTTATCGGGCTGTTCAGCATCCGGGTCAACGATCAGTGGCGTATTATTTTTCGCTGGCAGAACGGCAGTGCCAGCGAGGTACGCCTCACCGACTATCACTAGCGAGCCAGCAAGGAGCAGAAAGATGATTCCCGCCCAACGTATTCCCGCCCATCCCGGCAAGATCCTCAAGGAAGAATTCCTCGACGAGCTTGGCATCAGCCAGGTGGCCTTCGCCGTGCACATCCAGGTGCCGGTGCAGCGGATCAACGAAATCGTGCGCGGCAAGCGCGGCATTACCTCGGAAACCGCCTGGCTCTTGGCGCAGGCTCTTGACACCACCCCGGAGTTCTGGCTCAACCTTCAGGCGACCTACGATCTGGCCCTCAACCGGCCGCAAAAGACCATCGAGAAGCTGCGCTTGGCCAGCTGATTCTCCGGCCCGAGCCGAGAAGTTGGTGGAGGGGTAGGAAGAGCTGGTGGAGGACTGAAGATTTATGGTGTTTTTTGTACTGACCCGAACGGGTTATGAAGAGTTGCTGAATAGATTTGGCAAGATGGTGCCGAATCCTCTTTGGGCAAACAAAGATGTTTTTTCGGCAGACGAACTAGATGAAATGCGCCAGCAGGGTTCTGAAGTCACAAATTTTACTTACATAGTTAATATTCAAGATTCTGTCGAGATCGCAGAAGCAGTTCAAACGATTCAGGAACATCACCCTGGACAAAGGGTTTGGGTCGAGTTCCCTACCGGTAGTTGACATTCCTTGTAGCAAAACGCCGCCCATGGAAGCCACCCGATGACCGTTACCCCCTACTTCCCGCTCTCCCTCCCCGTTGCCGTCCGCACGCGTGACGAACTGGGCCTCAACGAGGTCCTTGGCGAGGATCAGCGCCCGGAACTTTTCCGGCTGCGCTTGATCGCCGAGCGGCTGCGGGAACGCCGCGGGGTCGCGCCGGTCAGTGCCGCCCGCCTCAACCTGCTGCGCCAGCAGAACCGGGTCTTCGCCTTCATGGCGCAGCGCTATTTCACCCTGCGCGCCGCCCGTTTTGCCGCCGATGGCGTCGTCCTCGGGGACAAGCGCCAACGGGTGCCGCAACTGCCGCCGACACTGTCGGCCTTTGCCGAACTCTTCCCGCCTGGTGCCAGCGACCCTGCCGCCGTCGTCGCCCGCTTCAGCCGCAAGGACGGCAAGGCCCTGTGCCAGGCGGCGGTGGCCGAGCTCTTCATCCTCGATGTGCAGAACGGCAACGCCGCCGCTCGTCCCTTCGCCGTCCTCTTCGCTGATGACGAACTGCGCCGCGCCGCCCCCTATCCCGCCCTCCTCGACGACCTCGCCCGCCGCCTCCTCAGCGTGCCGGTGCCGGGGCTCTTTGCTCTCCCTCTGCCTGAGCTGCTGCGCGCCCCGCTGCGCGCCGCCCCCGATTCCCTCGAAGGGCAGCTGCGCTATATCCGCGAAGTCTGGGGAGCGGTGCTGCCGGAAGAGCTGCTGCAGGAGCTCCTCATCTCTTTCGACCTGCTGCAGGAAGAGGAGCAGCAGCGCGGCGGCGGTCCCGGTCCCCTCCCCCAGCTCGGTCGCGGCGCCGGACTGGGCGACGACGAACCGGAACGCTTCTCCCCCGACAGCGACTGGATGCCCAACGTCGTCCTCATGGCCAAGACCATCTACGTCTGGCTCGACCAGCTCTCCCGCCGCTACGGCGCCAACTTCTACCGCCTCGATCACATCCCCGACGCCGAGCTCGACCGTCTCGCCCGCGCCGGTTTCACTTCCCTCTGGCTCATCGGCATCTGGGAGCGCTCGCCGGCCTCGGCCGAGATCAAGCGGCGCATGGGCAACGCCGAGGCGGTGGCCTCGGCTTATTCCCTCTTCGACTACACCGTCGCCGGCGACCTCGGCGGCGAAGCCGCCCTCGATGGCCTGGTCGAGCGCTGCCGGGCGCGGGGTATCCGCCTTGCCTGCGACGTCGTCCCCAACCATACCGGCATCGATTCGCGCTGGACGCGGGAGCACCCCGACTGGTTCGTCCAGGTCGAGCATCCCCCCTATCCCGTTTACAACTATGCCGGTCCCGACCTCTCCAGCGCCGGTCATGTCTCGTTGCGCATCGAGGACGGTTACTGGAGCCATCGCGATGCCGCCGTCGTCTTCCAGCATGTCGACCACGGCAGCGGGCGCACCCGCTACATCTACCACGGCAACGACGGCACCCATCTGCCGTGGAACGACACCGCCCAGCTCAACTTCCTCATCCCCGAGGTGCGCGAGGCGATGATCCGCACCATCATCCACGTCGCCCGGCGCTTTCCCGTCATCCGCTTCGACGCCGCCATGACCTTGGCCAAGAAGCACTACCAGCGCCTCTGGTTCCCCCAGCCCGGCGGCGGCGCCGGGGTGCCGAGCCGCTCCGAGCACGCCCTCACCCGGGAGCGTTTCGACGAGCTCTTCCCCGTCGAGTTCTGGCGCGAGGTCGTCGACCGGGTGGCGGCGGAAGTCCCCGACACCCTCCTTTTGGCCGAGGCCTTCTGGCTCATGGAGGGTTATTTCGTCCGCACCCTCGGCATGCACCGGGTCTACAACAGCGCCTTCATGCACATGCTCAAGCAGGAGGATAACGCCAAGTATCGCGGGGTGCTGAAGAACATCCTCGAGTTCGAGCCGGAGATCCTCAAGCGCTTCGTCAACTTCATGAACAACCCCGACGAGGAGACGGCCGTCGCCCAGTTCGGCCGCGGCGACAAGTATTTCGGCGTCGCCGTCATGCTCGCCACCCTGCCGGGGCTGCCGATGTTCGGCCATGGCCAGCTCGAGGGGCTGGAAGAGAAATACGGTATGGAGTACCGCCGTGCCTACCGCGACGAAGCCCCGGACGCCGCCTTCATCGCCCATCACGAGGCGCAGATCTTCCCCCTGTTGCGCCGCCGCCGCCTCTTCAGCGGCTCGCAGAACTTCGTCCTCTACGATTTCGGTGGAGAGCACGGGGTCAACGAGGATGTCTATGCCTACAGCAACGGCCACGGCAGCGAGCGTGCCGTGGTGGTCATGCACAACCGCTACGCCGAGACCCGCGGCTGGATTCGCGACAGTGTCCTGCGTCGGGTCGGCGACCAGCTGGAGCGCCCCAACCTCGGCGCCGCCCTCGGTCTGAGCGACGACCGCGACCGCTACATCCGTTTTCGCGAACACCGCAGCGGCCTGACCTGGCTGCGCCCGAGCCGCGAACTGGCCCGCCACGGTCTGGAGCTGCGGCTCGGACCTTACGAGTACCAGCTCTTTCTCGATTTCGTCGAGCTGCAGGACGACGACGGCAGTCTCGGCAAGCTCTGTCGCCGCCTGGCCGGCCGGCCGGTGGCGGATCTCGACCGGGAATGGCAGCGGCTGCGCTTTGCCGCGCTGCATCAGGCCCTGCCCCGAGCCCTGAATCATCTGGCGGCGGCCAAGATCATCGGTGCGCCCCTCATCGCCGAAATCGGCGACCTCTACGCCCTCCTGAGCGCTGCCGCCGGAGTCGAACCGCCGACGGTGGCGCCGCTGCTCGATGACCTGGAGCAGTTGCAGAACCTGTTGCTGCGCCCGGGGCGGCGCAAGGCGGAGACACTGGCGCTGGCGGCAGCCAACGACCTTCTCGGCGCTGACGCCGCGCCGCCGGCGGGAGCAAGCCTGACCCGGCTCCTCCCCTGGCTATTGCTGCGGCCCTGCCTCGCCGGAGCTGCCGCCAACCGCTTCAACGACCTCCTCCTGGCCGAGCCGTTGGCGGCGTGGTTCGCCCGGGAGGCCGGCGCCGACCCCGAACTCCTCGCTGAAATCACTGGGCTGTTGCTGCACCATGCCGATTTTGGCGCCCGCGGCCGCGCGGCCGGCGCCGATTTCGCCCAACTTCTCGACGCGGCGGCGGTGCAGCGTCTCCTCGGCTGCAACTGGCACGAAGGGGTTCTCTGGTTCAATCGCGAGCGTTTTTTCCTGCTCATCGACTGGCTCCTCGCCATCGCTACGGTCAATCTCGCCGCCACCCCGGGCGCGGTTGCCGCTCTCGCCGCGACCGCCGCGCACGCCGAGGGCTGGCGGCAGGCGGCGCGCGCGAGCGGCTACCGGTTTGCCAATCTGCGTCAGCTGATGGTCCCGCCCCCTGTGCCGGAAGCGATGCCGGCGCAGGCGCGGAAAAAGGTGCCGAAAAAACGATGAAGATCCTCCTGGTCGCCTCCGAAGCCGCCCCCTTCGCCAAAACCGGCGGTCTCGCCGACGTCGCCGGCTCTCTCCCTTTAGCCCTGCGCGCCCTCGGCCACGATGTGCGCCTGATCCTCCCCTGGTATCAGGGGGTGGCGGCGGCCCATGGCGCCACGGCTAAACTCGGCCCGACGGTTACCGTCACCAGTGGTATCCGCCATCACAGTGTCACGTTGCGCCAGTTGCAGCATCAGGGGTTGACCGTCTACTTTGTCGACTGTCCCGAACTCTTCGACCGCCCCGGCCTCTATGGCGATACGGCCGGCGACTATCCCGACAACCCCGAACGTTTCGGCGTCTTCTGCCGGGCGGTCCTGCAAGCCCTCGAACAGCTCGACTTCGTCCCCGCGGTCATCCACGTCAACGACTGGCAGAGCGCCCTGATTCCGGTGCTGCTGCGCACCGAGCGGCGCGACGACCCTCTTTTTGCCGCCATCGCCACCGTCATGACGATTCACAACCTCGGCTACCAGGGGCTTTTTTCTCAGGACATTCTCACCACCCTCGGTCTCAGCCCCGCCCTCTACGGGGTCGAAGGGCTCGAATATTTCGGTCACGTTTCCCTCCTCAAGGGGGGGATCGTCTTTGCCGATCTCGTCACCACCGTCTCGCCGACCTATTGCCGCGAAATCCAGACGCCGGGACTCGGTCACGGTTTCGACGGCCTCCTCCGGCGCCGCGCCGCCGACCTGCATGGCGTCCTCAACGGTCTCGATCCGGCCCAGTGGAATCCGGCCCAGGCCGGTTCCATCCCCTTCCCCTACAGCAGCACCGACCTGCGTCCCAAGGGGTTAAACAAGCGCGCCCTGCAACGCGAGCTCGGCCTCGATGTGCGCCCCGAGCAAGCCCTGGTCGCTCTCGTCACCCGCATCGATCCGCAAAAGGGCCTCGATCTCGTCGCCGAGGCCGCCGCCGAACTGATGACGCGGCCGCTGCAACTCGTCCTTCTCGGCAGCGGCGAACGCGGCCTCAGTGAAAGTCTGGCCGAGCTCGGCCGCCGCCATCCAGGGCGCATCTCGGTCAACCTCCATTTTGACGAAGGGCTGGCGCGGCGCATCTACGCCGCCAGCGACCTCTTTCTCATGCCGAGCCGCTACGAGCCGTGCGGCCTCGGCCAGCTCATCGCCCTGCGCTACGGCGCGGTGCCGGTGGTGCGCCGCACCGGCGGTCTCGCCGACACCGTCATCGATCCCCGTGATGCCCCGCGTCTGGCCAACGGTTTTCACTTCGGCCCCGCCACCCCCGAAGCCCTCGTCGAGGCCCTCGACCGCGCCCTCGCTGCCCGTGAAAAGCGGCGCAGCTGGCTCGAACTGGTGCGCCGCGGCATGAACCAGGATTTCAGCTGGGATCGTTCGGCCCGGCGTTATCTCGAACTTTACCGCCTCGCCATGGAGAACGCCCGTGTCTGACCCGGAGACCACACAACCCCCACCAGTTCCAACCGTTGCCAGCCCCGAAAGTCCGGTGGTGGAAGAACCGAAACGCTTCGCCGACCTCGACCTGCTCCAGGAAGAGGTCGCCCGCCGTCTCGCCGACAACCAGAAGTTTCTCACCAACTTTCTCAATGACGATTATGCGGAGGACGAGGCGGATGGGGCCGGCGAGGGGGGCGAAGAAGACGAGGATTTCGAGGAGTTGTAGCGGGGTGTTCAGTTCCAATCCGGCCAGCTGCACGGCCTGCTCTACATCCGCTTCGTCGGCACGCATCGGGATTATGACAAGATTGACGCAGCAACGATTTGAACGGAGAACATTATATGGAAATCAAACCGATAAAAAACGAGGCCGATTATCAGTCAGCACTTGCAGAGATCGAACGGTTGTTCGAGGCTGCACCCGATACGCCGGACGGGGACCGGCTTGAGATCCTGACCACGCTGGTCGAAGCCTACGAAGAGAAGCATTTTCAAATCCCCCTCCCCGATCCTATCGAGGCCATCTTCTACCATATGGAAAGCCGCGGCCTTTCGCGCCGTGACCTTGAGCCATACATCGGCAGCCGCGCCCGCGTCTCCGAAGTGCTGAACCGCAAGCGGCCACTGACCATGGAGATGATCCGCAATCTGCGCAAGGGTCTCGGCATCCCGGCCGAAGTGCTGATTCAGCCGTACGCGACTATCAAGGACGCGGCCTAGGATGAGTTCCCCTTCTTCCCCTCCCGCAGCGCCCTTGGCATCCCTCACCCATTTATGTTATCAGACTCCAATTCGACGCGGTTTTACCGGCCGTGCCCAACTGTTCGGACAAAGGAGGATGCGATGCCGACGCACCGCGTTGTTGCCGAGGCCTGCCGGCACGGACAGAACTGCGTCAGCATCGAGTCGGCATCCTCGCCGACGGGACGATTCAGGCCTATCGCCAGCCGCAGCCGAAGTTCGAGCAGATCGAGCTGCTGCAGAAGTGGATGGGGGGGCTCGACAAGAACTACAAGAGCCGCTGCCTGACCTCCTACGAGGTGATTCTGCACCAGTTGGAGCGGCGCGGCATCGACTACGCCAACATCAAGAGCGCCACCACCGTCCCTGCCGCGGCCGCGCCGGAGCTGGGCGACACCGAGGACTGAGCCCGCAGCACGTTCCGACCTTGTCAGGTCTCTTAACAGGTGCTATTGTTAGCCCTACAGAAAGCACCATTGTGGAGGCCCATTATGAGCACATCGACTAAATTTTCCGAGGACATCGTCCCTTTGAGCGACATGAAGGTCAATCCTGGCCGGGTGGTCAACCAGGTCGACAAAACCCATCGTCCGGTGCTGTTGACCAACCGGGGGCGCGGTGTGGCCGTGGTCCAGTCCCTCAAGGATTACGAGACGGAGAATGAAGAGCGGGCCTTCTTGCGGGGAGTGGTGCAGGGGTTGATGGATCTGGAAGAGGGGCGGGAGATGAACCTGGCCGAGGTCAAAAAACAGCTCAAGCTCGGTTGAAGTCATGTCGCGCAAACGTTGCCAAATTACTTTTGCCGCTTCCGCCGTCAGGGATCTCTCAGGCATCCGCGAGTGGTATGCCGAGCAGCACGTACCCGAAGTTGGTGAACGTCTGCTGGGCGAAGTAATGTCGCAGGTGGAACGGCTGGCCGACTTTCCGGATAGCGGGCGCATGGTCCCTGAGTTCGGGGTGGCGCATCTACGCGAGATTATCCATCCCCCTTTTCGCATCGTCTATCGACGCGACGACCTGTGGGTGCGCATTGTCCGGGTGTGGCGCAGCGAGCGGTTGCTCAAGTTGCTTTAGACCAACAGCTTACCCGCAGCGCCCTTGGACTTGAGGGGACGTTGCTTGCAAATATGCAATTACAGCAATTAGAAAGATAGCAAACAACGTCCCCCTAGTCCCCCACGGCGGTCTCTCCACCGCCTGGCAGCTCGCCCTTGCCGGCCATGCCGTCACCGTCTTCGAGGCCGACCGCGAAGTTGGCGGCAAGCTGCGCCAGGTCATCCCGACGGAACGTCTGCCGGAGAACGTCCTGACCAGCGAGATCGCCCGGATCAAGGCCATC
>MGTO01000084.1 GCA_001799485.1 Desulfuromonadales bacterium GWC2_61_20 | reverse complement strand
CTTGGGGCAAACCTGGAACTACGTTCGAACGTTGCCTGAGGGCGGCGATTCGAATTTTTCAGGGACGACTAATTACATATTTTTTTACTTTTCTTTTTTTTGGACTTTTAATTGTTGCAATTTTATCCATTGCAACAGTGCTTATTTCATTGCTTGTAGCCTATCGTGCTTACGAAGGTAAGGCACCTAAATATCCACATGTCCTAGGCATCAGAAGTAATGTAAAAAGTTCAATTGCCATTATCACAATAATATTATTTGTTTATATGCCTTTATTTGTTTTTAGATGGTGCTCTCCGGAGATTTCTATTAAGAATTTAGGGGATCATGTTGTCCCCAAAAATATTGTTGTTTTTTGGTCGCCTGACACACATTTGGAAAAGGACAGTTCTCTTGGTTCATTGGCTGTTCGTGTTTACGAAGACAATCATCCTGCACCGAGCGGCGATTTTAAATGGGTAAGTCTTATGTCTGGTCGTGATGACTGGTCTGGATTTTATGGTGAGGCTTTCAGGCATCTTACTGGAGAGGTAGTGGTTGCATTCCGCGGTACTGAGGGAAGGTTTAACGATATTTTAACTGACCTTAGTATGGTTTTTGGAGTTAAACCAAGACAGCTAGTCGAAGGAGAACAATTTTTTGAAGCTGTCAGCAAGAAGTATCCGGTATCCTTTGTTGTTGGACATTCACTTGGCGGTGCAATAGCGCAGTATGTTGCAGCCAACAACAATGTTCAAGGAATGACTCTTAACGCGTTCGGTGCTGCACCGTTCTTGCCAGCTCAGATTGTGGACAAATGGAGACGTGAGGAGTCTAAGGACCAAGTACTGAATGTTAGATTAACATCTGATGTAGTCTCAGAAGCGCATTTTGCATACACTTTATCGAACATAATTCTCTACTCGGTAGATTTTTCTTATGGTGGTGCAAGCTTTCATATTGGATGCACTGCAAATGGACAGTACGGAGCATACTACGGGCAAAATAAGAGCTTTCCTTATAGTCTTGTTCATGCACATTTCGCTGATGGGTTAGAAGAAATTCTGACAACAAACGATCTCATTTTTTCAAAGCAATATGAATGCAGTCCTCCAAAATTACGTATCGGGATGTTATTTCCTTCGCTAAAAAATATCCTCGGCAAAGGTAATAATGATCAAAAAAAATAGTTTGAATCAACCAGGCGACAGCACACGGGCTCCGCTTCGCTCTTCCGGTGCGCCCCCACGCCGTTGAAAGAAATATCATGCAATTTACAAAAATACTGCTCCTCATCGCCTTCTCCCTCTCCTTCTCCCTGCCCGCCTGCACCAAAGACCAGTTTTACCGAAGCATCTATGAAGGGGCAACAACCCACGAGCGCTTGAAGAATCCCCCCGACCCGGACAACGCTCCGATGAGTTACAATCAATACGAGATCAAAAGAAAAGAAAAAGACAAATTGCCTGCAAGTCCCGCTCAACCGGTATTCCTCCCCACTGACCCAGGAGGCACACTATGAAAACCGCCACGCTCCTCGCGATCCTCTTCCTCGCCTTCATCGCCGTCCTGCAACTCCTTCGCCTCATCCTGCAAATCCCCATCATCGCCGGCGGTGTGACCATCCCCGTCTGGGCCAGCGTCTTTGGCTGCCTCGTCCCGGGGACCATCGCCTATCTCCTCTGGCGGGAGAATCGCAAATAACTTGAGGCGCAGTTGCGTCTTCCCAAGCCGATAGACCGCCGCACGACGCTGGCTGCGGCTTGGGACGTCGCGGGAGAAAACCATGACCCTGTCGAATCCGCTGATCATCATCGCCCTGTTGTTTGCCCTGCTCGGCCTGCTCCTGTTCTTTTTGACCCTGCGCAGCTGGAAGAAGAAAAAACGCTTCGGCGCCGCCTTCAAGTTCGTCAGCGCCCTGCTGATGTTCGCCCTGGCCGCCCTCTTCGCCACCATCTGCCTGGCCGTGCAGGGCTATCACGCCTTGACCAAAGAAGAACTGGCGGCCGTGGTCAAGGTCGAGCCGACGGGAGCGCAGAAGTTCACCGCACGCTTCGTCATGGCGGATGGCAGCGAACGACTCTTCCCCCTGGCCGGGGATCAGCTGTACGTTGACGCCCACATCCTCAAATGGACGCCGCTGGCCAACCTCTTCGGGCTGCACACCTCCTATGAACTCGACCGCGTCGCCGGCCGCTATGCCGATCTCACCGATGAAGCGACCAAGACCCATACGGTCTATTCGCTGGCCAAGATCAGGCCGCTGGACATGTTTGCTCTGCGCCAGCGCTTCGCCTTCCTCAACCCCCTCCTCGATGCCGAGTACGGCTCCGCCACCTTCATCAACTCCAATACCCCGGAAGAATTCAAGGTCATGATTTCGACCTCGGGGTTGCTGCTGCGCAAGAGCGAGAAGGGCAACGCGCAGTAGCGGCGCAGGGACAACCATCGCATCCCCCCCAACACCTTAAGCGGGATAGCCATCGCCGCTGCGCCGGGTATACTTTCCGGATACGCCGCTGAATCCGGAGGTCGAGAGATGAGCGCGCCAACTGCCCGGGAAAACTCCCCCCTGAAAGATCCCGTCTGCGCCATGGACGTGACCGGCGACTCCCCCTATCGCACCGACCATGCCGGCAAAGCCTATTTTTTCTGCAGCGCCCATTGCCTGACCAGGTTTCAGGACCATCCCCAGCATTACCTTGACGCCGCCCCCGCGCCACCTCCGCCCGCACCCGCGGCTGCCGCCATCTATACCTGTCCCATGCATCCCGAGATCCAGCAGCCCGGCCCGGGCAGCTGCCCCAAGTGCGGCATGGCGCTGGAAGCGCTCAGCGTACCCGCCAAAGAGAAAAACGCAGAACTCCTCGCCATGAGCCGGCGCTTGCGGGTCTGCACCGCGCTTTCCCTGCCGGTCTTTGTGCTGGCGATGATCGCCGACATGATGCCGACCTGGCTGCCGGACTGGCTCTCCCCGGCCATGGTGCAATGGCTCGAATTCCTGCTGGCGACGCCGGTGGTGCTGTGGGGCGGCTGGCCGTTTTTCGTGCGCGGCTGGAACTCGGTGGTGACCTGGCATCTCAACATGTTCACCCTCATCGCCCTCGGGGTCGCCGTCGCCTGGAGCTACAGCGTCGTCGCCCTTCTCTTGCCGGGGTTCTTTCCGCCGGTCATGCGGATGCATGACACTCTGGTGGCGGTCTACTTCGAAGCCGCGGCGGTGATCACCACCCTGGTGCTGCTCGGGCAGGTCCTCGAATTGCGCGCCCGTTCGCAGACCAACGCCGCCATCCGCATGCTGCTGAGCCTCGCCCCGAACAGCGCCCGCCAGGTGCGGGACGACGGCAGCGAAGTCGATATCCCCCTGGAGCAGGTTCAACCCGGCGACACCCTGCGCGTGCGGCCGGGGGAGAAGGTGCCGGTCGACGGGACGATCCTCGACGGTGAGAGCAATGTCGACGAGTCGATGGTCACCGGCGAACCGATCCCGGTGGCGAAAAGCGCCGGGGCGAAAATCATCGGCGCGACGGTCAACGGCACCGGCAGCCTGCTGATGCGCGCGGAGAAGGTCGGCGCCGAGACCCTCCTCGCCCGCATTGTCGCCATGGTCGCCGCGGCCCAGCGTTCGCGCGCGCCGATTCAACAACTGGCCGATGTGGTCGCGGGCTATTTTGTCCCCGCCGTCGTCGCCGTCGCCGTGATCGCCGGCATTGTCTGGGGGGTGTGGGGGCCGGAGCCGCGCCTGGCCCATGCCCTGGTCAACGCTGTCGCCGTCCTCATCATCGCCTGTCCCTGCGCCCTCGGTCTGGCCACGCCGATCTCGGTCATGGTCGGCACCGGACGCGGCGCCACCGCCGGGGTCTTGATCAAGAACGCCGAGGCGTTGGAACTGATGGAAAAGATCGACACCCTGGTGGTCGACAAGACCGGCACCCTGACCGTCGGCAAGCCGCAGCTGGTGGCGGTGCAGGCGTTCGCAGCCTTCAGTGAAGGGGAGGTGCTGCGCCTCGCCGCCAGCCTCGAACGCGCCAGCGAGCATCCCTTGGCCGACGCCATCGTTCGCGGGGCGCAGGAGCGGGGGCTCGAACTGCTCCAGGCCGACACCTTTCAGTCGCTCACCGGCAAGGGGGTCAGCGGCGAGGTGGGAGGGCAGCAGGTGGCGGCCGGGAACGCCACGTTGCTGGCGGACCTCGGCATCGATGCCGGCGCCCTGTTACTGGCGGCGGACCGGCTGCGGGGCGACGGTGCCACAGTCATGCTGATTGCCATCGCCGGTCAGGCGGCCGGGCTGATCGGCGTCGCCGACCCGATCAAGGAGTCGACCGCCGAGGCGATTCGCGAGTTGCACGACGAAGGGATCAGGATCGTCATGCTCACCGGGGACAACCAGATCACGGCGCAGGCCGTTGCCGGCAGACTGGGGATCGACGAGGTTCATGCCGAGGTCTTGCCGGAGCAGAAAGCCGGATTGGTCAAGGAACTGCAAGCGGCGGGACATATCGTCGCCATGGCCGGGGACGGCATCAACGACGCCCCGGCCCTGGCCCAGGCCGAGGTCGGCATCGCCATGGGCACCGGCACCGATGTGGCGATGGAAAGTGCCGGCATCACCCTGGTCAAGGGCGATCTGCGCGGCATCGTCCGGGCCCGGCGCTTAAGCCGCGCCACCATGGGCAATATCCGCCAGAATCTCTTCTTCGCCTTCATCTACAACGCCGCCGGGGTGCCGATCGCCGCCGGGGTCCTCTATCCCGTCTTCGGACTTCTCCTCTCGCCGATGCTCGCCGCCGCCGCCATGAGCTTCAGCTCGGTTTCAGTCATCGCCAATGCCCTGCGGCTGAAACGGGTGCAGTTATAGGCGACGCAGCATAAGAAAAGGTCTTGGTCATGTCCCACGGCAAACGCCTGCGCCAACGCCTGCACCGCGCCGTCTTTCCCGAAACGTGGTCCGATCTTGTCCCGGGCAATCAGCTCTCCCTGTTGCAGAACGGCGAAGCCTATTTCCCCGCCCTCGAAGCGGCGCTCGACCGGGCGCGGCAGGAAATTTATCTCGAAAGCTATATCTACGAAAACGACGCCACCGGACAACGCATTGCCGAGGCGCTGAAGCGGGCCGCCGGACGTGGCGTCAACGTCTATCTGCTGATCGACGGTTACGGCTCCAAGGACCTGCCGCGCAGCGTGCTCGTCGCGCTGCGGGAGGGCGGGGTGAAGGCACTGGTCTTTCGCCCTAAGATCTCCCCCTGGACATTGCAGCGCCAACGCCTGCGCCGAATGCACCGGAAGATCGCAGTGGTCGACCGGGAAATCGCCTTTGTCGGGGGGATCAACATCATCGACGACCGGCCATCGCCAGGCGACCTGCTCCCCCGCTACGACTATGCCGTCGCCGTGCAAGGACCACTGGTGGAGACGATCCGCCTTTCCGCCCGCCGCCTGTGGTCCCTGGTGGCATGGAGCCATTTGCGCACCGGGACGGTCCGCGGCGGGGGCCTTCCCCCTGTTGCCGCCGGCGCCGGAGAGATGCGCGCGGCATTCGTGGTGCGGGACAACGTCCGTCATCGCCAGGACATTGAAGCGGTGTATCTGCGGGCCATCGCCCAGGCGCAAAGCGAGATCATCCTCGCCCATGCCTACTTTTTGCCGGGCCCCGAATTTCGTCATGCGCTGATCAAGGCGGCCGGGCGTGGTGTCCGGGTGGTTTTGCTGCTGCAGGGGAAAATGGAATTTTTTCTCCAGCATTTTGCCTCGCGGGCGCTCTACGATAATCTCCTCGCAGCGGACATCGAAATTTACGAATACCGCAAAAGCTTCCTGCACGCCAAAGTGGCGGTGGTCGACGGGCACTGGGCGACGGTGGGATCGTCGAATATCGATCCGTTCAGCCTGTTGCTGTCAAGGGAAGCAAATCTGGTCGTTGACGACGCCACCTTTGCCGCAACCCTGACGCAAAGCCTGAAACAGACCGTGGAGAGCGATGCCATACGGATCTTGCGGGATAACTGGCAACAACAACCTGCCCTATTCCGGCTTGCCAGCCGGCTCAGTTATGGCGTGCTGCGCCTGATGCTGGGGATTTCCGGTTTTAACCGCAAACCCGTCGGCGATAGCCGCCAACGTATCGAGGAGGACCGGCTGTGACGGGGCCGGCGAAGGACGCCGGCACATCTGGGCTTGCAGTCGCCGCTTTTTCTGTTAGAAGACAGAACATCGCCCTGATTCGCGCAAATCCCCCTGTCGATGGAGAAAACGATGATTACCCTCACTGTCAACGGTAAGAAGTACCAGGTCGCCGCCCCCCCCGACACCCCCCTACTCTGGGTGCTGCGCGAGGAACTCAAGCTGACCGGGACCAAGTTCGGCTGCGGCGAGGGGCTGTGCGGCGCCTGCACCGTCCATCTCGACGGGGTGGCGACACGTTCCTGCATCACTCCTCTGGCCGAGGCGGCCGGCAAGAAGGTCGTCACCATCGAGGGGCTGGCGGTGAGCCATCCGGTGAAACAGGCCTGGCTGACCGAGGAGGTCTCCCAGTGCGGCTACTGCCAGCCGGGGCAGATCATGAGTGCGGCGGCACTGCTCAAGAGCAAACCGAAGCCGAGCGAGGCCGAGATCGATGGCGCCATGAGCGGCAACCTCTGCCGTTGCGGCACCTACCAGCGCGTCCGCAAAGCGGTTCACCGCGCCGCCGCCGCGCCGAAGGGAGGGAGCAAATGAACGCCATCGTCAAACTCAGTCGGCGCGACTTTCTAAAACAGAGCACCCTGGTCGGTGGCGGCCTGCTGCTCGCCTGCTACCTGCCGTTTCCCGGCGCCGTCGCGGCCGACACCGCAGTTCCCTTCGCCCCCAACGCCTTTCTGCGCATCGGCAGCGACGGCAGCGTCACCATCATCTGCCACAAGTCGGAGATGGGTCAGGGGGTCTATACCGCCCTGCCGACCATCGTCGCCGAAGAACTCGACTGCGCCTGGGAAAAGGTCAAAATCGAGCAGTCGCCGGTGGCGCCGGAATATGCCCATACCATGTTCGGCAGCATGGTGACGGGAGGGAGCACCAGCGTGCGCAGCGAGTGGCAGCGCCTGGCCCAGGCCGGCGCCACGGCGCGGGCGATGCTGGTGGCGGCCGCCGCCGCCGGGTGGAAGATCGATCCCGCCGCCTGCCGCACCGAGAACGGCGCCGTCTACCATCCCGACGGGCGGCGGCTCTCCTACGGCCAACTGGCGACCAAGGCGGCCAAACTGGCGGTGCCGCCGCAGGTCGCGCTCAAGGATCCGGCCCGCTACCGGCTCATCGGCCGCCCCCTGGCGCGCCTCGACAGCCCGGCCAAGATCAACGGCCAGGCCCGCTTCGGCCTCGACGTGCAGCGGCCGGGGCTGCTGGTGGCGGTCATCGCCCGACCGCCGGTTTTCGGCGCCACCCTGCGCGGCTTCAATGCCGACAAGGCCAACAGCGTCCCCGGCGTGCGGGCGGTGGTGGCGGTGCCGGCCGGGGTGGCGGTGGTCGCCGACGGTTTCTGGCCGGCCCGCCAGGCCCGCGCACTGCTGGAGATCGCCTGGGACGAGGGGGCGGGGGCGGCCCTGGCGAGCGCCGGTCTGCGCCAACAGTTCGCCACCCTGGCCGCCACGCCGGGACTTGTCGCCCACCGCGCGGGGGATGTAACGGCGGCTCTGGAGCGGGCAACGGTGCGGCTGGAGGCCGAGTATGAAGTTCCCTACCTCGCTCACGCCACCATGGAACCCCTCAACTGTACCGTCGATCTAAAGGCCGATGGCTGCGACATCTGGACCGGCAGCCAGATGCAGACCGTCGACCGCGACGCCGCCGCCCGCGTCGCCGGCCTCCAGCCAGAGCAGGTGCGCCTGCACACCACCTTCCTCGGCGGCGGCTTTGGCCGCCGCGCCAATCCGGCCTCGGACTTCGTCGTCGAGGCGGTGCAGGTCGCCAAGGCGATCAAGCAGCCGGTCAAGGTCATTCGCACCCGCGAGGACGACATGCGCGCCGGCTACTATCGCCCCTGCTGGTATGATCGCATCAGCGCCGGCCTTGACGCCGACAAACAGGTCAGCGCCTGGCGCCACACCATCGTCGGCCAGTCGATCATGGCCGGCACCGCTTTTGCCGGGATGATCAAGGACGGCATCGACGAAACCTCGGTGGAGGGCGCCGCCGACACCCCCTACGCCTTCCCCAACCTCCTCGTCGACCTGCACACCCCGCAGCTGCCGGTGACGGTGCTGTGGTGGCGCTCCGTCGGCCATTCGCACACCGCCTTCGTCGTCGAGAGCTTTCTCGACGAGGTCGCCCATGCCGCCGGCACCGACCCCGTCACCCTGCGCCGGACCTTGCTGGCCCAGCAACCTCGTCCGCGCGGCGTCCTCGAGCTGGCCGCAAGCAAGGCCGGCTGGGGCACCCCGCTGGCGGCCGGGCGCGGCCGCGGCATCGCCGTGCACGCCTCCTTCGGCAGCTACCTGGCCCAGGTCGCCGAAGTGTCGCTGGAGAAGAACGGGCGGGTGCGCGTGCACCGGGTGGTCTGCGCCATCGACTGCGGCCGCGTCGTCAACCCCGACACTATCGCCGCGCAGATGGAGTCGGGGATCGCCTTCGGCCTCAGCGCCGCCCTGCACGGCGCCATCACCCTCAAGGCCGGCCGGGTCGAGCAGGGGAACTTCGACGATTATCCGCTGTTACGCCTCGACGAGATGCCGCAGGTCGAGGTCCACATCGTCCCGAGCAGCGAGGCCCCCGGCGGGGTCGGCGAACCCGGGGTGCCGCCGATTGCCCCGGCGGTGGCCAATGCCCTCTTCGCCTTGAGCGGCGCCCGGGTCCGTTCCCTGCCGCTGACGCCGGAGAAGGTGCTGGCGGCGCTGGCGAAGGGCTAAGTTGATGACCGACCGGGAGATCTACCAGGAGATCGTCCGCCTACAAGGCAACGGCGAGGCGGCGGTGCTGGCGACGGTGGTCGCCAGCAGCGGCTCGTCGCCGCGCAAGCCGGGAGCGAAGCTGCTGCTGCGGGCCGACGGCAGCATCCTCGGCAGCGTCGGCGGCGGCCGGGTTGAAGCCGAGACCCTCGTCGCCGCCCGTGCCGCCCTGGAACAAGGGGAGCCGAAGAGTCTCAGCTTCACCCTCACCGAGGACCACGGCTTCCTTTGCGGCGGCAGCATGACCCTTTTCGTCGAGCCGCTCGGCCGCGCGCCGCAACTGATCATCTTCGGCGCCGGCCACGTCGGCAAAGCCCTCTGTCGGCTGGCGTCCGCCTGCGGTTACCGGGTCACCGTCGTCGACGAGCGGGCCGCGTGCGCCCGCGGCGAGGAACTCCCCGGCGCCGCCAGCGTGCTCTGCGCCGGCGTCGCCGAGGCTTTCGCCCGTCTGGCCGTCGGTCCGCAGAGCGCCATCGTCATCGCCACCCCCGGCCACCAGAGCGACTTCGCGGCGGTGCGCGGGGCCCTGGCGACCGCCGCCGGCTTCATCGGCCTGGTCGGCAGCGCCCGCAAGAAAAAAGTCCTCCTGGCGACCTTGGCGACGGAGGGGCATTCGCCGCGGGTCATGGCTCGGGTAACGACCCCGGTCGGTCTCGACATCGGCGCCGAGACCCCGGAGGAGATCGCCATCAGCATCGTCGCGCAGCTGGTCCGCCAGCGGAGGGGGGAACGTGAAACACACAACGACGGCAATTCTGCTGGCCGCGGGCGAATCGCGGCGGATGGGGCAGTGCAAGCAGCTCCTGCCCCTGGGTGAGCGCACCGCCCTCGCCCGCAACCTTGAAGCCCTCCTCGCCGCCGGGGTCGGCACGGTCGTGGTCGTCGTCGGACCGAACGGCGCCGCCGTCGCCGCGGCCGCTCGCCGCTACCCGGTGCAGGTGGTGGTCAATCCGGAAACTGACAGCGACATGGCCGCCTCCCTGCGCGTCGGCTTCGCTGCCCTGCCGGCGACGGCGGCCCACGTCGTCGTCGCCCTCTGCGACCATCCCCTGGTCGCGGCCACGACGGTGGCGACCCTCCTCGCCATCCAGCGGCAGCTTCCCGGCGCCATCGTCGTCCCGATCTGTGCCGGGCGCCGGGGCCATCCGGTGATTCTCCCCCGGGACCTGCTCGCCAAGATTGTCCATTACCCGACCCTGCGCGACGTCCTGGGCGCCCATGTGGCAGCCGTGCACCTGGTCGAGGTCAGCGACGAGGCGGTCGTCCTCGACATGGACACCCCCGAAGACTATGCCCGTCTGCTGCAGCGCTGCCCGGGGCACAGCCACATCTGACGGAGGGCTATCATGGAGCAAAAGCCCTATCCTCTGGCCAAAGTCTATGGTTTGCTCGAACCGGGTCCGGTGATTTTGCTCACCACCGCCCAGGACGGGCGCGCCAATATCATGACCCTGTCCTGGCTCACCATGCTCGAGTTTGCCCCCCCTTTGGTCGGCTGTGTCGTCAGCAATCGCAACCATTCCTTCACCCTGTTGCAGGAAAGCGGCGAAGGAGTCATCAATATCCCCACCGTCGAACTGGCGGAACAGGTCGTCGGTTGCGGCAACACCACCGGCATGGATGTCGACAAGTTCGCACGCTTTGGCCTCACCCCCCTGCCGGCAACGCTGGTCGGCGCCCCCCGCATCGCCGAGTGTTATGCCCACCTGGAGTGCCGGGTGGTCGACACCAGCATGGTCCCCTGGTACGGCATGTTCGTTCTGGAAGTCGTCAAGGCCTGGGTCGATCCCGCCGTGAATAACCCGCTGACCCTGCATCATCGCGGCTACGGCCACTTCATGGTCGCCGGTGACGAACTCAAACTTAAGTCGAAGATGCAGTAATATTGGGGACGGTGTCAGAGGGACTAAAAAAAGCAGGAAGGGCACCCAACTGCGGGTGCCCTTCCTGCTATCGAAACCTTGACTTGCCGGCGGCAGCAGCCGCTTTACTTTTCCTTTTTGCCGCCACTGACATCGACCTGCTGTTTCTGCAGGCGCTTGTAGTAGAAGTTCTGGCCGTAGAGGACCGCTACCGGGTTGTGGCCGGTGACGCGGTCCTTGACCACCAAGGTGGTGACCGGAGCGGTGCTGTGCTTGGCAAAGAGCATGTCGTGGCCGACACAGAGGCCGACGATGATGTTCATGGCGGTGCCGGCCTGGTTGAGGAGGCGCGCCTGGGCGATGGGGTTGCAGGCCGGCTCGAAAGTGCCGGGGCGGACCTTGTGCTCCTCGCCGATACCGAGTTCGAGCTTGTCGATGCTGCCGGCCTTGCAGCAGACCGAGATCGCCTCGAAGCCCTGGGCGGTGAGGATCTCGACCAGACGGTTGCTCTCTTCGAGGAGGCCGATGCAGGTGCCGAGGCCGATCTTCTTCCAGCCCATGAGCTTGGCCAGGGCGATGGTATCCTCGACCCGGGTCCAGCGGGCATTGACGGCGTCGGAGCCGGGGAGGGGCTGATAGCAAAGCCCTTCGACCACGGCGGCGACCCGGGCCAGTTTGGCGTCGGCGTCGTCACCCTGATAGCGCTGAAAGGAGTCGGTGATGATCTCGCCTTCCCGCTCCGACGGACAGTAGGCCGGGCGGCCGGGGCGGTTGGCGGCGGCGGGGTCGCTCCAGCAGTTGGTCGTCCCCTGTTTCTGCCAGACGGCGCTGCATTTGACGCACGATAGGGGGGTCTCGTCGGCCATGCTTGTGCTCCTCTTTGCTGTCAATGCGTGGTAGGACGTTCCTGCACCAGGACGAACGGCTGGACGATGAGCATGTTGAGGGCCCGGGTCGGATCGGCGTTCCACCGTGCCAGCTGGTCGGCATCGGCTTTCGCCAGGGTCCCGGCGGCAAGCCAGCCGTGCACGGCGGCGCAGTCGTCGCGGGCGACGGCGAGGGCGACGGCGGCCAGATCGAGCCCGGCGGCGACGACATAGAGCCGTCCCTGCTCATGATGAGGGCGCAGCCAGTGCCACTCGACCGCGGCGATCTCCCCGGCCAGTTGTGTATCCTGCGGAATCATGACAACCTCTTTCCCCTGTTCCAGTTGACAACCGCATCACGATAACGTAAAGCCGCCACCGGCGCAAGGCCACAGCGGCACAGATGATGATTCCGCCGCCACGAAAAAATCCCTTGCGCCGATTCCCGTGAAGCGTTATTAAAAGTAGTCCAGAACGTACGTTCCCCCCCTTGCGTCACACTGAACGGGAAGAGAGCGATGCCCACCGTCACCATTGCCTGCCCCCACTGCCATTTTGCCCGCTCCCTGCCGCTGGAAAAAGTCCCCCGCAGCATCGCCAGCGCCACCTGCCCCGAGTGCAACCGCAGCTTCATGCCGCAACCGCAGGTCATGATCTCTTGCCCGCATTGCAACTTTTCGCAGGAGATGCCCCTGGGGAAACTGCCGACCAAGGCGATCAACGCCAGTTGCCCGGAATGCCGCAAGCAATTCCCGCTGCCGATGCGGACCTCGGCACCAACAACGGCAGCCCCGGCCGTCCAACCTGCGGCCCCGGCAGCGGCCAAACCGGCAGCCCCGGTAGCACCCAAACCGGCCCCGGCACCCGCGGCAGCCCCACCGGCACCATCGCGCATCCTCAAACCGGCCACCCCTCAGCCCCCCCTGCCGCCGTTGCCGACTCTGCCGGCAACTCCACCTCCCGCAGGACAGACAGCGGCGGCGCCCCAGCTCCGCCCCGCCGCGACCAAGCCGGTCGTCCCGGACGAGGACACTACCTTCGAGCCGTGGTAAGATCGACCGGCTCCCAGCACGCCCGCATCCCCGCGCAGCGATTTTGATCCTGTAAGGAGTCTCCATGTCCCTCCTCACCATCCACTGCCCCGAGTGCGGCTACGGCCAGGACGTTGAAACCGCCCGCATCCCGCCGCGCCCGGTCTTTGCCACCTGCCCGGAATGCCGCGCCCGCTTCCCCTTCAGCGACCATCTCGCCCCGCCGCCGGAGCCGGAGATCGATTTTTCCTTCGAGGAAGAAATACCACCGGCAGCCCCTCCCCTTGCCGAGAGCGGCCTCCCCCCCCTGGCCACCCCGCCGGTCGAGATCGGCCTCCCCCCCCTGCCGACCCCGTCCGCTCCGCCGGTCAGCGCCCCCCCACCTCCCCTGGAAGCGACCGTCACCATGCGGGTGACGCCGGGGACGCCACCGCCGCCGGAGCCCCCGTTGGCCGCAGACGACGCCGAGCCGCCCGCATATCATCAACTGCCCTTCGTCTTCACCGGTACGGCCGGTGAGTATTTCCGCATCTGGATCGTCAATCTCTGCCTCAAGATCGTCACCTTCGGTCTCTATTCGGCCTGGGCCAAGGTGCGCAAGCGCCGCTACTTCTACGGCAATACCCTCCTGGGCGACGCCCCCTTCGACTACACCGCCGACCCCATGGCGATCTTCAAGGGGTGGTGCATCGGCGCCGCCGCCTTTATCATCTACTCCATCGGTGTCAGGGTGAATCCGATCCTCGGCGGCATCTTCGGCTTGGCCCTCTTTCTCGCCGTCCCCTGGGTCATCGTCCGTTCGCGCATGTTCACCGCCCGCACCTCCAACCACCGCAACGTCCGCTTCACCTTCGCCCCCAACTACCGCGAAGCCTACGTCATCTTTGCCGGGCTGCCGCTGCTGGTCTTTTTTTCCCTCGGCCTGATCATCCCCTACCTTGTCTACCGCCAGAAGAAGTTCTTCATCGACAACGGCGGCTACGGCACCACCCCCTTCGTCCTCACCGCCACGGTCAAGGATTTCTACCGCCTCTTTCTCAAGGTCGCCCTCGGTGCCTTCGTCGTCGTCGCCGCCGTTGTCGGCGTCGCCTTTTCCCTCGGCAGCGACGACCAAACCTTCGGGCCGCAGATTGTCGCCCTGATCCTGCTGATTCCGGCCCTCTATTTTTTCATCGTCGTCTACGTCCAGACCGAGTTGGCCAACCTTGCCTGGAACTCCACCCGCCTCGGCGAGGAAACCTGGTTCGTCTCCACCCTGCGCACCCGCGACATGGCCTGGCTCTACTTCTCCAACGCCATCGCCATCGCCGGCACCCTGGGTCTGATGATCCCTTGGGCCGAGGTGCGCATGGCCCGTTACCGCTGTTCGCATCTGGCCGCCGACCTCCCCGTCGATCTCAAGGCCCATGCCGCGGCCGCTCCCGATGTCGGCGCCGGCGGGGAAGAATTCGGCGATCTCTTCAATATCGACGTGGGGATGTAATGGCCCTGCGCGGCCATTACTACGATGGCGCCAGTTCGACCCGGCACAACGTCACCCTGTGGCGGGAAGGCCCCTTGCTCCTGGTCGCCGGTGACGGCATCGAGCGCGGCTGCGAAATCAGCCAGCTCCGCATCTCCCCCCCCCTGGGACGTCTCCGCTGCACCCTGACCTTCCCCGACGGTGCTCTCTGCGAAGTCGAGGAGAGCGCCGCCCTCGACGCCCTCCTCGACAAGTCCGGGCCGGCCCGGGCGGAGGGCCTCGTACACGGCTGGGAGAAGAGCCTCTCCTTCGCGGCCGCCGCCCTGGTCCTGACGGTCTTGCTGGTCTGGGGCTTTTTGCGCTTCGGCATCCCCGTCGTCGCCCGCCATGTCGCCGCGGCCATCCCCGCCGCCAGCGAAGCGACCATGGGCAAGGAAACCCTCGACTTCCTCGACGGCTTCATCCTGCAACCGAGCGCCCTCCCCGAGGAACGCCAGCTTGAAGTCCGGCAGCTCTTCGCCGAGCTCTGCCGCAACCTCCCCGGTGCTACCGGCTACCGCCTCGAACTGCGGGCCAGCAAGGCCCTCGGCGCCAACGCCCTCGCCCTCCCCGGCGGCATCGTCATAGCCACCGACGATTTCATCACCCTGGCCGCCCACAACGACGAGATCGTCGCCGTTCTCGCCCACGAATGCGCCCACATCCGCCAGCGGCACGCCCTGCGCCAGGTCTTGCAGAATTCCGCTGCCGGCGTCGTCATCGTCGCCCTCACCGGTGACATCACCTCCATTACCGCCCTCGCCGCCGGCTTGCCGACCGCTCTGGTCAACGCCCGCTATTCGCGCCAGTTCGAGGAGGAAGCCGACGACCAGGCCATCGCCTATCTCCTCGCCCAGAAGATTCCGGTCGGCCGCTACGCCGACATCCTCCGCCGCCTGCAAGCAGCCCATGACGAAAAAAATGGCGGCGCGGCCACCAGGGAGAAGGCCTTCGGCGATCTCTTCTCGACCCATCCCGAGACCGAGGCGCGGGTCCGCCGCATCCTCCCCCACCAGGCCCTTTGAGCGAATGTTTTTACCTGCGGTCCATGACAAAAAGCGGGCGACCCATGGGGCCGCCCGCTTTTGCGTTAACGTCTGTGAAGTCTGGCGTCAGCCGACCAACTCCGGCCCTTCTCCGTCGGCGGGGGGAGGCGTCAGCCCGTCCCGATCGGCAACCAGTTCGGCGATGACCTGGGCGCCGAGGAGGATGATGATCGCCGCCACTTCGACACTGAGAAGTGCGCCGATGACGATAGCGATCGGCCCGTAGATAAGATCGACCATCGACACGGCGGCGTAATACCAGACCAGAATCCTCCGGCTGAGCTCCCAGAGCAGCATCGCCGTCAGGCCGCCGACCAGGGCGTAGCGGAATTTGACCCGCACCGCCGGCATCACCAGATAGACCGAGGAGAAGAGAAAAAACTCGCCCAGCAGGCCAAGCAGGTAGACAGCCAGCCCGACGAGGTCGAAATCCCAGCCGAAGACGACAATATCCGGGGTGTTGAGGTTCGAGACGAGAAGAACGGTCATCGACACGCCGATCATGCCGAGGCCGATGAGGAAAATATAGATATAGGGAATGACGGCCGAGACCAGGATGTTGCGCCGCGAACCGCGGACCCGGTGATAGAAGATCAGCGACATGGCGTTTTCGAGCATGGAGAAGGCGATGGAGCTGAAAAAGAGCATGGCAAGGAGACCGACGATGCCGATCATGTTGCGGTGGCCGTAGAAAACCTGGACCTGTTCGGCGAGGGTGGTCGAGTAACCGGGGATCATCATCCCCAGGTAGATGGAGAAGACTTGCTGCAGTTGCTGTTCCTGCAGAAAATGGGAGAAGACGAAGACGCCGAGAATCGTCATCGGCACGATGGAAAGAAGGCTGTAGTAGGCAATGGCGCCGGCGAGGAGCAACCCCTGGTTGCGCCTGAAATCGCGCAGCACCCGCCCGACAAAACCCCAGAAAAGGCGCACGGTCGTGGTCGGATGTTGCAGGTGGTTCATGGCATCCATGGCCATCCATTTCACAGGCGGTAGTCGGCCGCGACAATGGCAAGGGGCAACCGAATGGTTGCCCCTTGCCTGTCAGGAATCATGGGGGCTCAGATAATTTTCGACAGCGGATACTCGACAATCCCCTGGGCGCCGAGACGCAGTAGCACAGGGATGATCTGGCGCACTTCCTTTTCCGGCAGGATGCTTTCGATGGAGACCCAGTCGGACTGATAGAGATGGGCGACCGTCGGGTTCTTCAGGCTGGGGAGGGCCTTGCTGATGGCGTCGATCTTGTCGGCCGGGGCGTTCAGCTTCAGGCCGACCATCCCCTCGGCGCGCAGGGCCGACTGCAGCAGGGTGGCGATCTGCTCGATCTTGGCCCGTTTCCACGGATCGGCCCAGGCCGCCTTGTGGGCGATCATCACCGGCACCGATTCCATCAGGTCGCAGACGATGCGCAGGTTGTTGGCGCGGATGGTCGAGCCGGTCTCGGTGACCTCGACGATGGCGTCGCACAAGCCCTCGACCACTTTGGCCTCCGTCGCCCCCCAGGAAAACTCCACCGTCACCGGGATGTTGCGCTCGGCGAAGTAGCGCTGGGTGAAACCGACCAGCTCGGTGGAGATGGTCGCCCCCTTGAGGTCCTCGGGCTTCTCCACCTTGGAATCCTGGGCCACCACCAGCACCCAGCGCACCGGGCGGCGGGAGACCTTGGAGTAGACCATCTGGCAGACTTCGACCACGTCCGACTGGTTCTCGGCGACCCAGTCGCGCCCGGCGATGCCGACGTCGATGGTGCCGCGTTCGACGTACTTCCCCATCTCCTGCGGACGGATGAGGCTGCACTTCATCTCGTCGTCGTCGATGGTGGGAAAGTAGCTGCGCGATGAGATGCCGACGCTCCAGCCGGCCTGTTTGAAAAGGTCGACGGTGGCGGTCTCCAGACTCCCCTTGGGGATGCCGAATTTCAGTTTGCTGGCCATAAAGATTGGTCCTTGATTGTGGTAGGGGCGAAAATTTTTTCGCCCCTGCGGATCAACATGCCGATTTATGTAAGGGGCGCATTGCATGCGCCCAGGGCGGACGCGGTCCGCCCCTACGAATGGTTTATTTCTTCTTGTAAACGTCGTCGGGATTGAACAGCGGCTTGCTGTGCTCGACCCACTGGCCGTCTTCCCACTTGACGTAGAAGCAGCTGCGGTTGCCGGTGTGGCAGGCGGCGGGGCCGTTCTGCTTGACCTTGATGACGACGGTGTCGGCGTCGCAGTCGGTGAGGATCTCGACGACGTCCTGGGTGTTCCCCGACTCCTCCCCCTTCATCCAGTACTTGTTGCGGGTGCGGCTGAAGAACCAGGTCTTGCCGTCGCGAATGGTGTATTCGAGGGTCTTCTCATCCATGAAGGCGACCATCAGCACCTCGCCGCTCTCGACGTCCTGAATCACGGCCGGAATCAGGCCGCCCATCTTGGCAAAATCGATCTTGATCACGTTTTCATCCTCCCGTGGGAAATTTCCGAAGGCATTACATACACCTTGGCCGGAAGGGGTGTCAACCCTTTATCCCCCCGGTTGCAACTAGAAGAGGAAATCCGTGGAGAGGAAGGTGCTCTGCCGCTCCCGCAGCATCCGCTGGAGAATCTCGCGGTTGGCCGGCGTTTCCTTCGCCGCCACCATGGTGCGGATGGAGAAGGAGCGCAGGGCGTCGGCCACCGACAGGGTGCCGACGGCCGAATCCTTGCGCCCGGTGAAAGGGAAGACATCGGGGCCGCGCTGGCACTGGCCGTTGAGGTTGACCCGGCAGACCTGGTGGACCAGGGGGTCGAGAAAGGTGGCCAGCCGGGCCGGATCGCGGCCGAAGAGGCTGGCCTGCTGGCCGTAGGGGGAGGCGGCGACGTAGTCGAGGGGGAGCGCCGGATCGTCGAAGGGGACGACGGGGATGACCGGGCCGAACTGCTCCTCGCTGTAGAGGCGCATCCCCGCCCGCACCGGATAGACCAGCGCCGGGGTGACGAGGCTGCCGTCGGCGACGCCGCCGCCGGGGTTGACCACCGTCGCCCCCAGCGCCAAAGCATCGGCGAGGAGTTCTTCCAGGTAGGCCGGCTTCTCCTCCTCCGGCAGCGGCGTGATCGCCACCCCGGCGTCCCAGGGGAGGCCGCAGCGCAACGCCGCCACCACCGCCGCCAGACGGGGGACAAAGGCCTCGGCGAGAGGACGCTCGACGAAAACGATCTTGAGGGCGGTGCAGCGCTGGCCGTTGAAACCGAGGGCGCCGGCGAGACATTCGCTGACGGCCAGGTCGAGGTCGGCATCGGCCAGGACGATGGCCGGGTTCTTCGCCTCCAGCCCGAGGACCAGGCGCAGGCGGTGCGGGCGGGGATGGAGCTTCTGCAGGGTATTGGCGGCGCGACTGGTGCCGATGAAGGCGAAGACATCGATGGCGCCGGAGCTCATCAAGGGCGGGATGGTGGCGCGGCCGCTGCCGTAGATGGCGTTGACGACCCCGGCGGGAAAAGTGTCGCGCATCGCCTTGATCAGCGGACCAAAGAGGAGGGTGCCGGGACGGGGCGGTTTGAAAACCACGGTGTTGCCCATGATCAGCGCCGGAATCAGGGTGGTGAAGGTTTCGTTGAGAGGATAGTTGAAGGGACCGAGGCAGAGAGCGACCCCCAGGGGCGCCCGGCGGATCTGGCCGACGACCCCGTCGGCGCGGACGAAGCGGGACGAGGCGTGGTCGAGCTCCTTGAGGGCGGCGATGGTGTCGTCGATATAGGCGACGGTGCGGTCGAATTCCTTTTCGGCATCGCCGCGGCTCTTGGCGATCTCCCACATGAGCAGGCGCACGACCTCGTCGCGGCGGCCGCGCATGGCGGCGGCAAAGGCCGCCACCGCGGCGATGCGCCCACTCACCGGCAAGGTCGGCCACACCCCGCGGCCCTGGTCGTAGGCCTTGACCGCCGCCGCCAGCGCCGCCAGCGCCTCCTTTTCGCCGAGGAGGGGAAAGGAGCCGAGGTTCACCCGCTGCGGCCCCGCGGCGGTAGCGACACAGATCGGCGACAGCACCTCCTGACAGGGACCGTCCCAGCTCCGCAGTTCGCCATCAATGAGGTAGCAGCGCTGGTCGATGCGCTCCTGGCGATAGGCGGCGGGGATGGCGGTCACTTCGGGGAATATCGTCGGGTGCTGTCCGGGCGTTGTCATGGCACATTCTCCCTTTGCTCCGTTATGTTTTAACAGCCTGACAAGCATAGCAGGGAAAGGGGCGGGGGGAACCGATCAGCTTGAGGTCCGACATGTCGATAAATCCGTTGACCCCTTCCGACGAAATAGCTATTTTGAACCACCCGTTTTCTACCCCCCCATCAACTCCTGCGTGGTCCTTCCCGACGGACCTCAAAGGCGTTAAGGAACAGGCTGGCTAGCCTGTTCCCGGGAGCAATACTTCCTCATCGGCCACAACCACAAAGGTGCGTCCCTCATGCCCACCGTCACCCTGACCTGCCCGGCCTGCCAGTTCACGAAAAGCGTGGCCTTGTCCAACATCCCCGACAATATCGGGCGAGTCACCTGTCCCGCCTGCCAGCACCGTTTCGCTTTCGCCGCCGCCCCGGCAACAATGGCGAGGGAACCGTCTCCCCCTGAACCCCGTTCTTCGCTTTTGACCGGCGGCGGGGGGGATCTGCGCAAACCCCGCAACCTCCTCTTTGCTTCGCTCTTTCTCCTCCTCTTTCTGGCCCTCCTCGGCGGGCGCCTCTACACCTCCCAGCGCGCCCTGAACACCCCCGCTCCCAACTTCATCGCCGCTTCGGAAGAGGGGATCGCCACCCTCTGGGGGAAGGAGGTCATGGTCACCGACCAGGCCGGAAAACTTCTGCGACGCATCGCCCTCCCCGACAATTTGATCCCGACCCAGATGATCTGGTCCGGCAACGAACTCTGGATTGCCGACTACCGCGCCAAGGACATTCTGATTCTCGGAGAGAAGGGGCAGAAACGGGGACAGCTTGCCGGCCCGAAGATCTCGGGCCACTTCAAGCTGGTGCCGGACCTCGCCCGCGGCCGCATCTTTATCAGCACCGGGCACCAGATGCGCCTTTATGACCAGCAAGGCACTTACCTCCTCGCCTTCGGCAACGAAGGGCGGGAGCCCGGCCAGTTGAAGTTTCCCAACCAGTTCCTTCTCGAACCGTCGGGGAACCTGCTCATCGCCAACACCAAGAGCCCGGCCATCGATCGCTATGCCCCCGACGGCACCTTTCTCGCCCGCGTCGTCACCCCGACGGGGAACACCACCTACCAATATCCGACCAACGTCGCCGTCGCCGCCGACCGCATCGTCACCCTCGAAGCCGACAGTTACCTGCAGGACGCCCGTATCGCCCTGTACGACAGCCAGGGCAAATACCTTGGCGAACATCAGGCGGTGCCCGATTTCAAGCTCATCGGCGACATCGCCGTCTGGGGCGACCGGGTCATCGCCAGCGACCTCGCCAATGCCAAGGTTTATGCCTTCGCCATCGCTGACCTCCGTTTCCTCGGTGAGCTCAGCCCTGACCTGACCCGCCTCGGCAACGAATTCGAAGCGACCCACCTGTTCTGGCAGAAGTGGGCCGATTACTCTCTTTGGGGGATGCTGGCACTGCTCGTCCCCATCGTCTTCTTCTACCTCAAATACCGCAAAGAACAGGCGGCCCTGCCAAAAGGACAAAAAGACGGCGACCCCACGGCCATGGAAACCCTGGACGTCAACAAAATGAACCGGCTCGAGCACATCGACCTCGATGCCCTGCCGCCCCTGGAGTTCCTCGCGGTCACAACCCGCCCCGGCATCGACCTCCTTGCGGCACTTCTGCTTGGTGTCCCCTTTATCGGTGTTAACTGGGTGCTCTTTGCCCCCCCGGCCTGGCCGCAGACGAGGCTCCTTGGCTTGCTCTTCCTCGGAGTCGCCATGCAAGTGGCCGGGGTTTGGCTAAGCCTGCGCACGGGTTGGGGTTGCCCGGTCTCGCGGAACAAAGCCCGAAAGCTCCTCGGCAAACTCCTCAAGAACCAGGGGCACGAGATTCTCGCCGGGGTGGAACAGGTCGGCATCGGCCACTGTCTCGACAAAAGCACCTTGTTGCTGCTCTTGGCGCCACAGCATCTTTTCATCGCCGACTTCAACTTCCTCGGGCAGTTAAATGGAGTCTGCCGCCTCCCCTATACCGGTATCGTCGTAGAAGATCAGAAATTCCTCCTCCCGGCCTTCGCCCTCAGCTACGGCGGCAAGAAAAGGATCCTGTCCGCCGCCGACAAGACCTTCATGGCCCTGTTGCGCGCGACACTTGAAGACTATCGGCTCCATCCGGAAAAGAACGACCATATTCTCCGCCGTCATGCACGGGAGGTTGATCGGGCTCTGCGGCCCATGCCGTCCCAAGCCGCGCCAGCAACGCTGCCGGCGGCGGCAAAACCACTAAATCGCAAGGCGGCCCTCCTCTCGGCCCTCTTGCCGGGGCTCGGTCAGTTCTACAAGCGGCATATCTTTCGCGGCGCACTTTTCATGATCTTTTTCGTCCCCCTCGCCGTTATCGTAGCCATCAACCTCGAACCGATCACGGCCGGCACCATCGACTGGGCGCCACAATCGGTCCTCGGAATGGGCATCGTCCTCTCTGTCGGCCTGGTCATTTTCGCTGTCAATATCTGGGACGCTCTAAGAAATTGACCGTCACCCCCCGCTCTCGGATGCAAAGGATCTCCCGTGAAAAAGCTCCTCATCTTCGCCGCCCTCGTCGCAATCGCCTGGTTTGCCTGGAACAAATTCACCTCCGTCGCCGCGCCGCAACGCACCGCCGGAGCAGACGTCGAGGTCGTCCTCTACGCCACCGACTGGTGCGGTTACTGTCGCAAGGCCAAGGAGTTCTTCGCCAAAAACGGCATTGCCTACGTGGAACTCGATATCGAGAAAGATGGGCATGCCCGTCAGATGTACCAACATCTTGACGGCCGCGGGGTACCGCTGATCGTGGTCGGCGAAACAGTCGTCCGCGGCTATGACGAAGCGGCATTAAAACTCGCCCTCGGCCTTTAATCGACGCATGACTCTCCTCGCCTGGCTCGCCCTCCTCACCCTTTGCATCTGGCTCCTCCTTGCCCTCGATGTCATGCTCGGCGGCCGCGCCATCGTCGCCCTGCGCGACATCGCCCCCAACCTCCCGCCGTCGCCACCGCCCGTCTCCATCATCGTCGCCGCCCGCAACGAGGAACGCAACATCGCCGAGGCGTTGCGCTCCCTGCTCCTCCTCGACTACCCCGATTACGAACTCATCGTCGTCGACGACCGCTCCGACGACGGCACCGGCGCCATCCTCGCCACCCTGGCCGCCAGCGATCCCCGACTCAAGGTCATCCACGTCGCCGCCCTCCCTTCCGGCTGGCTCGGCAAGAACCACGCCCTGTGGACCGGAGCGCAGCAGGCGCGCGGCGAACTCCTCCTCTTTACCGACGCCGACATCGTCATGGCGCCGAGCGTCCTGACCCGCGCCGTGACCCTGCTCCGCCGCGACCGGCTCGACTTCCTCGCCGTCTCGCCATCCATGACCATGCCGACGACTTTTTTGCAGATGTTCGGCAGCGCCTTCATCGTCTTCTTTTCCATCTTCGCCCGGCCGTGGAAGGCCCGCGACCCGCAAAGCCCCCGCCACATCGGCATCGGCGCCTTCAATCTGCTGCGCGCCGCCGCCTACCGCGCCGTCGGCGGCCATGCAACGATCCGCCTGCGCCCCGACGACGACCTCAAGCTCGGCAAGATCGTCAAGGGCGGCGGCTTTTCCTGCGACATCGCCGGCGCCCCCGACTTTCTCTCCGTCGAATGGTATGCTTCCGTCGGCGAGGTCATCCGCGGGCTGGAGAAGAACGCCTTCGCCGGCTGCGACTACCGCGTCGGCGTCGCCCTCCCCGGCAGCCTCTTTCTCCTTGCCGCCATCGTCTGGCCCTACCTCGCCGTCGTCGTCACCAAAGGCGCGGCGCAACTCCTCTACGCCGGGGTCGTGCTGCTCCTCTCCCTCCTTGTCGCCGACTGTGCCGCCCGCCACGGCGGACGCCGCTGGCACGCCGTCGCCTTCCCCTTTTGCACTCTCCTCTTTGCCTGGATCGTCTTGCGGACCATGGTCCTCAATCTGGCCCAGGGTGGGATTACCTGGCGCGGCACCTTCTATCCCTTGAAGGAACTCAAGGCCAATCGGGTCTGACCGGGCGCCGGCGCAGTCTTGCTTTTCCCCGGCGATAAAACTATTCTCGGTCTTCACCCCTTGACGAAACCACTTATGCCATGCATCTGCACCTCGTCACCCTCCATACCCAGCCCTCACCGCAGGCGATCCCCCTCGCCGCCGCCTGCCTCAAGGCTTATCTCGACGCTCGACCGACCGCAGGCCCGCGACCGCGCGTAACCCTGGCCGACGCCTACCTTGCAACCCCCCTGGAGGAAATAACGTCCGCCATTCTCGCCGCCCGGCCTGATGTCGTCGGCTTCTCCCTCTACAGCTGGAACCGGGACGCCTGCGGGGCCCTGGCCACGGAGTTGCGTCGAGCCGCACCCGACCTGGTCCTCCTTGGCGGCGGGCCGGAAGCGACGGCCGACCCCGCCGGCATATTGAGCGCAGCCCCTTTCGATGCCGTCATCGTCGGCGAAGGGGAAGAGACCCTCGGCGAACTCCTCGACCGCCGCGCTGCCAACCAGGACCTCGCCGGTCTCGCCGGCCTCGCCCACCACAGCGACGGCGCCGTCGTCGTCAACAAGCGCAGCGCCCGCAGCGATCCCGGCACCTTCCCTTCCCCCATCCTCAGCGGCTGCCTCGATCCCTACATTCCCACCGGCATCCTCTGGCAGCTCTCCCGCGGCTGTTCCTACGGCTGCGACTTCTGTTTCGACGGCCTTGGCGAACGGCGGGTGCGCAAAATCGGCGAGGAGCGCCTGGCCTTAGAGCTCGACTATCTGGTGGCCCGCGGCGTCGGCCAGATCTTCGTCCTCGACTCGACCTTCAACCAGGACGGGGCGCGGGCCAAACGGCTGCTGCGCCGCCTCAAAGAGAAGGCGCCGCGGGTCCATTGCCACTTCGAGATCCGCCACGAACTCCTCGACGCCGAGCAGGTCCGCCTCTTCGCCGCCCTCCCCTGTTCGCTGCAGATCGGCCTGCAAAGCGCCTCCCCTTCAGTTTTGCGCCAGGTCGGGCGAACCCTCGACCGCGACACCTTCCGCAGCAAGGTCGGTCTCCTCAACGCCGCCGGCGTCACCTTCGGCTTCGACCTCATCGCCGGCCTCCCCGGCGACAGCTTAACCGAGTTTCGCGCCTCCCTCGATTTTGCCCTCGCCCTCTACCCCAACCAGCTCGACATCTTCCCCCTCGCCGTCCTCCCCGGCACCGCCCTCGCCGCCCGGGCCGCCGAGCTTCAGCTGCGCCACCTGCCAAACCCGCCCTATACCCTCCTCGCCACACCGACCTTTCCCGAAGAAGATCTCGCCACGGCCCGGCGCCTCGCAACCGCCTGCGACATCTTTTACAGCCGCGGTCGCGCCGTCGCCTGGTTCAACGCCATCGTCGCAGCCCTCAACCTGACCCCGGCCGCCCTGCTGCAGCGCTTCGCCGACTGGCTGCAACGGCAGCAGGGGGAGGCAATCCGGGCCGAGGATTTCGACCATCCCCGCATCTGGCAGTGGCAGCGCGATTTCCTCCGTCAGCAGTTCGCCGCGCCCAAGTTGCAAAGACTCCTCCCCCTCGCCCTCGATCTCGTCGACTATCACTACCATTACGCGGCGGCGTTGCTGGCGCCGCCGGCCCCGACCTTGACCCAGCGCGAAGTAGCGCGTCTCGACCCCTGGCGCCAACCCTTGCGCCTGGCGCCAGCGACCCGGCTGGCGCGCTTCCACTACCCGATTCTCGACCTCCTCGACGCCGGCCAACCGCGCCTGCGGAAATTTGCCGCCGCCGTTCCCCCCGAACCGTCGTGCGCCGTCCTCTTCCAGCACGGCGGCGCCATCCATACCGAGGCCCTCGACGAGGTCTATTTCCGTCTCCTCGAAGGCCTCGACGGACAAACTCCGGCGGCGCGCCTGGCACAGGCCTTGAAGCTACCGGCCGAGGCGGCGCGGGAATTTCTGCGTTTTTCTTTGGCTCAGGGGATTGTTTTGCCAACGTAAACAGTTTTTGCCGAATCATCCCGCCAGAAAAGAGAAAGGGACGAAACTGCACTTGGCAGTTCCGTCCCTTTCTACTTGGCAGTTTTAATTGTCGAACGATTTAGGCGGCGACGCCGTAATCGTCGGCCTCGACGCTATCGCCGACGGACTCGAGGAAGGAGTGTTCCTGGGGATCCCGGATCATGCGGGTGGCACCGTGGTTGACTGACCACATGGCCCCGCAAATGATGCAGGTAAAGAAGTCTTCGTTGAAGCCCTGCGCGTGCAGGTCAAGTTCGCTGTGTTGCTCATGGGTCTTGCAGGTCGGACATTTCATGGCTGATCCCTTTCATGCCGGTGGCGCGCTGACAGCGGCCTGTTGTCGTTAATTTAACCGGACTATAGTCCTGCTTTTGCCGGAACGCAAGGGCATAAAATAGAAAAATCCATACAAAACAATATGTTATATTATTTTTGTGCTATTAGGCAATCTTCTTTTTGAATGTCACTCACCGAGCGTATTTTATCTAAACTATAAGTACCTGGAACTATTTATGATTTTAATAGGAAACAGGATTTTGTTTTATATTGCTATCGGCGCAGGAGTTGGCCCGTTCGGTTCAACCATCCGACATTATTTATTTTTTTTGTTTTATTGGATCAAAATATAGAATCCTTTTTGAAAATCCCCATGAAAGAAGGTTTTGTTGACAATCGGCCCGGCCCGGCATACTCTTGCGCAGGCTGGTTTCAGTTCCGCTTCCCTGGCTCGTGCGCGGGATGGGGCTGAACCCGCCCTTTTTATTCTGACCCTGCCCAGGCAGTCCGTCCCCGTCGCGTGGTAAACTGCGCAACGAATCCACCCGACATTTGAGGAGCCATCATGACCGGCAGCAAGCCCTCCCCCGGCGACATCACCGAATCCCGCTGCACCCGCTGCAAGGCGCCAACCAACCACACCATCGTCGCCATGGTCGAAGGCCATATCGTCCGAGTGCAGTGCAATACCTGCAACGGCGTGCACAACTATCACAAGATCCTCGCCCCGCGCAAAGCCGCCGCTCCCGCCGCCGGCAAGGTGGCAACCCCGCGGACGCCCAAGGTCGACCCCCTCGCCGCCGAGCGCCAGGAATGGGCCTCGTTGCGCCCGACCATGCGCACCGAACGCGCCATCGCCTACGCCATGACCACCCGCTTCAAGGTCAACGACATTGTCGATCACCCCTCCTTCGGGATCGGGCTGGTCAAGCGCCTCGTCGCCCCGAACAAGGTCGAGATCCTCTTCGCCGACGGCATCAAGCTGCTGCGCTGCCAGTAGTCCTGCGGACATCCCCTCCCCCCCCTTCTCTTTTGCTCCTGCCGGATTGACGTCATCCTCTAGTCATGCTAGGTTGTCATCTGACAACCATTAGCTCCGGAGCCGTCATGCCCGCACTCCCCCCTCGTCAGCAGCAGGTCCTCGACTGTATCGGCACCTATCTCGCCCGGCACGGCTACCCGCCGACGCTGCGCGACATCGCCGCCGCCCTCGACATCAGCGGCACCCTCGGGGTCATGAAGCACCTCGCCGCCCTGGAAAAGAAGGGCTACCTGCGCCGTAGCGGCGACAGCCGCGGCATCGTCCTCCTCGGCCGCGACACCCCGGCACCTCCCCCGGGCCTCCCCGTCGTCGGCAGCGTCCGGGCCGGCCAGCCCGAACCGGCCATCGAGGAGATCGAAGACTATTTCAGCGTCGACGCCAGCCTGCTGCGCTCAGGGGGGCGCTTCTTCCTCAAGGTCAAGGGCGATTCCATGCTCGGCGCCGCCATCTGCGACGGCGACCTGGCCCTGATCCGCCCGCAACCCGACGCCAATGATGGCGACATCGTCGTCGCCCTGATCGATGGCGAGGCGACCCTCAAACGCTTCTTTCGCCAGGGGGAGAGCATCCGTCTGCAGCCGGAAAATCCGACCCTGGCGCCGATCATCGTGCCCCATGGCTCGGCGGAGGTGACGGTCGTCGGCAAGGTCGTCGCCATCTGCCGGCGATTGGGTTAGTCCATGCGTCAGCAACGGGGCGAGATGCACGAACATATCCGGGTGGCGACCCTCTTCGAGGCCGGCGGCCAGATCCGCCCGGTCTGGTTCGAACTGCGCCGCCGCCGCTACCAGGTCGACGCCGTCACCTACCGCTGGCGCGGCCAGCACGGCGCGGCGACCCTGCTCTACTTCTCCGTCGCCACCGCAGGGGGGCTCTTCGAACTCGCCTACGACACCGCTGCCCAGAGCTGGGCCCTCACCGGGATCGAAGCGGCATGAAGACTCGCACCATCATGCACATCGACATGAACGCCTTTTTCGCCTCGGTGGAGCAGCAGGCCAATCCGGCGTTGCGCGGCAAGCCGGTGGCGGTGACCGGTTCCGGCGCCCGCACCATCATCACCACCGCCTCCTACGAGGCGCGGGCCTGCGGGGTCAAGACCGGCATGACCGTCCGCGAGGCGCAGCAGCGCTGCCGCGAGCTCATCCTCGTCGTCGGCGACAACCGCAAGTACACCGCGACCTCGACCGCCATCATGACCCTCCTCGGCGACTACACCCCCGAGGTCGAGGTCTTTTCCATCGATGAGGCTTTTCTCGACCTCACCGCTTCTCTCGCCCTCTTCGGCAGCGCCGAAACCATCGCCGCCCGGATCAAGACCCGCATCCGCCAGAACCACGGCCTGACCTGCTCCATCGGCATCGCCCCCAACAAGCTGCTGGCCAAACTCGCCTCGGAGATGCGCAAACCCGATGGACTCACCGTCATCACCCCCGGTGAGGTGACGGCGCTGATGGAACACCTCCCCGTCAGCGAGCTCTGCGGCATCGGCGGCAAGACCGCCCGCCAGCTCGCCCTCCTCAATATCCGCAGCTGCGGTGAACTCGGCCGTTTTCCCCTGGCGGTCCTGCGCAAAAAATTCGGCATTGTCGGCGAACGCCTGCAGCAGATGGGGCGGGGGATCGACACGGCCCCGGTGGTCGCCGACGTCGACGCGGCGGCGGTCAAGAGTGTCGGCCACAGCACCACCCTCGACCGCGACATCAGCGATCCGCAACAGATCCATGCCTGCCTCCTCCAGCTCGCCGAGATGGTCGGTCGGCGGGCCCGGCGCTACGGCGTCACCGGCCGGACCGTGCATCTGACCATACGCTACGCCGATTTCACCACCTTCGGCTGGCAGACGACGGGAGCGCGGCAACTGCAACGGAGTGAAGAGATCTTTGCCGCGGCGCGGCAACTTCTCGATGCCCTGGTGCTGACCCAGCCGGTGCGCCTCCTCGGGGTGCGCCTCACCGGTCTCCAGCACAACGGGATGCAGCTCCCCCTCTTCGGCGAAGAGCGGCGCAAAGCCCTGGCGACGGGGGCGATGGATGCGGTCAATGATCGTTTCGGGGAGTTTGCCGTGACCTTTGGCAGCGTCTTGCAGCGGGAGAAGCGGGGTTCGTACGTCATCTCCCCGGCCTGGCGGCCAGCGGGGATTCGCAATGTCGAGGTGGAATAAAAAGGGGGGACAGGGACGAATGGCGCTAGTTTAAGCCATCCC
>MGTO01000083.1 GCA_001799485.1 Desulfuromonadales bacterium GWC2_61_20 | reverse complement strand
TTGACAGTCGCGGCGCTGCCGCTAGAATTATGACCGCTGCACTAATCAATTTCTCCCAAAGGAGCATCCCATGGCCCAGGAACGTAGCGGTGTCATTACCTTCAAAGGCAACCCCATGACCCTTATCGGCCCCGACATCGCCGTCGGTGCCGGCGCCCCCGACTTTCAGGTCGTCGACAATGCCATGCAGCCGGTGACACTGGCGAGCAACAAGGGGAAGGTGCTGCTGCTGGCGGTCGTCCCCTCCATCGATACCCCGGTCTGCGATACCATGACCCGCAAGTTCAACGAGGAGGCCGGCAAGCTCCCCGACAGTGTTGCCGTCCTCACCGTCAGTCTCGACCTCCCCTTCGCCCAGAAGCGCTGGTGCGGCAATGCCGGCATCGACAAGGTCAAGACCGTCTCCGACTATCAGGAGCGTTCCTTCGGCCTCAACTACGGGGTGCTGATCAAGGAGCTCAAGCTGCTCGCCCGTGCCGTCTTCGTCATCGACAGGAACGGCAAGGTCGCCTATCGCCAGATCGTCCCCGAGGTCACATCCGAGCCTGATTACGCCGCGGCCCTGGCAGTGGCGAAGAAGCTGGCCTGACCCGAGCAAACGACAATAACAACAAAGAGCCCCGGCCAGTGATGGTCGGGGCTCTTTGTTGTTCATGGTGCGATGGGGGCTCAGTCTCCCAGATTGGGGAGCCGGCTCAACGGCGGGGCGAGTTCATGCTTCTGGATCATTTGCACGCCGAGGGAACAGAGAAGTAATTCATCCTCGTTGCGCATGACGCCTTTGGCGACGGTGATGATGTTGAGTTCGCGAGCGATACTGACGATGGAGACAATCACCGCCCGGTCAAAGGGGGAGGAGGCGGCATTGCTGATGAGGCTGGCCTCGATCTTGAGCTGGGCGACGGGGAGGTAACGCAGCAGGTTGAGAGAGTTGAGGGAGATGCCGAAATCGTCAATCACAACGCCGCAGCCGAGTTCCTTGACCTTCTCCATGAAGTTCTTGGTCTGGGTGACGCTGTCGAGAACCGTGCGCTCGGGAATCTCGAAGCTGATCCGGGCCGGGTCGAGACCCTGCTCCTTGAGACAGCCGGCAATGAAATCGATGATGTCGACCTGTTGCAATGTCCGCCCGGAGAGGTTGATGGACAGGACGATTGCGGGGTTGGTGCAGGCGGCCAGCTGACGCAGGGCCTCGGCGATGACCCAGCGGTCGATACGTGGGGCCAGATCGAAACGCTCGGCGGCGGCAAAAAAAGCGCGGGCCGGGATCTCCCGATTGCCGCTGCTCATGCGGACGAAGGTTTCGAAGGCGGAGATATGCCCGCTCGTGCAGTCTTTGATCGGGAAGAAGTTGAGAGCGAAATTATGCTCGTCGAGGGCTCGTTCGATCTGCTCGCGGAGACCGCTTCCGGCGAGAGCAAGAATCTCTTCGGAGGCGATATCGCGGTAAAGCTTGAAGCAGTCGCGGCCGTGATTCTTGGCTTCATGGCAGGCGGTATCGGCCTGGGTCAGGAGTTCCGTCGGGGTAAAGGAGCTGCCGTCGATGATGGTGACGCCGATACTGCAGTGGACAGAGAAGGTATGGCCTTCGGCGGCAAAGACGAAGTCGCGCATGGCGGCGCCGATCTGGCTGGCGATGGTGGAGGCTTGCTCGATGTTGACATTGCGCAGGATGATGGTGAATTCGTCCCCGCCGAGACGGGCGAGGATGTCGTTGGTCCGCACCTTGCCGCTGAGGAGATGGCCGATCTGGAAGAGGAGTTCGTCCCCCGCCGTATGGCCGACGGTATCGTTGACCTCCTTGAACTTGTCGAGGTCGATGAAGAGGAGGGCGCTGGTGTGTTCTTCGAGAATGACCCGGGCCTTCTCGCGCTCCAGTTCGCGGTTGAAGCTGTGGCGGTTGAGAAGACCGGTGAGGGTGTCGTAGGTCGCCAGCCGGTGCAACTCACGGTCCCGCGCGTTGATGGCGGCGATGGTCGTGTTGAGGGCCTCGCCGATGGCGGCGATTTCGCTGGCGCCGTGGCTGTCGACGTGGATGTCGGTCTCGCCCTGGGCCAACTTGGCCAGGGGAATCTGCAGATCGGCGAGGGGACGCAAGGCCCGCTGGATGACGACGCGCCCGATCAGGGTGGCGACGATAAAAAATCCGAGGATGAGAAGGCAGCCGAGGAGGATATGGCGGCCAAGGCTGTCACGGTAGCTGTGGAAATCGAGGCCGATATCGACAAAACCGATGATCTTGACGTTTTCCTTCTGCTCCTTGTCGAGGGCAAAGGCGATGAGCCCGTCGCGCGAGATCGATTTGATGACCGCCGGGGCGGCTACCCGCAAGACGCCGATGTTGCCGATTTCCTTCTCGAGGCGCGGTTTTTCCGCGCCTTGCACCTCGGTCAGCTGTTCCAGCTCTTCGGCCGAAAAAGGGGTCAGCAGAGAAGTTCTCGCTTTGAAGGCGGACTGGACGTAGCGACCGAGTTCGGTGTGGCCGTCGGGGGCGACCAGACGGAGAAAGGCGATCTCGGGAAAGATGACGGCCTGCTTGCGGATATCTTCGAAGAGGTCGGGGTTGGAAGAAACAAAGAGCGGCGTGGCCAGATCGTCAAACTTGTTGAGCCACTGGATGGCCTGCCGGCGCGTGCTGTCCTTGATGACCTGTTCCGTCGTCCACCACAGGCCGGCACTCGCCAGGGCGAAGATGGTCACCGCCCAGATGAAGGCCAGCGACATCAGGCGAACGAGAATGCTGGTTTGGTGCCGCCGGGAAAACCACGGCAGCCGGTGCAACCAGGAGAGGGGAAGGGGATTGTGCTCGCGGCCAGCGGGATTCATCGATAATCCTGCAGCAACGGGCGCTGCTGGAACGGTACGGTCAACCCGAGGGTTTCAACCATCACCGGGTTGATGGTCAGACGGCCGGTGCGGGGGTGCCGCAGCCGTCCCCGGGCCATGCGGCGCTCTTCGTCGGGGGCCAGGGCGATTTCAAGGATGGTGGCAACCGTGGCCTCGGTCTCGAACTCGGCACTGACAAGCCCCCCCAAGGGGAAGAGGGTGGGAGAGAAGACCACCAGTTGCCGTCCCGATTTGACACTGACATTCATGACCTGCTGCAGATTTTCCTTGCTGATGATGCGATTGTCGGGCAGGAGCCAGAGCCCGCGGGTGGCCGGATCGAGTTTGCGCGTCAAGAGGAGGAGTTCCTTGTCGTTGCCGACTTCCGGGGTGTCGAGGACCAAGCCGAGCTTGCCGGCCTCGGTGCGGGCGAGGGTGGCGTAATCGGCCAGGTCGGGCTTGACCGGGAGAGCAAGGGTGGTGACCTGCGGGCTAATGGACTTGAACAGGCGCAGAACCTGGCCCGGGGGCGGGAGCATGCTGACCCCGATCATGCCGCGTTTGAGCAAGTCGAGTTCACGGTGATTGAAGACCAGGGCAAAGATGACGTCATGCTCTCGGGTGTAGGGGACGAGGAATTTCGCCGCTTCGATGCCGACGGCGATAATCGGTCCTGGTGCCGACTTGATCTGGCGGTCGAGGGAAAGCTCTCCCGTTTGCGGGGTATCGAGGCTCAGGACGATGGTCTTTACCCCGCTGCGGCTCCTGACTTTCTCGGCAAGGTGCCCATAAACCGCGCTCGAATCGCTCAGGACGACGAGGAGTCCTTCCTCTGCGGCCGGTGTTTTGACCGGGACTGGGGCCACTGCCGGTTTTTTGGCTGGTGGTGCGGTAATGACCGCGGTGGGCGGCGTGACCGTCGGGAGTGAGGGTTGCAGCTGGCATCCGCCGAGGGTGACCAGGGTCAGCGGCGCCAGGAGGAGTGCGATCGCCAGGTTCGCGAGACGCCAGGCTGATATCGAGAAGGGGGCCAAACAAGGCTTTGTCATTAAAGGGTCATCCATAGGGAATGCGGCCAGGGGCCCCGATGCGAATTAGAATTGTGATTTGACGTGCCACGGCGCAGGGCCCGGTGTGACGTTCGGTTGCTGTGCCGGCAAGGTGGTACGGGAGGAATCAGGTTGTGGTTCGAGAAACATAGCACAAATTGTACCGCCACGAAGAGGGAAATCTGTAGATTTCTCTTTGGCGGCGGATGGATAGCTCGCCCGCTAGTACCTGAACCAGACGGCGGCATAGGCCTGGGTTTCGCCTTCCTGAGAAAAGCCCTGGGCCAGGACCAGCCGCAGGGTCAGCGGCAGGAAGTAACCGGCATCGAGATCGAGGCGCGCCTCCAGGCCGCCGGCGCTACGGAAATCCCCGACATCGGCGCCGCCGTCGTCGAAGGCATTGCCGGCTTCGACAAAGGTAGCGCCGTGCAGCCGGCGGAAAAAGAAGGGGCCGTTGCCGACACCGCGCTCGATATTGAGCAGGGGGAACCGGTATTCGAGGGTGGCGAGAAGGGCACGCTGACCGCGCAGGACATTGACCGGATAACCCCGCAGAGGGAGGGTTTCCTGATCGATGCCGGCGAGGAGGTCGCCGGGGGTGTCGCCGCCGAGCTGAAAGGCACGCTGCGGTAACGTCTCCCCTGTCGCCAGACCGGCAAAGAGGCGGCTGGCGAGGACATGATGACGCTGCCACGGCAGGGGAAGATACTCCCGCCAGTCAAGGGTGTAGCGGGTGGTGGCGTAATCGCTGCCGAGGGACTTACGGTTGACTTCGACCGCCACCTCGACGGCACGTCCCTCCTCGGGACTGATCGCCTTGCGCGGGGTGACGGCGTTGGCAAAGCGCAGGGCCAAACGGAGGCCGGAGAGAGCCCCGGTTGGGGGTTGCTCCAGCCCCGCCGGCGCCGGAGTCAAGGCGGAAAAACGCTGGTAGCGCCACCCCGGCACCAGGTTGAAGCGTGACCAGAGGCCGGCACTGGGAAAGCTCAGATCGAGGCCGACGCTGCGGCGGCGTTCCCAGAAATCGCTCTCGTCGCCGACCGGTGGGTGGAAGAAATCACTGTAGAGGGTGGCGGCATCGCGGGCAAAGGTCTGGACCGTTGGGGTGAGACCGTCATACTGGTAGAGGAGACTGTAGGCCGGCCGCCCCGAGTCGAGCCCGTAAAGGAGCGAACCGGCCCAGCTGTGGCGACCGACGGCATCGCTGGCGGAAGTGAGGAGTCCGAACTGGGTACCATCTTCGTCGGCGCCGAACCAGGGGAGCCAGTAACGCGGCAGCAGGTCGTAGAAGGGCCAATAGTCCCCGCTTTCGGTAACCTCGTTGGCGGCGGCGGGGACGGGCCGGACCGGTGGCGGCGGCGGAGCGGCGGTGCTGGCGGACTGGCGGGTCCACTGCTCGCGATGGAGAGGGAGTCGGGCGATGTCGAAGCCGCGGGCGCTGTAGCTGGTGCAGAAGAGGGTGGTGCCGTCGGCGCTGAGGGCGGGGGCAAAGGCGCCGCCGAGGAGGTTGGTGACCTGCCACAGGCTGTTGTCGCTTGGCTGCCAGGCGTGGATATTGAAGATGCCGCCCCGGTCGGCGCTGAAGAAGAGGAGCGACCCGTCGGGACTCCAGGCCGGGCTGCCGTTGATGGCGCCGGCGTCGGCGAGACGCTGCAGTTCGTGACCGTCACGGTCGAGGAGGAGGAGGGTGAAGGTTCCCGTGGTCTCCTTGATGCCGACGGCGATGCGGGCGCCATCGGGGGACCAGCGCGGGGTGTAGTAATCGCGGCGGTCGTCCGCCGCGCTGAGAAAACGCACCTCCCCGCCGTCTGCGGAGCAGCGGGCAAGGCGGCTACCACCGGCGCGGCCGGCGCTGAAGATCAGCTCACCGCTTTGCGGATGGCGGTCCGGGCTGCCGGCGCGGGCACCAT
Source organism: Desulfuromonadales bacterium GWC2_61_20 (assembly GCA_001799485.1). Lineage (GTDB taxonomy): Bacteria > Desulfobacterota > Desulfuromonadia > Desulfuromonadales > UBA2197 > UBA12091. The sequence continues at coordinate 11,610 of MGTO01000083.1, read as the reverse complement.
CAGTCAGGCGGCTCTCCTTGCCGCTGGGCAGATCGAGCTGGTAGAGGTCGGAAAAAAGATTGTCATAACGGTCGGCTTCGATCTTGGCGTAGATCAACCCCGAGCTGTCGGGGAGCCAGACGATGCCGGCTCCGGCCGGCATGACCAGCCGTCGGCCGAGTTCCCGCGGTTGTGAACCGTCGCTTGCGGCGACGATCAGGGCCGGGACGCGGTCGGCGGTGCTGGCTGACCAGGCAAGTTGCTGGCCGTCGGGAGAGGGAGCCGGGAAGAAGTTCTCGTCACCGCTGTTGGTCAGCAATTCCAGGGGAGTCAGTCCGCCGGCCGATACCTCTCGGCGTTTCTCATCCGCATCCATGCGCAGTTCACGCTGCCACAGCAGCCACTCCTTGCGGAAGGTCGAACCAAAGGAGGCAAGGGCTGTGGAGTCGACCATGAAAGGCAAGGGGCGGCCGGCGTAGCGGCGGCTGAAGGCTCCCGGCCAGTCGGGGCCGTACTTGTCGACCAGATACTGATAGAACATGACGCCGAAGAGGTAGGGAGTCTCTCCGGACGGCCAGCTGTCGGGAAAGACCGCAGCCTGGGACAGGGTTGGAAACGGGCCTTCCAGGGTCGCCATGCGCAGGAGCATGGCGGCGTAGCTGGAGCGGCCGCGACCGCCGCTGGTAAGGCGGGTTTCCTCATAGGTCGCCAACCCCTCGATGAGCCAGGCCGGTTGCCAGGCGTTGGGGAAATAGAGGCGGCCGAGAAGGTGCCGCAGGACGGCCGGACCCCGAAAGACGCTGTCGAGATGGAGGATGTGGGTGTACTCGTGGATGATGACGATACGCAGCCACACTTCGCGGTCGGTGATGGCAAAGGGTTGTTCCAGAGGCGGGGAGAGGTAGACGACGATGCGGTTGAAGGGCATCGGTGTCGTCAGGCCATTGGGAGCGTCAGCGACATCGGCGAGGACGATGCGGGTCTTCTCCCGCGGTTGCCAGTGCAGCTCTGGAGCAAGTTGCCTGTGAGCCTCTTCGGCGACGGCGGCGGCGGTTTGCGCCAGCGCAGCAATGCCCTGATGAAAGAGGACGGTAAAATGCGCCGTTTCCAGCGTCTGCCACGCGAGGCGCGGGTCGAGACGGGACGCGTCGGCAACCGAGGCCAGGCAGAAGGTGCTGAGAAAGATCAGGGTCAGGCGGCGCAGCATCGATTTCTCCGCAGAAGGCATGGCGACAGGGCGCCGTCAGCGGGGTAATCTTATCAGGGCCGCCGGGGAAAGAAAGCCCCTTGTCTCGGCGATTGCGACTCTGTGGGCAACGGGGGTCAGAAGAGGCGGTACTGGTGGTCGTAGAAGTGGAAAGCCCGTTTGACCCGGGCGAGGAGGGCCGCCTTGCTCACTGGTTTGTGCAGCAGGTCGAAGAAACCCTTGTCGAAGGCGCGCAGTTCCTCGTTTTCGTCTCGCGGGCGGCCGGTGACCATGATCACCGGGGTATGGCGAGAGTCGGGGAGATTCTGGATGGCGTTGAGGAGCCCGTAGCCGTCAAGTTTCGGCATGACCAGATCGGTGATGACAACGTGGGGTGATTCGGCGATGACCGCCTTGTACCCCTCCATGCCGTCCGCGGCCGTGACGGTGTGGTAGCCGGCGGCCCGCAGGATGTCGCAGAGCTGGGACTGGGCGACGCGTTCGTCGTCGACGACGAGGACGGTGCGGGAATTCGTCGCAGGCGCCTGGTCGCGCCCGAGATAGTGGCGGCAGATGGCCGCGCGAATTTCATTCTTGCTGGCAAGGTAGGGGAAGATCTGCAGGCCGTTGTCGGCGGCGATGTTGTCGACCACGCGGGTGTTGGTCGGATCGGCCATGGCCAGGGCGAGGAGATTGCGCTCGCGCTTGAGGGGAAAGAGCATGTTCTGCAGGGCGACATCGACGGGAATCATCTGCAGCAGTTCGGGCGCGACTTTCACCGCCGCCAGATTGTTGACCACCTTGTACTGGTACTGGGTGGCCAGGGCCGACGCCAGTTCGTCGCTGGTGACGAGGCCGAGATCCTCCAGGGTCGTCCCGAGGCGGCGGCCGAGGTTCTCCGATTGGGTCAGAACCCGCTGAATCGTTTGGGCGGTGACGATCCCCTGCTGCACAAAGATTTCACCGAGGCGCTTGCGTGGGCTCATGGACGTCTCCGCCGGCTTGCTATCGGAAGCTAGTCGAGAAGAGCGGTGAAATAACTTTCAATATCAGCGAGCATGAGGTCGGCATTGATCGGCACCATTTCGGCAAAGCAATGGAGGTTGACCAAGGCGTTGATATTGGCATCCTTTTTCGCCGCCTGGCGCAGGCGGTTGGCAAAGCAGGTATTGACGGTGGCGACATCGGCGTAGATGGTCTGGAGACCGGTCAAACTGAAGTCGGCCGGTTTGCCATGATGCTGGCGCAGGTACTGGGCGACCAGATGCATCGAGCTGGTGCGGAAGATGGTCTCCTCCAGGGTGGCAAAGGGGAGATGGAAGCGAACCATCGGCTTGAGACGCTCCATCGGCCGACAGCCGCTGGTGACCATGATGATGCCGATGAGGGAACTCAAGCCCATCTGCAGCGAGGTGCTCTTGAAGTAGGCGCGCTCCTCGGCGGTGACGGTGACATCGACATCCTGATAGGAGAAATAATCCTTGAAGCTCTCGACGATGTCGACCAGATTGAGGGCGATGGGACAGTGGGGGTGGGTGGCCGGAGTCAGGGAACAATTGCGGCACTGGTTGCAGCTCAACTCGGTCCAGCTCGGTGTCGCAGTCGGTTTCGGGGTGCGCCGGATGAGGTCGAGACTCCCTTTGTCAAGATCGACGCTGACCGTTTTGGTTTCGGTTTCGGAAAAGGCGAAGTGGTAGGCGATGGTGAAAGTGTCGCTCATGCGCTGCAGCTCCCCGGCAATGGAAAACGACCCCGGCACCCGTCCTTCCGGCACCGGTATCATTATTGGCTTATAACATGATTCAAACGCAATAAAAAACCTTTTTGCAGGGTAACGGCAGGATGCGCAGGATTGACGACACGAGAGCGAAAAATGTTTGTCATGGTGAACATCCGTACTATCATGTCCGCCCTGTCTTTGTTGCCAGGCATGGAGGTCTCGCGCCAGCGTCCGGGATCAGCTGCGGCGACCTGGTCTTCGTCTTCCCGTTATAGCCATTAGCCGGAGTTACTGCCCATGTCCCCGATCAATCTCCCCGCGACCAGAAAGATTGGCCATCTCACGATTCTGCGTCAGCCGCGCGTGCTCTCCCCCCGCGAGTTCAACGCCCTCACCTTTGCCGAACGACTCGACATGGTGCGGCAGGCCCCGGCCCGGGAGAAATATGCTCTCCTCATCGAGGCCGTCGATCTCGAGGCCCTGATCGAGGCGTTGCCGGCGCAGGAGCTCTATCTGCTGGTGCAGGAACTCGGCCCGGAGGATGTCCCCGAGATTCTCCCGCTGGTGACCGCCGCGCAAATGACGATCTTTCTCGATCTCGACTGTTGGCGGGGAGATCAGATGCAGATCCCGGCGGTGTTGCGCTGGCTGGCCCTGTTGCTGGAAACCGGGGAGGAAAAGACCCTGGCCATCGCTCGCGACATCGATCCCGGCATGCTGGCGCTGATGTTGCGCAAACTCGTGCGCGTGGTCCATGGGCCCGAGGACATCGACGATGAGGATTTGCGCGCTTCGGCGGTCTTCCGTGATGGCGGCTATGAGCTCGAATATCTCGAGCCGAAGGCGGCGCGACTGGTGGCCACCCTCCTCGGTATCCTTATGCGCCACGATCCTCCCCTGTTCCATCGCATCATCGAAGGGGTACGTTGGGAATTGGAGGCGATGCTCGAAGAGGATGTCTACGAGGCGCGGAGCATGCGCCTCCTCGACCAGGGCTTCCCCGATCCGCAGCGGGTGCGGGAGATCTTCTCCTGGCTCGACCCCGACAGCTACAAGCCTCTGGCCGAGAAGAAGATCCCGCCGGGACTCGGCGGCGATGGCGGGATCGCTCCCGGATTCCCCCTGGCTGTGGCCCGAGCCAACGATCTGTTGGCCGCGGTCCTCGCCGCCGGGCTGAGCGAGTCGCAGGCCTGGGAACTCGTCGCTCTCGCCAACAAGGTCATGGTCGCCGACGGTATCGAGGTCGGCAACCCCGACGAGGTCCGGACTTCGGTCGAAGGGGCTCTCGCCCTTCTCAACCTCGCCCTCGAACATTACAGCGACGGCGACCCGCAGCGAGCCCGGGAGATCTTTGCCGGCGCCTATCTCGAAGATCTCTTTCGCGCCGGCTTCGGCTTGCTGCTGCGCTTGCAGCGGCGCGCCCGTGCCCTCGCCAAGGCGGAGATCTTCCTCTGGTACGATGCCGCCCATCGCGCCTGTATCGAAGGTCTGCGCCGCGAGCGTCCGGTCTTTTTTGTCGGCATGGTCTCGCCGGAGAGGGTCGGGGAACGCCCCTTCGCCAGTCGCGCCGACCTTGCGCTGGCGGAAGCATGGCTGAACACCCTGGAGATCCAGCAGCAACTCTTCGCCGGGCCCCTGGCCGAACTGGTGCCGCCGTCTGATTGGGATCTTGGCGGATGTATCCCCGCCGCCCGTGCCGACCTGACCCTTTCCACCCTCTTTCTGACGGCTCTGGCCAACCGTCTCTGTGGCCGGCCCTTTACCCCGGAGCCGCTGCCCGTGCAGGAGTTGGTCGCATTGCACCGCCTGGTCAGTCGGGATGGCCATGTGGATGATACCCTGCGGCGGGAAACGGTGCGCTGGGTCGAAGAGCTCCTCCCCGGAGCGGGACCTTTTGCCGAGGCCGCTTTCGACGAATGGCAGGAAGGTTTTTGCGCCGTCAGTGAACAAGACCTCGATCCGCACTATATCGGTGGGTTGATCTTGCGTCTGCGTTAAGTCCCCTGCGTGCCGCGGGCGACGTTTTGCTTGTCAGAAATTTGTGAGAAGTTGTGGCTATTCTCCGGGAATCATGTTGAGTTCGCCCATAGTTCAATTTATGGGTGTGACGCCATCTGCACGGATGCCGGGGGCCGTTGATGCCGAAAATCGTACTGGTTGATGACTGCAAGCTGACCCTGACCATCGCCCGGGATATTCTCGAGGGCGCGGGGTACGAGGTCCAGACGGCCGAATCGGGGATCGAGGCCAATCGCCACGTCTTTGCCACCCCCCGTCCGGCGCTGGTGATGATGGACATCGAGATGCCCCTGCTCAGCGGTGACCGTGTCGTGCGTTTTTTCCGCGAGCGCGAAAGCACCCGGGACTTGCCGATTTTGCTCATGTCCAACAAGAGCTCCGACGAATTGGCGCGTCTGGTCCGCGAATCCGGCGCCGACGGCTATATCAAAAAACCGCTGCACCCGGAAAGTCTGCTCAAGGCCATTCGCCAGTTACTGGTCTAGTTTGACCTTCTCAGGGAGGGAAAGAAACGCCCGCCGGCTTGAAGCCGGCGGGCGTTTCTTTGTGCTGCCATTGCCAAGCTTAGCCTCGTCGGCGCCAGGCTCCGCACCCTCGGAGCGTTCATCGGTAACGCCTGCAGTCACAGGGGAATATTTAGGCAAGATCTCGAAAAAAAAGGAAAATATGGCGTCGCCCAGAGCGATTCCCGCGTGGATTAAAATAGCGACTTGCGGGCGTAAAGTTATCTGATATATTAACGACTCGTAACAACAAATCTTTGGGGAGGAGGTCCGAGATGACCCGAAGCCGAAGGCTGACTGGCCGTTGTTTTTGGCTGGCCGTGTGTGCTGGTCTGTTGCTGGGGGTACCGTTGACGGGTGCGGCGCAGGAGGTGGAGGTGCGTTCCGATACCCTTTTCCGCTTCTTCCAGCGCGACACCGCTTCCGCCAAAAATGTCATGGTGGCACCGTTCTACGAATACCTGCAGGTTGATTACGGCCGTACGGCCGGCAAGGGGCTGACCGCCCACGCCTACGCCTGGGGGCGGGCCGACCTCGGCGATGGCGATTACTACGATGACGACGCCACCGGGCAGATCCTCTATGCCTACCTGCAATATGCCCAGCCCTTCAGTAATTTTAATCTACGCTTGGGCCGGCAGCAGGTCATGACCGGAGTGATCAACGACGTTGTCGATGGCCTGGGTGTCGCCGGCGACCTCGGTTCCTATTTCTCCTACAGTGCCGTCGGCGGATTGCCGGTGGCTTACGACACCAGTTCCGGGCGCAACGGTGATTTCCTCTTCGGCGGCCGGCTGGCGCACCACTGGGGGACCCGTTACGAAATCGGCCTCTCCTACCTGAACAGTGCCGACGACGGCGAGAACCAGCGGCAACGTCTCGGCGCCGATCTTACCTTTGCCCTCCCCGGCGGTGTCACCTTTGACGGGCGGACGGTCTACAACCTGGAGAGCGACGGCATTGGCGAGCAAGTCTACCAGTTGCGCTTCAATCTTGGTCCCGTCAGTGTTCGCCCCTATTACGAGCAGTACGATTACCGCGACCAGTTCGAGACCACCTCTGCGACCCCCAATCCCTTCCGCATCCTTGCCGGCAGCGGCGAAGGCCTGCGCGCCTGGGGCACCGATCTGGTCTGGGGCGGGCTGGCCGACTGGGAGCTCGGAGCTCGCGTCCGCCAGCTCAACTACGATGTCACCAGCGACACGGCCGCCTATTACGCCCTCCTGGCGACCTGGCATGCCAGCGGACAGACCCAGGTCGGGGGTGAAGTCGGCACCATGCAGGGGGATGCGACCGGCAACGATACGACGTTGCTGCGTCTCTACTTCTATCTTGACGGCAGTGGCCAACTGAAAAAAGCCTTCCTCAGCGGCGATGCCATCTATGCCGGTTATGATCAGCCGATCTTCGGTACCGACTCTTCCTGGTCGGCTTCCCTCGGCGCCGGCCGGCGTTTCCTCGAGGACAACCTCGAAGTCAAATTCAACGGTGAATACAGTTCCGATCCCAACTATGACAGCGACTGGCGCGGCATGCTGGCGCTGAGCTATCGCTTCGGCCTGTAAGCCGGGCACAAAATAGGAGCGCCGCCATGACCGTCAAAACCTTGTTGATCCTGTCGTTGCTCACCTTGGTGGTTGCCTGTGCCACCTCCGAGCGCGGTTATCTCGTCCCATCCCAGCATCCCCCCGAGGCGGAACTCGACCTTGCCCGCCGGCCGGTCTGTACCGACTGCCATGATCGGCGCGGCAAGATCGCCTACGAGGATTTCAACCACACCCCGTTCTTCAGTTCCGGCCATCGCAGCGTCGCCGGACGCCAGGGGACGGTCTGCAACATGTGCCACCAGCCGTCCTTCTGCAATGACTGTCATGCCACGTCCGTGGAACTCAAGCCGGCGGATCGTCGCCCGACGGAAACCTTCCGCGGCGCCCCCCATCGCGGCGACTATCTGACCCGGCACAAGATCGAGGGACGGATCGATCCGACCTCCTGCTTCCGTTGCCACGGTAATCCGAAAAACGCCCGCACATGTACCCCTTGTCATAGCTGAGTCGGGGAGGACGACGATATGATCAAACTGCTACGAGGAAACTGCTTCCTGCTGCTGGCGACCCTGCTGCTGGCGGGCTGTTCCGATTCCAACCCCGAGGCCCCGCTGGCGGGAGAAGCGCACCCGCAGGGGTGGATCGATCAACACGCATCTGCCGCCAATGCCGACTTGGCCAGTTGCCAAAGCTGCCATGGCGCCGGTTTTACCGGCAGCGGCAATGCGGTGAGCTGTTTCAGTTGTCACCCTTCCGGCCCCCCTTTCGCGTTGCACCCCGCCTGGTGGGGGACTGATGCCCTCAACGAACATCTGCACTTTCATAATGCGGTCAATCCTGCCGAAAGGCTTAGCTGGACCACCTGTGCCACTGCCGACTGCCACGGAGTGGCGCTGCACGGGGGGACCAGAAACGCGCCGAGCTGTTTTTCCGCCAGTTTCGTCAACGGTAGCGGCGCGACCAACGGCTGCCATGCCGGCGGGCCGCCGGCCCCCCATGTTACCGGTGGAGCATATGCCGATCCGGCCCTGCATGGAGCCGCCGCCAAAGATTCCGCCAGCATTAATGAAAGTATGGGGAACTACTGCCTGAATTGTCATGGTCGCCCGACCAACCGCTTTGACGGTGGCATGGTCAGCGACCCCGCCATCCTCAACCTGGCGCAGGCAAACTGCGCTCAGGCCGCCTGCCATCCGGATGCGACCGCTCATCCGACCAACTGGGTGCGCGCCGACAACCCGGTGCGCTTTCACAGCACTGTCTCCAGCCAGACAATAACCGCATCATGCGCCCTCTGCCACAACACCAGCGCCGCCGGAGCCGGTCCTTTCGTCGGCGCGCCGAGCTGCTATTCGACAAATTTCACCAACGCTGACGGGACAACAGCCGGTTGTCATCCCACCGGCCCGAGCGGCGCGCCCCATGCCGTGCCGTATACCGACGCGGCCCTGCATGGACCGGCGGCCAAGGCCAACCTGATCGTTTGCCAAGCGTGTCATGCCGAGGCCGGGGGGCAGGGAAGCAATCCTCGCTTCAATACGCCGATCGGCAGTCTGCTCAATGGCTGCGAAGGTTGCCATACTGCCGGAGCCCACCCCAGCGGAGTCGACCGTTGGACCTTCCAATATGACACGACAGCGACGCGTCGCACCCATTTCGCCGCCGGTAATGTCCTGAACGCCTGCGCCCTCTGTCACAACGTCAGCGCCGGCAATATTGGCGGCACTGCCCCGGCCTGCACCGGATGCCATGTCTCGGCACCGCTCTTCCGATTGAAGTGCAATGTCTGCCATCTTCATCCGCCGGCCGGTGCCGCCGACCAGACCGGTGCGTCGACTCCAGTCGCTCACGGTCTGGTGACGACCTTCACGCCGCATGAGGCGTGTGCCATCTGCCATGGTGCTCGCGATGATGGCAGTGGGCGGCTGATCGCCAAGGCCGCCGGTTATGTACTCTTCAATTCCGCTGACGTCACCCTCAATCAAGGGGGGGATCACCTTGATGGCCACATCGAAATGAATGGGCCGAGCGGGGTCGGGGCCGGCTACAATGCCACCAACTTCGGCTGCGACAACGCTTGTCATGGCAATAATCTCACCCACCGTCTGCCGAATGCTTCCGGCATGACCATTGAGTTCGGCAACTACGGCTCCGGCAGCCTTGCCTGCAACACCTGTCACGGCTACCCGCCGGACGGCACCGCCGATTTGACCGGAGCGACCCCGGTCAACCATCTCTTCGGCGACCTTGGTGTTACCCTCAAGGCCAGCCACAACGACTGCCTTCTCTGCCATGGCACCAAGGATGACGGCACCGGCTCCCACAGTCCGGCGGCCAACTACTCGGTGGCCACCGACCACAACACCGGCAGCATCAATATGAACTCGGCGACTTCGTACAACCAGGCCAATTTCGGTTGCGACGCCGCCTGCCATGCCAATGATGCCGGGCATCAATTGTCCAATTCCGCGCTGCCGGTGGTTCTGGCCGATTACGGCGGCGGCGGGGCTGGCGCCTGCGCCTCCTGCCATGATACCGGCGTCGGCGGGGCGCCGATAGTGATTCAGAGTTCCTCGTCCCACGTCAGCACCCTGACCTGCGAAGACTGCCACACCGGCCACAACGCCGGGACGGTGATCGTCCCCAACAATGCCACGGTCGGCATCAACTACGGCGCCGATCACGGCAACGGTATCTCCCTCGGCAGCGCCACTGTCAGTGGCGCCACGGAGGCCCAGATCTGCTGGACCTGCCACGCCAGCAATAGCATCTCCGAATGGGGGCCCAATAGCGACACCAATGGGGGTGCCCCCAACTACAACCCCGGCACCCTGAACCAGTCGAGCTGGATCAATGCCACCTGGACCAGTGCCACTGCCCTCTTCAGCTACAAGACCGGGACGATCATGTCGACCCATTCGGCCAATCCGGCTGCTGTCGCCGCCGGAATCGACGCCGTGGCGACGATCCGCTGCAGCTACTGTCACGACGTGCACAACGTCGGCGCGCAGGGTTTCCGCAAAGGTTACGACAACGGCGGCAACCCGCCCTACCTCATCGGCACCTGGATGGGCAACCCCTATCCGGAGGATGGCGCGCCTTTAGTCGGCAGTACCTACCTCCCCACCCTCAACCGTTTCGGTGCGGTACCGCGTGGCAACACCAGCAGCAACGCTGTCGGCGGCTACCAAATCGACCAGAATAACGGAAATCCCACCGCTACCTGGACGGCCAATGCTTCGGCCGGCCTCTGCGAGTGCTGCCATGGTAACGGTGACGGCAACTGGACCGCCGCCGAGATCAGCGGTCTGAACACCTTCGGTACGGCCGGGCCCAATGCCGCCTGGATCGGGACCAACGGTCATGCCAATGCCGTCCTTGGCGGCAACGGCGTGGGTGCCAACATCTTCCGCAATACCGACCGTACTGCCAGCGCCATCGTCGCCGGTCAGGCTGGTGCCGGCAACCCGACCATGGCCTATCGGCACGCCGTCGGCAGCCGCGGCTATGGTTTCCGCCCGGTCAACGCCAACGGCACCGAAGGCTGGTACCTGTTGCCATCGATGAATCTCAATGACCGCCCCTACGGTTTCAACTTTTACGACTGGGGGGCCACAGTCGATGATGCGACGACCGACTCGCAGTATCACAAATTCTCCTGCTCCAAGTGCCATAACCCGCATGCCTCGCGCCTGCCACGGTTGCTGATAACCAATTGTCTCGACACTAAACACAACACCTGGGATACCAAGGCCGGGGTCGATACCATCCCGATAGCGGCCAGCAGTGTCGGTACCGCCGTCAGCCCGGAAAATAGCAATACCGGTTTTTCCAATGCCACGTCGGCACAAAACTGCCACCGCCTCCGCGATCCTGTCAATTATCCGCAGGCCAAGGGGAGCGGCTGGAATCGCGTCAGCCCCTGGACCACCCCGGGGACGCAAGATAACGGCACCATTCCGTAACCGCGCGAAAGGAGAACGCCCATGCGCAAGTATCAGAAACCAGCAGTTCTCGGCAGCAGCAACGTGCATCCCTGCTGAGTCCAAGAGACAAAGCAAATAGGAAAAGGGCAGGCCCATTCAATGGCCTGCCCTTTTCCGTTTGGCGGTGGAACAAACAACTTTCAGTAATTGCGGATGAGGAGGACCCCGGCTGCCAGCAGAGCGACGCCGAGGAGGCGGCCGGCGCTGATCGGCTGGACGGCATAACCGAGAAGGCCGAAGTGATCGAGAAAGAGGGAGGCCAGCAGCTGCCCGGCGAGGATCAGCCCCAGCATGGTGGTGGCGCCGAGCTTGGGGACGAGAACGACGGTCACGGCGACGAAGAAGGCGCCGAGGAGGCCGCCGCTCCAGATCCACCACGGCTGTCCGGCGGCGGCCGCCAATGGCGGCAGGGGGGTGCGGGCGACGAGGGCATAACCGATGAGGGCGACAGTGCCGACGGCGAAGGAGACCGTTGCCGCCAGGACCGGGGAGCGGGTGTAGAGATTGAGCTGGGCGTTGATGCCGGCCTGGGTCGGCAGGCAGAAACCGGCGGCGATGGCGAGGAGGATGTAGAAGAGGGTCGGCGACATGATGATTCCCCTATCGGCTCCCCTCGCGGATGACCTGCCCCTGGCTGACGAAGGAGATCCCCTGTCCCGATTTCGCCCCG
>MGTO01000082.1 GCA_001799485.1 Desulfuromonadales bacterium GWC2_61_20 | reverse complement strand
GGAAAGAAATCGCCCTTCCCTGTGATGCGCGCGGCCCCTTGTGCGCCCTCGCCTTCAAAGTTGTCGCCGACGAGGGGCGCAAGCTCACTTACTTGCGCCTTTACTCCGGCACCCTGCATGCCGGCGATCTCCTCTGGACCGGCAACCGTAACGGCGAAGAACGGGTGGCGCGGCTCTTCCGCATGCACGCCCACCGTCGCGAAAAGGTTGAGGAAGCCGTCGCCGGCGAGATCGTCGCCGCCACCGGCCTGCACCATGTCCTCACCGGCGACAGCCTCTCCCGCCCGGAAGAGCCCCTGCTGCTGCAGGGGCTGTCGGTGCCGGAGCCGGTCGTCTCCCTCGCCGTCGAGGCTAAGGGGGTCGACGACCGTGAGCGTCTGCCGGCGGTGCTGGAGAAACTGCAATGGGAGGACCCGACCTTCCGCGTCCATGAGGACGCCGAGACCGGGCAGACGATCCTGACCGGGATGGGGGAGTTGCATCTGGAGATCATCGTCGACCGCATGCTGCGCGAATTCGGCGTGGCGGTCAAGACCGGCCGGCCCCAGGTCGTCTACCGCGAGACGCTGCGCCGTGCCATCGAGCGCCACGAAATCTTTCAGCGCGAGAGCGAGGGGCGGGTCCAGCAGGGGGAAGTTACCCTGCGTTTGGTCCCCGGTCCCGGCGGCAGCGGCATCGACATCCGGCTTAATCCCGAGGGGACGGCCCAACTCCCGCCCTTGCTGCAGGAGACGCTGCGCCAGAGTCTGCAGCAGGCCTGCGCCGGCGGCGCCCTCGCCGGCTTTCCCCTGACCGATCTTGCCGTCGAGGTGCTGCAGGCCCCCTTTCTCCCCGGTACCACCAGCGAAATCGGCTTGCGCGCCGCCGCCCAGCGCGGTCTCACTCTCGCCGCCCGCGATGGTGACCCGACTCTGCTGGAGCCGGTTATGGCCCTGGAGCTCATCGTCCCGGAGGAGAACGCCGGGCGGGTCCTCGGCGCGTTGCAACAGAAACGGGGGCGGATCGAGGGAATGGCGGTGCGCGGTGCCGATCAGGTGATCCGCGCCATGGTTCCCCTCGCCGAGATGTTCGGCTACATGACCGACCTGCGCAGCGCCACCAAGGGGCGCGGCACCTATTCCATGGAATTTTCCCACTTCGACCGCGCACCGGATGAGACGCTGCGGCGCCTGGGGGTGGGGTAGAACGGTGAGGGTGTGTCCGACCTCCTCCAGCGTATAATTCCTCCCACAAATGAAGACGCAAAAAAGGGGCGGTCCGCAGACCGCCCCGAAAAGCTCTTCACCCTCGCCCCCTCCCCTTAACCCCCCGCCGCCATCACCAGCCAGGCGACGGCGGCGTAACGCGCCAACTTCCCGGCCACCATCAGTGTCAAAAAGCGCGTAAGTCCGGTGCGCAGAGCCCCCGCCACCAGGCATAAGGGATCACCGACCACCGGGACCCACGTCAGCAGCAGCGACCAGCTGCCATAGCGTTGGAAAAGGGCCGCGGCCCGCCGACGTTCGGCCCCGGACATGCGCAGGATTCTAGTGGTCAACCACTCGCCCCCCCAGAATCCGAGCAGATAGGTGGTGAGGGCGCCGAGGCTGTTGCCGATGGTGGCGACGGCAACCGCCGGCCACGGCTCGTGCGACTGCAGGATCACCGCGACCAGGAGCCATTCGGAGCCGAGGGGAAGGACCGTCGAGGCGAGAAAGCTGACCAGAAATAGCGCAAGCAGACCGCCATCGGCGGAGAGGGCACCGAGAAGTTGGCTGCCACCTGGGTCAATCACCTGCCAGCCACGAGCTGATGCGCCCTTCAAGCTGGGGCCACTCGCCCCCCAAACGACTCTGGAGGAAGGCCGCAAAGAGAGAGTCGAAGAGTTGCAGCCCCTCTTCGATGACGTGCATGCGTTCGAAGAAAAGGGCTTGCCGTTCGCGCAGGGGGTCGGTCAGATCGTCCTTTTCCAGGCGCACCGCCGGCGCCTTGTAAGAGGCCAGGGCAAAGGTCTCCCCCTTGAGATTGAGCCGCCAGGCATGTTCCTGCTTTTCGAAGCAGATGACCGCTTCGCGCAGCTTCTTCCCCCCGCGCAGGGCCGCCCTGACTTCCTCAAAACTGTCCTGCGGGCCGGAGACAGTCATCTTCTGCACCCCCGCCCCCCCTTCACCCTGGAGGACCATGCGATCGTTGAGATAGGCGGCAAAGACCTCCCCCGCGGCCGCCGGTCCGGGACAACTGACCGCGTATTCCCCGGAAGCATGGAGGGTGCGAAAGAGGAGCCAGAGGAGAAAATCTTCCCCGATCCAGCGGTTATCGCGGAGGAGTTCCAGGATCCCGTCGCCAGTCGCCTGATTTGCCTGTTGCAGCGCCCCTTGCAGGGGCGGGGTGAGGATCCCCTCGGCGCGGCGATAAGGAGCCAGCGGCACCAGATGGAGACCGTCGAAGGTCTGCTTGAAGAGGGTTTCAAAGAGCTCGGTCGCCTTGGGGCTTAGCGCGGCAAAAGAGACGATGCCGAGTCGCGTGTCCCACAGCGCGTCATAGACACTGGGGACCGGCAGGGTACGGGCGAGGAGGGCACCGTGGACCGCCTCCTTGAGCTCGTCGCGTTTTCCCTTGGGCACGCGCTGCAAGCCGGGGTTGCGGCCGAGGAACTCGCGCACGGCCAGTTCCATATGGGCCCGCAGCAGGCCGGCCGGAACCCGCCGCTGATCACGACGCAACGAGAAGGTCAGCCAGTGGTCGCGCTGATAAGAGTCGGGATTGCCGAAGTCACTTTGCTGCGGATCGTCAAGCTCGACCCAGCCGACGGAAAGCTCTTCGGCGCCATGGTCGATGGAACGAAAGCCTTTGGCGGCAAGGCGTTCGCCGACCCAGGTCATCTGGTCGCCGGCGGGAAGCTGGCCGACAATCCGGTAGTGGCAGAGGCTGACGCTATTGGCTAGAATGCCCATCGCTTTTCTCCTGAGAATGGAAGGGTAAAGGGAATGATGGGATACCGTCTTTACCCTGTAGCGGTCAAGGGAAATATCGCGAGACGAACAAGCTCTCGCCGGCGGCCTCGAACTTACATTTTGACATTCGGCTGAATGTCGCTAGAATCGCAGGCGTAATCCAACTTCGACGGACAGGAGGTCCTCATGCCCGGAAAAACTTCACCCCTGTTGCTGCTGGCAGCCTTGTTGTTGGCTCTATGCGTCAGTGCCTGTCTCAAGTCCGGGGAGCCGGTCGATTGCCCTGTCGTGCCCGGGGAGCAGGTCGCGGCCGTCTATATCGAGGGACAGGGGGTGACCGGGATCAGCGGTCAGGTCATGATCAAAAGCAGTAAAGAACCGCTGGCCGGGGCCTTCGTCAATATCTATCCCGACACCATCTCCAACCTCCTCGGGCCGTCGCAGTTCATTTCCAGCCCGACCGATGCCGCGGGACGCTACAACATCCCCCTGCCGCCGGGGACCTATTATGTTGTCGCCCGCAAACGCATGACCGGGCAGTCGACCGGCCCCCTGGCTCCGGGCGACTTCTATTCCGAACACCAGCGGATCGTCACCCGCGTCGTCGCCGGAAAACTGGCCGTCGTCGATCTGGCCGTGGTCGCCATGAAAGCGCCGATGTTCTTCAAAAAAGAGGTCGTCGAGCGCGAGACCGCGACCGGCATTCGCGGACGTCTGGTTGACGGCAGCGGCAAAGCTGTCCCCGGCGGCTTTGCCATGGCTTATACCGACCCGACCATGAAGCGCCTCCCCGATTTCGCCTCGACCCTCTCCGATGCCGACGGCCGCTTCACCATCTATCTCCCCGATGCCGGCACCTTCTATCTCGCCGCCCGCATTCATGCCTGGGACATGCCCCAGCACGGCGAGCCCTACGGCAAACTCGGCGGTGACCAGCCAACCCCCCTCTCCGTCGTCGCCGGGCAATTCGTCGAGGGGGTCGTCATCAAACTGGAACCCTTCGCCGGCGAATATCTCGAAGGCAAGAGCCGGCGTCCATTCTGAACGGTTTAGATATCTGCAAAAGCAAACGGCCGGAGGTTTATCCTCCGGCCGTTTGCTTTTGTTTCACGACACTACTATTAGCGAAGACCGAGTCGGTTGAAAAAATAACCGAAGAAACGGTTCAGAACATGGGTGCGGGACAAAGAGGAGAAGACCGGTTCCTTGCGCACGCCGAGGTCATTCAATTCCACCATGATCTGCCGGTTCCGGCTGATTTTCATCCCCTGGCGAAAGGACTTGATGGCCATGACCTTCTGTCCGGCCTCAAGGTAGACCCGGCCGAGGTTGAGAAAATGCAGGACCTCTCCCGGTTCCCGTTCGATGGCCTCGCGACAGAGGGCAACCGCCCTCTTGAACTGGTGCTGCTCCTTGGCCAGACAGTAACCGAGATACGAGGCGACCAAGGGCGCGCCACTTTCGCGATAGGCATCCTCCAGCTGCACCATCGCCGTCAGGGTATGCCCCTGTTCGGCGGTTTTGATGGCCTTGGCCAACTCGGGATGAAGAGCATTAATAGTCATAACCATCCGCCTTTTCGCGTGCGTGTGTGAGCTTTCCCGGCAGAAGATGCCAGCAAAAGCGAGCATACCACAAAATGGTGAGAAGCGATTCACGACTAAAGCAAAACCTGTTCCCAATATAACCATCTCCGGCCGGATGCCCCCGTATCCCGGAGCATTATCGTTGGCCAAATCCTTGGCTCCGCCCGCCTGAAGCCCTTGCCCCAGCCGCGGCGCCACGCCCTTTTCCCTTGACTATCCCTTCGATTTTGCTACCTTATGCACTTCGATTTTTTGGGCCGCTGCGGGAGACAAAACCGATGGACTACAAAGAGACGCTCAACCTGCCAGTCACCGACTTTCCCATGCGCGCCAATCTGCCCCAGCGCGAGCCCGAACTGCTGAAAAAATGGGACGAGATGGCCCTCTATCAGCAGCTGGAAAAGGCCGGCCATCAGCGTCCGACCTTTACCCTGCATGACGGCCCCCCCTACGCCAACGGCCACACCCACATCGGCCATGCCCTCAACAAGATCCTCAAGGACATTGTCATCAAGAGCCGGCGCATGTCGGGCTTCTACGCCCCCTATGTGCCGGGGTGGGACTGCCACGGTCTCCCCATCGAGTTGATGGTCGACAAAAAGCTCGGCGAGAAGAAACGCGAGATGTCCAAGGCCCAGATCCGCAAGGCCTGCCGCACTTACGCCGGCGAGTGGATCGACATCCAGCGCGCCGAGTTCCAGCGCCTCGGCGTTCTCGGCGACTGGAGCAACCCCTACCTGACCATGAGCAGCGACTACGAGGCGGCGACGGCCCGGGAACTGGCGCGCTTTGCCGAGCGGGGGGGGCTTTACAAGGGGAAGAAACCGGTGCACTGGTGCTCTTCCTGCGTCACCGCCCTGGCCGAAGCCGAAGTCGAATACGCCGACCACACCTCCACCTCGATCTTCGTCAAGTTCCCCTTTGCCGACACCCTCCCCGCCGAATTGACGGTGCTGCAGGGGAAACCCCTCTTCTTCGTCATCTGGACGACGACCCCCTGGACCATCCCCGCCAATCTTGGGATCTGCCTCAACCCCGAGCTCCCCTACGTCGCCGTCGAAGTGGCGGGAGAGGTCCTGATTGTCGCCGAGGGGCTCCTCGCCAGCGTCGCCCAGACCCTGAAGTGGCCGGAGGTGCAGACCCTCGCCACCTTCAGTGCACCGCTCTTTGAAGGCAAGCGCTGCCGCCACCCCTTCTATGACCGCGACTCCCTCCTCGTCCTCGGCGACCATGTCACCCTCGAAGCCGGTACCGGCTGCGTTCACACCGCTCCCGGCCACGGTCATGACGACTACATCACCGGGCTGCGCTACGGTCTCGAGGTCTACAATCCCGTCGACGATTACGGCCGCTACCGCCCCGAGGTCGCCTTCTTCGGCGGCATGAAGATCACCGACGCCAACGCCCTCGTCGTCGACAAGCTCAGCGAGGTCGGCGCCCTCCTCCTCGCCGGCAAGGTCAGCCACAGCTACCCCCATTGCTGGCGCTGCAAGAAACCGGTCATCTTCCGCGCCACCGAGCAGTGGTTCATCTCCATGGAGGCCAACGACCTGCGCCAGCTCTCCCTCCAGGCGATCAACGACGTCGAGTGGGTGCCGCGCTGGGGCCGCGAACGCATCTTCGGCATGATCGAAAAACGCCCCGACTGGTGTGTCAGCCGCCAGCGCAGCTGGGGGGTTCCCATCACCGTTTTCTACTGCGAAGCCTGTGGCGAAGCGTTGGCCGACGGCAAGACCATGCACCATGTCGCCAATCTCTTCGAAGACGGCGGCAGCGACCTCTGGTTCGAAAAGAGCGTCGAAGAACTCCTGCCGCCCGGAACGGTCTGCGGCAAGTGCGGCCACGGCGGCTTCACCCGCGAAAGCGACATCCTCGATGTCTGGTTCGATTCGGGAGTCTCCCACGCCGCCGTCCTCGAACGCCGCAGCAACCTCAGCGCTCCCGCCGACATGTACCTGGAAGGGTCGGACCAGCACCGCGGCTGGTTTCATTCGAGCCTCCTCGCCTCCGTCGGCACCCGCGGCATCGCCCCGTACCGGACGGTCCTGACCCATGGCTTCGTCGTCGACGGTCAGGGGAAGAAGATGTCCAAATCCCAGGGGAACGTCGTCGCCCCGGACGAGGTGATCAAGAAATACGGCGCCGAAATCCTCCGCCTCTGGGTCGCGGCCCAGGACTACAGCGACGACATCCGCATCAGTCCGGAGATCCTCGAACGCCTCGCCGACGCCTACCGCCGCATCCGCAATACCGCGCGCTACATTCTCGGCAATCTCCATGGCTTCGACCCCACCCGCGACTGGGTCGCCGACGGCGATCTGGTCGAAATCGACCGCTGGGCCCTGTCCAAGCTCGAAGGGTTGGTCGGACGGGTGGAACGCTCTTACCAGGAATACGAGTTCCACGTCCTCTACCACGCCGTCCACAATTTCTGCAGCGTCGAACTCTCGGCCTTCTACCTCGACGTCCTCAAGGATCGTCTCTATACCGAAGGCCCGCAGAGCCTGGCCCGGCGTAGCGCGCAGACAGCCATGTTCCGCATCGTCGACGCCCTGACCCGGCTCATCGCCCCGGTCCTCTCCTTCACCGCCGACGAGATCTGGTGGTGCCTCCCCGGCGAGCGTGAGACCAGCGTCCACCTCGCCGGCTTC
>MGTO01000081.1:13763-15454 GCA_001799485.1 Desulfuromonadales bacterium GWC2_61_20 | reverse complement strand
CCGTTCGACCCGGCTTACAACGCAAAATTTACTTGCTGCCGATAACGGTATCTACGATTCATTAGTGATCCATCAGATACTTCTCGGCCATGATCGCCGCCACGGCGCCGTCCCCTACGGCGGTGGCGATCTGCTTGAGAATCTTCTTGCGCACGTCGCCAGCGGCGAAAACCCCCGGCATCGAGGTGCGGCATTCGGCATCGGTGAGGATGTGGCCGTCGGCGTCGAGGGTGAGGAGTTCGGCGAGAAAGTGGGCCTTGGGGACGACGCCGATGGCGACGAAAATGCCGTGGAGGGGGAGCTCGCTCTCAGCACCACTTTTGAGTAGGCGCAGTTTGGCGGCGGTGACGCCGGAGCTGTCGCCAACGACGGCATCGACGGCTGTGTCCCAGTGAATCGCGATCTTCGGGTCGGCGTTAAGACGCTCCTGCAGGATGGCGGTGGCGCGCAGGCTGTCGCGGCGGTGAATAAGGTGGACGCGGCTGGCGAAGCGGGTGAGGAAGAGGGCCTCTTCGGCCGCGGTGTCGCCGCCGCCGACGACGGCGACTTCGACGTTCTTGAAGAAGGCGCCATCGCAGGTGGCGCAGTAGGAGACGCCGCGGCCGACAAAGGCGGCTTCGCCGAGGACGTCGAGTTTGCGCGGCTCGGCGCCGCTGGTGACGATGACGGTGCGGGTGGCGATCTCCTCGCCGTCGACCGTGACTATCTTCAAGCCGCCGTTTTCGCGCAGTCCTTCGACCTCGCCGGTGCGGACTTCGAGGCCGAACTCCTGGCAGTGCTCCTGAAAACGCAGCATCAGCTCGGGACCGTCGATGCCGCCGGGAAAGCCGGGATAGTTTTCGACCTTGGTCGTGGTCATGACCTGGCCGCCGAGGAGCATGCGTTCGACCAGCAGGGTGCGCAGCTTGGCGCGGGAGGTATAGAGCCCGGCGGTAAGCCCGGCCGGGCCGCCGCCGATGATGAGGACGTCATAGGGTTGTACGGTCATGCAAGCGACTCCTGAAGGCGAAAGTAGCGGTCAACATAGCACAGGGAAAAGCAAAAGGGAACCGGTCGCCGCCGGGGAGAACGCCCTTGCATTTCAGTTTCCGCCGGGGCTAAAATGCCGGGCGCCACCAACCTTTTCCCCCGAGAAATATGATGAGCGAATCGGTCCATCTCGACAGCAGCATCAGCCGCGGCTTCCGCCTCGCCATCGCCTTGACCGTGGTGACATTGGTGGCCGAGGTGGCGGGCGGTTTCTGGACCAATTCCCTCGCCCTCCTCTCCGACGCCGCCCATGTCTTCATGGATCTCGTCGCCCTCGGCCTCTCCCTTCTCGCCATCCGCCTGGCGCGGGTTCCGGCCAGCGATACCCGCACCTACGGCTGGCACCGGGCCGAGATTTTCGCCTCCCTGATCAACGGCCTGACCCTCCTCATCATCGCCGCCGGCATCCTCCATGAGGCGTGGCAGCGCTTTTTCCACCCCGAAGCAGTCAAGAGCAAGGAGATGTTCGTCATCGCCACCGTCGGCCTAATCATGAATCTGGTCGCCGCCTCGGCCCTGCACCGCCATGCCCACGACGATCTCAACGTGCGCAGCGCCTTTCTCCATGTCGTCGGCGACGCCATTGCTTCGGTCGGGGTCATCATCGGCGGCGTGGTCATGCTCTACACCAACTGGTATGTCGTCGACGCCGTGGTGTCGGC
>MGTO01000081.1:0-13753 GCA_001799485.1 Desulfuromonadales bacterium GWC2_61_20 | reverse complement strand
GTCATCATCGCCTTCGGCGCCCTGCGCCTGCTGCGCGAGGCCGGGCACATCCTCCTCGAAGGGGTGCCCCCCGGTATCGATCTCAACACCGTGGTGGCGCGGATGCGCGGGGTGGCCGGGGTCAACGATATCCATCACCTCCATGTCTGGTCGATCTGCTCGCACATCACCGCCCTCTCGGCCCACATCGACGTCGAGCCGGAGTACCGCCAGCGTCAGGGGGAGATCGTCGGTGCCCTCGAAGAGCTGCTCGAGCACGACTACCACATCACCCATACCACCTTGCAGGTCGAATGTTCGCGCTGCCTGAGCGGCCCGGTCATCCAGCAGCTGCAGCACCGTCCCCGCCACGAGCATCACTGTCGCGACGAAGACCATCGGCACTGATGCGCTTCAAGGAAACCATGGCCCGAATCTTTTCCATCCTCCTCTGGAGTGCCGTTTTCTGCCTGGCCCTCCTCCTCATCGACCTGGTCTTTGTCCATGTGCCGATGCGGGTCAGCGGCCTGACCGAAGCGCAGCGCTTTTACGTCGATTTTCGCGGACGGCTGCTGGCCCTGACCAAGCCGCGGGTCGAGCCGACCATCGAGGGGCTCATCGAGAAGAGTGTCTCCCTCAAGGACTCGGCGGTTGACAGCGTCAAGGAATCCCTGGCGCCGGAGGTCAAGGGGTCGACGGAGACGCCGGCGGCAAAACCGGCGGCGGCGCCACGGGAAAAGGCGCCGGCACGGCCTGTCGTCTCTGCTCCGTCCACGCCCGCACCAAAGGTCGCAGCCGCCGCTCCGGCGCCTGCGCGTCATGCCCCGGTGGCGGCGGCCAAGCCCGTCGCATCGGCCAAGTCCGCGACCAGCGGCTATGTCTATGCCGATGACAGCGGGGAGATTCACATCGTCGAGCGCCTGGAGCAGGTGCCGAGGCGCTACCGCCAGCGCGCTCAGCCTCTCGCCGAGTGACGCTTTGCCCCGTTGTCCTTCACTAACAAAGGCCCCGCATTCCCGGGGCCTTTTGCATATGATGGAGGGAACATCTGCCCGCACAGAATTAAATACTGCTTCACCCTTGCCGGTCGTGATTCGATGCAGTACATTGAAATCCTTTTAATCGTCCGACCAGGAGCCCCCGCCGCATGAATCAACCAGCCCTCTCCGCTTTTATCTGGTCGGTTGCCGACCTGCTCCGTGGTGACTACAAGCAATCCGAATACGGCAAGGTCATTCTTCCCTTCACCGTCCTGCGCCGTCTCGACTGCGTCCTGGAGGCAACCAAGCCGGCAGTGTTGGCCGAATATGCCGCCAAGCAGACGGTTGGGCTGAACCCCGAGCCGTTCCTGCTGCGCAAGGCCGGGCAGAGCTTCTACAATACCTCTCCCCTCGACATGAAGAAGCTCATGGGGGATCAGGATCACCTCCGCGAAAACCTCTATGCCTACATTCAGGCCTTTGCCCCGGCGGTGCGCGATATCTTCGAGCGTTTCGAGTTCGCCAATCAGATCGACCGGCTGGCCAAGGCCGGCCTCCTCTATCTGGTCACCGAGCGCTTCGCCAACATCGACCTCCACCCCGAGGCGGTCGATAACAGTCAGATGGGGCTGGTCTTCGAGGAGTTGATTCGCAAGTTCGCCGAGATTTCCAACGAGACCGCCGGCGAGCACTTCACCCCGCGCGAGGTCATCCGCCTCATGGTCAACCTTATCTTTATCGAGGACGACGATGTGCTGGCCAAACCCGGCGTGGTCCGCACCATCTACGACCCGACCGCCGGCACCGGCGGCATGCTCTCCATTGCCGGCGAGTATCTGGAGGAGCACAACCCGCAGGCGCGGCTGACCATGTTCGGCCAGGAACTCAACGACGAGTCGTACGCCATCTGCAAAGCCGACATGCTCATCAAGGGGCAGGACGTCGCCAACATCATCCCCGGCAACACCCTCAACGACGACGGCCATCCGCACCGCACCTTCGACTACATGCTCTCCAATCCTCCTTTTGGGGTCGAATGGAAGAAGGTCGAAAAAGAGGTACGCAAAGAGCACGAGAGCCAGGGTTTCAACGGCCGCTTCGGCCCGGGCTTACCCCGCGTCTCCGACGGTTCTCTCCTCTTTCTCCTCCACCTCATCAGCAAGATGCGCCCGGCCGTCGATGGCGGCAGCCGCTTCGGTATCGTCCTTAACGGCTCGCCCCTCTTCACCGGCGGTGCCGGCAGCGGCGAAAGCGAAATCCGCCGCTATGTGCTGGAGAACGATCTGCTGGAGGCGATTGTCGCCCTGCCGACGGACATGTTCTACAACACCGGCATCTCCACCTATATCTGGATCATCAGTAATCGCAAGCCGAAGCAGCGCCAGGGGCTGGTGCAGCTCATCGACGCCAGCGGCTTCTGGGAGAAGATGCGCAAGAGTCTCGGGAGCAAGCGCAAGCAGCTCTCCGAAAACCACATCGCCGAGATCACCCGCCTCTTCGGGACTTTTGCCGAAGCCGAGCAGAACGGCAAGCCGCTCAGCCGCATCTTCAAGAACAGTGATTTCGGCTATCGCACCATCACCGTCGAACGACCTCTGCGCGACGATAATGGCAAGATTCTCCTCGGCGAGCGTGGCAAGCAGAAGGGCAAGCCGCAGTCTGACAGCAGCCTGCGCGATACCGAGAACGTGCCACTCAATGAGGATGTGACCGCCTACTTCAAGCGCGAAGTTCTCCCCCATGCGCCCGATGCCTGGATCGATCACGACAAAACCAAGGTCGGCTACGAGATTCCCTTCAATCGCCACTTTTACGTCTTCGCGCCTCCGCGGCCTTTGGCGGTTATCGATGCCGAGTTGAAGGAGTGTACCGACCGGATACTGACGATGATCGGGGGATTAAGCGCATGAAACCGGTTATTTTTTTGTTGCGCGGAATATCCAGCAAGGGTATATCTTTACTTAACAAAACCCCCCAAGCCTCTTCGGTGCTTTGTCGCCGTGGCTCAAACCGGGGGGTTACTTTTTGTAACATGCCCGCCATGCCTCTCAACGATGCACAAATCGGCGGGTTTTTTGTTTTTTCGGGGGGCCTGTGAAACGTCCCTTCAGAAAACCGGCAATAACACACGCTGAACAAGTCGAGTTGCTCCAGCAGCGGGGGATGCTCATAGATAATATTGCCGAAGCGGAATTTTATCTCCGGCACCTCAACTATTACCGCCTCGGCGCTTACTGGCTTCCTTTCGAGGCAGACCATGCGACCCACCAGTTCAAGGTTGGCACCAGCTTTGACGACGTTCTCAACCTCTATATTTTTGATCGTGAACTGCGCTTGCTTGTTCTCGATGCCATCGAACGGATCGAAGTCTCGGCAAGGAGCCAATGGGCTTACCATTTAGCTCACTTACATGGACCTCACTCTCACCTTGATCCAAACCTCGCCTGCAACCGCAAACACTGGCAAAGCAACTTCGACAAACTCTCCGATGAGATCAAGCGGTCGGACGAAACATTTATCAGCCACATGCTGGCAACCTACAACGAACCCCTCCCCCCGACCTGGGCCGTATGCGAAGTCATGTCGTTGGGGCTTCTTTCGCGCTGGTACAATGCCCTGAAACCAATGCCTACCCGTCGGGCGATTGCTTCTGCTTACGATCTGGATGAAGCCGTGTTGCAATCGTGGCTTCATCACCTTTCCTTGGTCCGCAATCTCTGCGCTCATCACTCACGCCTGTGGAATCGGGACTTTTCCATTATCCCTGCCATCCCCAGAAACAAGCCATCTCACCTCATCGCCGAGTTTCTGACGGGGTCACGCAAGATTTACAATACCTGCCTGATCATTATGCACTGCATGGATGTCATCGCTCCGGGCCATCACTGGCGACAGAGGTTTAAATCTCTGCTTGCGCTTCACAAGGCTCCGGTCACGATGATGGGCTTCCCCGCCGATTGGGAAACCCGCTCTCCGTGGCAGCAGGTGCAGCCATGAGCTTTCCGCGTTACGAGCGATACAAGGAGAGCGGGGTTGAGTGGCTGGGGGAGGTGCCGGAGGGGTGGGAGGTGAAACCGCTCAAGTTAGCCTGTGAAGTCTTCCCGAGTAATGTCGATAAAAAGTCTAAGGAAGGTGAGCCTTCGGTTCTGCTCTGCAACTACACCGATGTGTACTACAACGAGAAGATTACGCCCGAATTGGAGTTTATGGCGGCGACTGCATCAGTGGATCAAATTGAAAAGTTTACTTTGCGAGCAGGTGACACCATCATCACCAAGGACTCAGAAACTGCCGATGACATAGCAATTGCTGCCTATGTCCCGCAGGACATGCCAGGCGTGATATGTGGTTATCACTTATCGATGGTTCGTCCGCGCGAGGGCGCTTTCGGCCCATTCGTGAAGAGGTTTTTTGATTCATGTTATGCAAAATCGAAATTTGCTGTACTGGCTAACGGCCTTACCCGAGTCGGTTTAGGGCAATACGCTTTGGATAATGTTGAATTACCTCTCCCTCCGCTCCCCGAGCAACACACCATAGCCGCCTTCCTCGACCGAGAGACCGGCAAGATCGACGCGCTGGTAGCCGAGCAGCAGCGGTTGATCGAACTGCTCAAGGAAAAGCGTCAGGCGGTGATCTCTCACGCCGTGACCAAGGGGTTGAACCCGGCTGCGCCGATGAAGGATTCGGGGGTTGAGTGGCTGGGGGAGGTGCCGGCGGGGTGGGAAGTGGTGCGGCTTGCCAATTTGTTTCAAGAAGTTGATGAACGAGGAAATGCCGATTTGCCGGTTTTATGTGTGTCTATCCACAACGGCATTTCTGACCGTGAGCTCGATGAAGAAGAGATGGACCGCAAGGTTTCGCGCAGCGAGGATCGGTCGATTTACAAACAGGTCAAATCGGGTGATCTCGTTTACAACATGATGCGTGCCTGGCAGGGCGGTTTCGGAGCTGCGACGGTCGAGGGCATGGTGAGTCCTGCTTATGTTGTTGCCCGACCTCGGCAGAAGATCAGTACA
Organism: Desulfuromonadales bacterium GWC2_61_20; assembly: GCA_001799485.1. GTDB lineage: Bacteria > Desulfobacterota > Desulfuromonadia > Desulfuromonadales > UBA2197 > UBA12091. The sequence goes on along the minus strand of MGTO01000081.1, from coordinate 8,775 downwards.
GCGTTTGTCGAGCTATTGTTGAGAACACCGCAGGCTATCGAGCAAATGCGCCGACATTCGAAAGGGGTTACAGACTTTAGGCTACGGCTTTATTGGGATGAGTTTAAAAATATCACAATCGCTCTCCCGCCTGGCAACGAGGCCGAAGAAATCTGTAAGGGGATTGAAAAGCTTACCTGCGAATTTGATTCCCTGATCGCTGAAGCCCAACGCGCCATCGCCCTGCTCAAGGAGCGTCGCACCGCCCTGATCTCGGCGGCGGTGACGGGGAAGATCGATGTGAGATCGTCGGACGGGTTTGACTCGTCGGAGTTCTGCCGGACTGGCTAGTTGAAGTTTTGTCCGAAAAAGGGGGGGGGGACACCATGAACAAATCAACCGACCTGATCCTGCCGCATGGCGGCTATCGCAAGCTGCGCAGCTTTGTTGTCTCGCTGGCGGCTTACGACGGCACAGTCATCTTCTGCAACCGTTTCATCGACAAACGTTCGCGCACCCACGACCAGATGGTGCAGGCGGCACGCAGCGGGGTGCAGAACATCGCCGAAGGCTCGCTGGCCTCGGGCACGTCAAAGAAGACCGAGCTGAAGTTGACCGGCGTGGCCCGCGCCAGTCTGGGCGAACTGATTCGCGACTACGAAGACTATCTGCGGCAAAACAACCTGGCGATCTGGGACAAGGACGCGCCCAAGGTCAAAGCGATGCGCGCCCGGCTGGCCGGCAAGCTCAAAAAGCCTTCGGACCCATCTGATCAGTCCGACCAGTCCGACGTCTTTGACGAGCCCCTCTGCTCGGCACTACGCGCCTTGAAGACGGTACCTGCCGAAGTTGCGGCCAACATCATGCTTTGTCTGAGTCATCAGGCCACTTTTCTTCTAGCCCGGCAGATGGAGCGGCTGGAGAGCGATTTTGTCGAGAAGGGTGGTTTTACCGAGCGACTTTATAAGACGCGCAGCGACCAACGCGGCGGCGGTGGTCAAGTCAGAGAAGAATCGGACCGGTCCGACTGGTCGGACAAGTCTGCCCTGTCTGACTTTTGAGGAGCCCATGAGCAATCTCTACAAAGAAATCAACTTCGAGACTGAAATCTGTTCTTACCTCCCAGCGCATGGCTGGCTCCACGCCGACGGTGACGCCAAGCTCTACGACCGCAACCGCGCCCTCTTCCCAGCCGACGTCCTCGCCTGGGTGCAGGCCACCCAGCCCAAAGCATGGGAAGCCCTGAGCAAGAACCACGGCGCCGCCGCCGAAGGCTTATTACTCGACCGCCTGCGCAAGTCCCTCGACGACCGCGGCACCCTCGCCGTGCTGCGCCACGGTATCGAATTGGTCGGTTTGCGCCAACCCCTCACCCTGGCTCAGTTCAAACCGGCGCTGGCGATGAACCCGGAGATTACGACCCGCTACGCCGCCAACCGCCTGCGCGTGGTGCGCCAGGTCCGCTACTCCCTGCACAACGAAAATTCCATCGATCTCGTCCTCTTCCTTAACGGCATTCCCGTCGCCACCTGCGAACTCAAGACCGACTTCACCCAATCGATCGAGGATGCCGTCGATCAATACCGCTTCGACCGCAACCCCAAGCCCAAAGGGCAATCCGCCGCCGAACCTCTCTTAGAGTTCCCTCGTGGCGCGCTGGTGCACTTTGCCGTCAGCAACAGGGAAGTACGCATGACGACCAAACTGGAAGGCGCGAAAACCTCCTTTCTCCCGTTCAATCGCGGCGACCAGGGGGCGGCGGGCAATCCGGTTAACGAGCGCGGCGGCCACCGCACCGCCTATCTGTGGGAAGAGGTCTGGCAGCACGACAGCTGGCTGGAGATTCTCGGCCGTTATCTGGTGGCGCGGCGCGACAGCAAGAAGCAGATCAAGAACATCATCTTCCCGCGCTACCACCAGCTCGACGCCACCCGCAAGCTCATCGCCCAGGTGCTGGCGGAAGGGCCGGGGCACAAATACCTGATCCAGCATTCGGCCGGTTCGGGCAAGACCAACTCCATCGCCTGGACCGCGCACTTCCTCGCCGACCTGCACGATGCCGAGCAGAAGAAACTCTTCGATACGGTGCTGGTTGTCTCCGACCGCAATGTCCTCGATGCCCAGTTGCAGGAAGCGATCTTCGACTTCGAGCGCACCGCCGGGGTGGTAGCGACGATCAAGGGGGAGAGCGCCAGCAAGAGTGGCGAGCTGGCCAAGGCCCTCTCCGGCGGCAAGAAGATCGTCGTCTGCACCATCCAGACCTTTCCCTTTGCCCTGACGGCCGTGCAGGAACTCGCCGCGACGGAAGGGAAGCGTTTCGCCGTCATTGCCGACGAGGCCCACTCGTCGCAGACCGGCGAGTCGGCGGCCAAGCTCAAGGCGGTCCTTTCGGTCGAGGAGTTCAAAGAGCTGGAGGACGGCGGCGAGGTCAGCACCGAAGATCTGCTGGCGGCGCAGATGGCGGCCCGGGCCAACGATGCCGGCATCACCTATGTCGCCTTCACCGCCACCCCCAAAGCCAAGACGTTGGAACTCTTCGGCCGTCGGCCCAAGCCAGAGCTGCCGGCCGGTCAGGGGAATCTGCCGGCGGCCTTCCATATTTATTCGATGCGCCAGGCGATCGAGGAAGGCTTTATTCTCGATGTTCTCAAGAACTACACCCCCTACAAGCTCGCCTTCAAACTCGCCCACAACGGCAAGGAGATGAGCGAGCAGGAGGTGGAACGCAGCGCCGCCCTTAAAGGGATCATGCGCTGGGTCCGGCTCCATCCCTACAACATCGCCCAGAAGGTGCAGGTGGTGGTCGAGCACTTTCAGGAAAATGTCGCGCCGCTTCTCGGCGGCAAGGCCAAGGCAATGGTCGTGACCGGCAGTCGCCTTGAAGCGGTGCGCTGGAAGCGCGCGGTTGATCAGTACATCAAGGGGCAGGGCTACAAGATCGGCACCCTGGTCGCCTTCTCCGGCGAGGTCAACGATTCGTCTTCCGGCCCCGACCCTTTCCGCGAAACGAGCCAGAGCCTCAATCCCAACCTGCGCGGCCGCGACATCCGCGAGGCCTTTGCCGGCGACGATTATTCCATCCTCCTTGTCGCCAACAAGTTCCAGACTGGCTTCGACCAACCGCTTCTTTGTGGCATGTATGTCGATAAGCGTCTCGCCGGTCTGCAGGCGGTGCAGACCCTGTCACGGCTCAACCGGTCGCACCCCGGCAAGGATGCCACCTACATCGTCGATTTCGTCAATGACCCCGAGGAAATCCTGCTCGCCTTCAAGACCTACTACGCCACGGCGGTACTGGAGAATGTCACCGATCCCAACCTGATCTACGACCTGCGCGGCAAGCTTGATGCTTCGGGTCACTACGACACTTTTGAAGTCAGCCGGGTGGTGGCCGTGGAGCTCAACCCGAAAGCGAAGCAGAGTGATCTGGTCGCTGCTCTTGAACCGGTGGTCGGCCGCTTGCTCAAGCGCTACAAAAATGCCCAGCAACGACTGGCGACAGCAACGGCGAAGAATGATGGCGCAGCGGCCACCGAAGCCAAGCAAGAGCTGGAAGCCCTCATTTTGTTCAAGCACGACATCGGAACCTATGAGCGGGTGTACGTCTTTCTGGCGCAGATGTTCGATTACGGCAACACCGAGCTGGAGGCGCGCTACATCTTCTTCAAACGCCTGCTGCCGCTCCTCGATTTTGGCCGCGAACGCGAAGTCATCGACCTGTCGAAGATGTTGCTGACGCACCACAAGCTGAAAACACAAGGCAAGCGCCCCCTCGATCTGGAAGACGGTGACGGTGAGAAGCTCAAGCCGATGGAGCCGGGGGGAGGGGAAGTACGCGAAAAGGAAAAGGCCTACCTGACCGAGGTCATCGCCAGAGTCAATGAACTCTTTGAGGGGGAACTCTCTGACGACGACAAGCTGGTCTACGTCAATAACGTCCTCAAGGGGAAGTTGCTGGAGTCAGAGAAGTTGCGGCAGCAGGCGAACAACAATACCAAGGAACAGTTCGCCAACTCACCCGATCTCTCCAACGAAATCATGAACGCCATTCTCGATGCCCTGACTGCGCATACGACCATGAGCAGCCAGGCGATCAATTCGGAGAAAGTGCGCGTCGGCCTGCGCGACATCCTGCTGGGACCGGCCCGACTGTACGAGACGCTGCGGGAGAAGGTGGAAGAGTCTGCGGAATGAGATAGCGAGGAGTTTTTTGCGGCAGGTTTTTCAGATAGGTGTAAAAAGGGGGAACGCATTCGCGTTCCCCCTTTGCTACAATGAATGTTTTCCCGATCAGGGCAAGTGGCCGTATATCTCCGGCCGTCGATCACGATAGCAAGGGATCTGGGCACGGTACTCCTCCATCTCGGCGAAGTCGAAGGTGGCATTGAGGCAGGTATCGACCTCCCCCCCTTCGGCAAGGATGTCGCCGCGGGCGCCGAGGAGGAGGCTCATGCCGAAGAAGTCGAGCTTCCCCTGGACGCCGCAGCAGTTGGCGGCGGCGACGAAGAGCTGATTCTCGATGGCGCGGGCGCGCAGCAGGGTGCGCCAGTGCTCCTGCCGCGGCTTGGGCCACTCGGCCGGGAGGCAGAGGATCTCCGCCCCCTCCAGGGCGAGCTTGCGGAAGAGCTCGGGAAAACGCAGGTCGTAGCAGATGGCGACGCCGAGGCGGCCGACGGCGGTGTCGACGACGAGGGTGCGGTCGCCGGCGGCGAGGAAGCGGTCCTCCCCCATGGTCGAGAAGAGATGGAGCTTGCGGTAGCTGCCGACGACCTTGCCGCCGTCGACGACATAGGCGCAGTTGAAGACCTGGTCGCCGACCTTGTCGGCGAGGCTGCCGACGATGGTCAGGCGAAGATCGCTGCTGGCCCGGCAGAGGGCGGCAAGGACCCGCGGGGTCGCCTCGGCGAGTTCGCCGAGGCGGCGATAGTCGTAGCCGCTGCTCCACATCTCGGGGAGGACGGCGAGGCGGGCGCCGGCGGCAGCGGCCTGGCGCAGGCCGGCGAGGGCGGTGGCGAGGTTGACCTCGACCTCGCCGAGGCGGATATTGAACTGTACGGCGGCGGCGTGGACGGTACGGCTCATGGCGGTCCTCCCGTGGGGGGTGGCAAACAGGCCCCATTTTCCTGAAAAAGAGGCGGACGCGCAAGGAGAAAGCGCGCGGCGAAATGTGCTTATGACGACTGGACTCTACCTGCACATCCCCTTTTGCCGCAGTAAATGTGCTTACTGCGACTTTTTCTCCCTGCCGGTGCCGGGGGCGGCGGAGCTGCAACGTTATGGCGAGCTGCTGCTGCGGCAGTTGCGCCAAGAGGCTTCTTCCTGGGGCGGCCCGGTCGCGACCATCTTCTTCGGCGGCGGCACCCCGTCCCTCCTGCCGCCGGCGACGGTCGGGGAGATTCTCGAAACGGTGGCGGCGACGATGGGCATTGCCGGCGATGCCGAAATCACCCTCGAAGCCAACCCCGGCACTGTCGATGCCGCCGCCCTGACCGAACTGCGCCAGGCCGGGATCAACCGTCTCTCCCTCGGGCTGCAGTCCCTCGACGACCGCCAGCTTCTTGCTCTTGGCCGCGGCCATGACGTCGCCGCCGGTCTGGCGGCGGTGGCGGCGGCGCGCCGCGCCGGCTTCGCCAATCTCTCCCTCGATCTCATCTACGCCCTGCCGGGGCAACAGGTGGCGGCGCTGGAGAGGGAGCTGCAAGCGCTGGTCGCTCTCGCCCCCGAGCACATTTCGACCTATGCTTTGACCGTGGAAGAGGGGACAGTATTTTATAGCCGCGTGACGACAGGGGCGATCCTGCTTCCCGACGAAGAGGAGACGGCGCGCCACTACCGCGCCGTCGATGGCCTGCTGACGGCGGCGGGATACGCGCACTACGAAATCTCCAACTTCGCCCGTCCCGCTCGCGCCTGTCGCCACAACCTCGATACCTGGCGGCGCCGGCCCTACCTCGGCCTCGGCGCCGGCGCTCATTCCTTCCGCGCCGAGGGCTGGGGGGAGCGCCGGGCGGCGCCGCCCGACCTCGATCTCTATGCCCGTCGCGTCGCCAGCGGGGAAAGTGCCAGCGATCGTCTCGAAAGTTTCGACCGGCGCGGGGCGATGAGCGAAGTCCTCTACCTCGGCCTGCGCACCGCCGAAGGGGTCAGCGAGTCGGACTTTTGCCAGCGCTTCGGCCTCGGCGTCGCCGCGGCTTTCCCCGCCGCGCTGCAGCGTTGCGGCCCGCGCCTGCGTTGCGTCGGCGACCGCTGGACCTTCGATCTCCAGGGTTGGCTGTTGTATGATCACCTCATCAGTTTCTTTCTCTAGCCGGCCGCTGAAAAAGGCCGAATAAACCGAGCAATTGGCAAACGGCCCGTTACAATTACGCTCCTAGAGCATGGAGAGAGTTTTCATGGAACTGAGTGCCCTCAAGGATCTGGTCATTCTCTTCGGTCTGGCGTTGATCACCGTCATTGCCTTCCGCAAGCTGCAATTGCCGTCGATCATCGGCTTTCTCGCCACCGGCATCCTCGCCGGACCGAGCCTCCTCGGCCTCATCGGCAGCACCCACGAGGTCGAGCAGATGGCCGAGGTCGGCATCGTCCTCCTCCTCTTCACCATCGGCATCGAGTTTTCCCTGACCGAACTCATGCGCATCCGTAAACTCGTCTTCTGGGGGGGCGGCGCCCAGCTGCTCCTGACCATCGCGGCAGTGGCGGTGGCGGCGGTCCTCTTCGGGCTGGCCCCGGGGGCGGCGGTCTTCGTCGGTTTTCTCGTCGCCCTGTCGAGTACCGCCATCCTCATGAAACTGTTGATGGATGCGGGCGAGATGGATACCCCCCATGGCAAGACGGTCCTCGGCATCCTCATCTTTCAGGATCTTTGCGTCGTCCCCCTGATGCTGTTGACCCCCTTTCTCGCCGGGGCCGGCGGCGGGGTCAGCGGACTTTTTATCTCCCTGGTCAAAGCCGCCGGGGTGGTCGCCGTCGCCCACCTCGGCGCCCGCCACGCCATCCCCTGGATCTTCGGCCAGGTCGTCAAGGTCAAGAGCCGCGAACTCTTCATCCTCTCCATCATCTTTGTCGGTTTCGGCACCGCCTGGCTGACCAACCTGGCCGGATTGTCCCTCGCCCTCGGTGCCTTCATCGCCGGGTTGGCGATCTCCGAATCGGAGTACAGCCACCAGGCCCTCGGCGACATCATCCCCTTCCGCGACGCCTTCATCAGCCTCTTCTTCATCTCCGTCGGCATGCTCCTCGATGTCCACATCTTCCTGCGCCACCCCCTTTACGTGGCCCTGTTGATCCTCGCCATCATCGTCCTCAAGGGGGTGATCGCCGCCGCTTCGGTTCTCATCCTCGGCATCCCGGCGCGCATTGCCGTGCTGGCGGGGCTCGGTCTGGCGCAGATCGGCGAGTTTTCCTTCATCCTCGCCCAGAGCGGACTCCGCTATCAGTTGCTGACTCCCGAGCGCTACCAGCTCTTTCTCGCCGCCTCGGTGGCGACCATGGCTCTGACCCCCTTCTGCCTGCAATGGGCGCCGCAATTCGCCGACCGGATCATGCGCTGGCTGCCGCGAGCACTGGTGCGGGGGCAGGGGGGCCTGATCGAGCGCGAGCGCAAGATGCGCCTGAGCGATCATGTCATCGTCGTCGGCTATGGCCTCAACGGGCGCAACCTGACCAAGGTCCTCAAAGGGCACAAGATTCACTACGTCATCGTCGAGGCCAATCCCTACACCGTCAGCACCGAACGCAAGCGCGGCGTCCCCATCGTCTTTGGCGATGCCGCCCGCGCCGAGGTGCTGGAACAAGCTCACCTCGCCCGCGCCCGCATCCTCGTCATCGCCATCTCCGATGCCGCCGCCAGCCGCCGGGTCGCCGCCGTCGCCCGCCAGCTCAACCCCAACCTGCACATCATTGTCCGCACCCGCTATCTGCTGGAAATGGAGCCCCTCTACGCCCTCGGGGTAAACGAAGTGATTCCCGAGGAACTCGAAACCTCGGTGGAGATCTTCGCCCGCGTCCTCAAGCGTTATCTCGTCCCCCACGACCAGGTCGAAGCGAGCATCGCCGCCGTGCGCAGCGATTCCTACCAGATGCTCCGCTCCGCCAGCCGCCGCCACAGCCATGCCGTCGGCATTACCGGTTTTCTCAGCGGCGCCGAGATCGGCACCTTCACCGTGGAGGCGGGCGCACCCCTGGCCGATCAACCCTTGAGTCGCGGGTTGCTGCGCAATCGTTCGGGGGCGACCCTCATCGCCGTGCGCCGGGGCGAGGAGGTCGCCCCCAATCCCGAGCCGTCGTGGCAGCTGCGGGCCGGCGACGTCGCCCTCCTCCTCGGCACGCCGGGGCAGCTGGCCGTTGCCGGCGGGCTCTTCGAGGCGCCGCCGGCCGGTCCTTGAAAGCGCAGGGGAATTGCCCCCTTTGGCCTTGACAAAGGCAGGGTCGGTTGTTATGTTGTCCTCGCCTTAGCACTCATCCTCCCGGAGTGCTAAGATCAGCCACTTGCCGGGTTCTCCGGCTTGAGTTTTTTTGGGGGACGGAGACGGTCATGAGCGACGAGCTCAACGAACGCAGCCGCAAGATTCTCGAAGCGATCGTCGAGGACTATATCGACTCGGCCGAACCGGTCGGTTCGGGGACGGTGAGTCGTCATCGCCACATGGGGCTGTCGCCGGCGACGGTGCGCAACGTCATGGCCGATCTCGAGGAACTCGGCTATATCGTCTCGCCCCATACCTCGGCCGGGCGGGTGCCGACGGACAAGGGTTACCGCTTCTACGTCGATACTCTCTTGCGCGTGCGACCCCTCTC
>MGTO01000080.1 GCA_001799485.1 Desulfuromonadales bacterium GWC2_61_20 | reverse complement strand
CATGATGAACCACAAAGGGAGCGACGGCTCTTTCAGATTTTGTTGCATGGATGCTCCATATTGGCCAGATGCAGCAAACTAATTTGGTCGTCGGCTAAGGTCAAGAAACCGCAAAACGATCATTGTTCCCTCATCGAGCCTCTGGCTTTCGGGCAACAAAAGCCAACTTGTCACCCATTCCCAGATAAGGGAAATGAAAATAAATCGTGGCTGCAATCTTATGCAGCAGCCCTACAGGCTTAACTGATCCCGACTTGGCAGTGGCTCCGCTCTCGACTAAAGACTTCAGCGAAGTTTCGGCAGACAATCCTTTCAGCCTGCGCTTGACTGGCTCGAGATTGAATCCGTATGTCCAGCTCTTTTCGATAATGAATCCGGCATTGACTAGATGCTTGGTCAAACTTCTTATGGTAAAGAAATTAATATGTGCTGGAGGTCTATTTATCAACCAATCTTCTACATGAAGTTTGATGTTGAAAGAATTGTAACTTGGCACTGAGACTATAAAAATTATTCCTCCTGGCTTTAATAACTTAATAAACTTATCTGTCATTGAGACTGGTTCGATAAAATGTTCATATGTTGCAGACGTAAAAATTACGTCGAAATAATTTTCGTATATATCCGCATTAAGAGTATTCCCTATTAAGAATTGTATTCTATTTTTGTGCGATATTTTTTCAATCCCCGGATGTAAGTCGGCCCCGTAAAGGGAAAACATCGAACTATCCCCTTCATTTAAAAAACAACAATCTCCACAACCAAAATCAAGTACTTTTCCTGACTTCAAATATCTTTCGATTTCTCGATGACAAAGTTCGAAAAACGCCCGTTTTGTGGGGCTCTGCCCACCATACAGGTCTTCGCCTAGAGCAAGAGAATGATAGAACTCGGCAACAGCTTCCTCTGACGGCCGGGGATAAGTAAAAGCCAGGCCACATTCTTCACAGATATAAATATCATAGCCGTGAATAACGCGACCATGTCGAGCACCAACATAGGTGCAGGAGGGACAAGGTATTTCGCGGCGAGATTTAGCCATTTCGTTTTCCCCAATTACTTATTTGAGCATGTACTTTGAATGCTTGAACGATTTCATCATGCCCCCGAGCGTAGGCGCCATGCAATTTCGACACAGCTTGTTGGGGCGCTCCCCCTTGGAAAACCCTTTTCTATAGTTTCGATACGCCTCGCCATTCCAGATCGCGCCAAAATCCTGCTTGAAAATGTTCCCGAGGTTCTCCTCCGGGCTTGACGCAAAGACACAACATAGGCGCACATCCCCGTCAACGGAAACGTACAACGAGGTCCACGGCATCATGCAGACTGCAGTTTCTGGATCTGGCGCCTTGATCATCCGGTATTTTTCCCAAACGGCATCGAAATCGCGAAAAAGTGCCGGCAAGTTGGTGGCAATTTTTCCGTGCTCCGACTTCTGCGCAGCTCGTTCCAGCACCTGACGAAAAGATACAGGATCCATATCCCCGATCAGTTCACTCACCATTGCATCGGTGACATAATTATCGTTGATCAGATCAAGTGGCTGAAAATAGATCGCATCCACGCCGTATTCCTGACATAAATCCAGGACATCCGGAATTTCCCTGTAGTTGGCGCGCTGCATGACGAACTGGAGTCGGACATACGGCAAGCGTGAGCCGAGTCGCCTCTTCGCATCCCGAACATTGCGCAGGCCCTCAAGGACCCGGCCATGCATGTCACGGCGACGGATTGCCAGATATGTTTGCGGGTCAACACTATCGATTGACCCCTTCAGCAAGCCTAATCCGCTATGAACGATATGTTCGGCAAGCTCCGGCGAAAGCAAGGTCAGATTCGAGGTGGTTATCGTCTCTATCCCGTGATCCCGCGCGAACTCGACCATTGGCAGCATCTCTGGATTGAGGAATGGCTCTCCGATACCGTTCATGGACACCTTGTACGGCATCAACTTCTCACAAATCTCGATAAAACTTCCCAGCCCCATGTGCCTCGGATGCTTAATCAAGGTCCCATGTGAGCACATGACGCAGTCAAGATTGCAAAAGGTCGTCACCTCAACCTGTACGTGCAGAGGCCCCGCCCACGCTCGAGCAGGGCGGACAATGTTCTGCATACCAACAGACAGGTAGCGAAATGCTTTCATCGTTTTTCTTGTCCTTTAACGGAAAGTTCCCGCTTCACTGAAAGGAGCAAAATCCCGCCAACACCGGAGCACAACAACTGTAGGAAACGCAACAACAACGCAAAGGCAAGAGCTTCATGCTTTTCCAGGCCAACATGGGAATAAAAAACAACGAAAGCGCCTTCTGCCAGACCAATGGCATTTACACTTACCGGAATCATGGATATCAGCAGGATCAGGGGGGCAATCAAAACGATGGAATGAAAATCTATATCCAGCCCCAGGGCTTTGGCGACAGAGAAATGGGCCACAAAGCCGACTAGATAATAGAGCCCCGACCAGCCGACAACTTGCAGGCACAATCTCCAGTCTCGGTATCGCTCAACGGAAATCAACAATTTGCCGATTTTTTTCTGCACTGAATGGTAGAGCCCGGCCCCTTCTGCCCCGATGAATCGTCCTGAAATTTCTTGAGAAAAATTCACGCACATAAGGACTGCCACAACCAGCAAACCAACCCCTGCCCAATACGCATAAACCCCACCATGCCACACAAATAACGATGGGCGAATCACTGCTGCCACCGAAGCAAAGAGAAGCAGGGCAAGCAACCCAAGAAATCTTTCAACAACGACACTTGCGGCTATTTGCGCCGTCTTGTTGAACCGGGACATCAATCCGACGCGAGAAATATCCCCACCTATATTGGATGGTAAAAAATTGCTTAGATAAATTCCGATCCAGTAGATTTTTACCCCCTCCAGCAAGGATAGGGAGATTCCGTGCGGACGCAACAATACCAACCAACGCCGCGCTGCGACGGCGAGCGCGACAGGAAACAAGATAAAATTCAGCAGCAGATATTCCGCCCGGACTTGCCGTAGAAGCTGCAAGCCGGACCGCCAGTCGACCCAACTGAACAGTAACAACAGCAGGCCGATGCTGAAGCCCCACTTAAGGACTTGCGTCAAACGCGCACTCACCTTATCGCCCGTTGCCGCTTCCGGCAGGTGTCAGCTAATGGCCTGAGACGCTTGCTCACTCTCGTCCTTTCAGCACTTTTGCCGGTATCCCTCCAGCAATGACTGCCTCTGGAATGTCCCGCGACACTAAAGAATTGGAACCGACAACCGAATAGCTGCCGACGATCACACCATCAACTATCACAACATTTGAGCAGAGCCAGACATTGTCCCCGACGATGGTTTTGCCCGGCGTTATTTCGTCGTAAGGGTCGCTCAATCGTTCCGGTATCCGATGATTTTTTACTATTTGCACATTCAGGCCAATGGCGCACCTATTCCCAATTTCGACACCACCATTGCCAAAAACAACACTGTTGTGATTAATACTCGTTTCACTTCCGATATGGATGTATCCCGTTTTAGAATTCAATATAACATTATCATTAATAAACGATTTACTCCCTATCCTGATCGGCCCCTGTGCCGTGATATAGACCCTTCCAAGAATCGCCCCCTTGCCGATAATGATATTTTTAATAAATTTTATATCGGCTGATGGATGGATGACGCAACTATACCTGGCCATCAAATACATATTCTTGATAATTCTGGGGACAAGAAAGGACATCGCGAATTTCACTAGTTTTTTCATCACATTCATTCCGCCAGCACTACGTAATTAAGGGCAAAAACCTTATTCTTCTCAACTTTTCCGTCGATCATGGCAAGTCCCTTGACCAGCAGCTTATTCAGCACAAAAAACACCCTGCGGGCGAGGGGGAAGCCGAAAGTACCGTTTACGACTACGCTTGACAAAATGTGCCCTAGCAACGAAAACAGCCCTCCGGCGGGGTTGATGGATGCGACCGTAAATCCTGAGCGCCCCAGCAAAAAAGACAACCCATGTCTGGTATAGCGATAATAATCGTGCGGTTCATTGTGCAACCACGAAATATGCGGCACCGAGAGAATCAACTTCCCCCCCGGTCGCAGCACCCGCCGAAACTCGGCCAGGGCCAGCCACGGTTCCGGCACATGTTCCAGAACCTGCGAGCAGAAGACCGTGTCAAAGGAAGCATCGGCAAAGGGGAGACGCTGGGCATCGCCGACGACAGTCGTCGCGCTGCTGCCGCCGATGTCCATCCCGACATAAGTGTCGGCATGGCGCAATAACAGGTCACGGTAGGCTCCCCGTCCGGCGCCGGCGTCAAGAACACGTCCCCGGCAATAATCCCTCACCAGGGGTTCCAGCCCACGCAGCAGGGTCAGCCCGGCCGGCGAGAGGTAAAAATAGTCCTCCCGCCCGGCATAATAGTCCGATGCCGCTCGGCCGCGCTCCTTGAGGGATTTATACATGCAATTCCTCACCAGCTAAAACACGTTGCCGGACAAAAACAAACTCATTACATCCAGTCGGCACCCGCGCCGGGATCGCCTTGTGCAGCTGAAACCCCTTGCCGCTCAGATAAGTTTCCATTTCGTGCATGGAGGCATATTCATAGGGGTAACCGCCGACCCAGTCGACGACATTGTAGTAAAAATCCATCCCCCGCGTCATTCCGAAAGGGTTCTTCCCGGTCACGAGAAACTTGGCAACCATGATCACCGGATAGAAAGCAGCAATCATCAACTTCTGCAAAAAAGCCGGCAGGACGCAGTAAGTCCACTTGATCGCCAGCCATGGCCGTGAGCTCCAGTGCCGGTTATAGATGGCCAGCACCAATGTCCCGTCAGCGACAACCAGATCGCAGGCGTTATCGATGGCCTGGTACATTCGCCCGGTGTGATGGAGTACGCCCCACGAGTGTACGACGTCGAAGGTCCGGCCGGCAAGTCGGGCCAGACCCTCCGGATCAAGAATCGAACCGACCACGGCTTCAATCGGCTCGCGCACGCCAACGACTGCCCTGTTGCGGGCAACGACTTCGGCGCACTTGGGATTGATATCGATCCCGGTCACCCGCGCCCCTGCTTGATGGGCCAGAAGCAGGCTCAAACCCTGGCCGAAACCGATATCGAGGAATGTTTTATCCGCCAGGGGAACTTCGGCCATCAGCTCGTCAAAGTGCGCACGGGCCTGGGCGACCTTCTCAGAGGAGAGCCGCTTTTCGGAAAACTCTTGCCAGTTCTGTCCAAAATCAAATTGCATGACGTTTTCCTATCAGTTCTCGATCCCGAAACGTTGCCGCCACAGCTCCAGCGTCGCCACGGACCAGAACTGGCGGCGGTAATAAGGATGCTGCAACGGCTTCGCTTGCAGTTTTTCCATCTCGCGAGGAGAAAACAACTGCTCGCCCTGACGTTTTCGCTCCGCGGCAAAAACGCCATTGAGTCGCGCCTTGAATTCGCCCTGGCACCAGTCGGCAAGGGGGACGGTAAAGCCCGCCTTCTTGCGCCGGCAAATATTCTCCGGCAAGCGTCCGGCCATGACCTTGCGCAACAACACCTTCTCTTGATTCCAGCGCAGCTTGAAGCGGGAGGGAATCCGCGCGCACAGCTCGATGAGCTGGTGGTCAAGATAGGGGACGCGGGCCTCGACGGCATGAGCCATGGTCATACGGTCGTTTTTCAGTAACAGATCGTCAGGGAGCCACGTATGGAAATCAAGGGCCAGGAGTCCGCTGAGCAGATCGGGCTGCCCGGTCAGGTGGTGGCGCACCAGCGCCTCGATTTCATCCGCCGGCATCATCGCACGAGCCGCTGCGGGAGTCAGCAGCGTTTTCAGTTCGGTCCTTGAAAAAACTGCAGCCAGATTCAGATAGGCCCGGGCCGGATCGCTCTCGGCCTGGGACGCCAGAGCCCTTTGCAGGGATAAATTCCCGACCTGGCGCGAAGCCAGGCCCCACAGGGGGGCCGGTAAAAAGCCGGCAGTCTTGCGGCCGAAGAGAAAGGCGCGATATTTGGCATATCCGGCAAGTATTTCATCTGCCCCTTCGCCGGAAAGGACCACAGTCACATGCGGTTTGGTCGCGCGAGCCATGAGGTACGTCGGGATGGTGGCAAGATCGGCGAGAGGTTCATCGAGATGATAAATCACCGGGTCGAGGACGGCGGCAGCCTCATCCTCGGCATGCAGGATATGGTGGCGACAGGCGAAATGCTGGGCGACCTGCCGGGCATAGGGAAGCTCGTTGGCCTTTTCATCGCGAAAGCCGACGGAAAAGGCATCGACCGGACGAGCCGAATTCGCGGCCATGGCCGCAACAATAAGGCTCGAATCGAGACCGCCGGAGAGGTAGGCGCCGAGGGGGACATCCGCAAGCATGTGCTGCTGCACCGCTTCCTCGAAGACACCCCAGAAACGTTCCCGCCACTGCGCTTCGCTCGGCTCGTCGTCGGGCTCGAAGATCAGCTCCCAATAGCGGGAAAGTTGCGCCCGCCCACCAGCACTAAGGGTCAGGGTGTGGGCCGGGGGCAGTTTCTTCACCCCGGCAAAGAGGGTCTCGTCGCCGGGGGTGTAACGAAAGGTCAGGTACAGGGGGAGGAGGCGCGAATTCAGGCGGGGGACGTAGCCCGGAATCTGCAGCAGTGCCTTGACCTCCGAAGCAAAGTAGAAGACCCCGCCATGTTCGAGGTAGTAGAAGGGTTTGATCCCGACCCGGTCGCGGGCGGCAAAGAGTTGGCGTTTGCCGGCGTCCCAGAGGGCAAAGGCGAACATCCCGCGCAACCGTTTAACACAATCCTCCCCCCACTGCCGCCAGGCCTGGAGGATGACCTCGCTGTCACTCTGGCTGACAAAACGATGACCCAGGACTTCGAGCTCTCGCCGTAACTCCTGAAAGTTGTAGATCTCGCCATTGAAGACGAGGACATCTCCTTGCGGCGAAAACATCGGCTGATGCCCGCCAGGGCTCAGGTCGATGATCGCCAGGCGGCGGTGGGCCAGGCCGACCCCCTCCCCCAGCCACAGCCCGTCATCATCGGGTCCGCGATGGCGAATGGCTTGGGACATGGCCGCAAGGGTTGCGGCATTCCCCGGTCCGATGAATCCGGCTATACCGCACATGGCGCGTCCTTTCGTGCGATCTCGCGATAAATCTCGACATAGCGCTGCGCCACTGCCGCCCAGGAAAACTCCTCGGCGATAATCCGTGATGCCGCGCCCATGACCGCACGTCGTGCCGGATCGTTGAGGAGTTCGATCAATGTGGCGGCAAGGGCGGACGGGTCGGCAAACGGCACCGTCGCGGCATTCTCGCGCAGCAATTCTTCCCGCCCCCCTTCTCCGCTGGCGACAATCGGCAGCCCACTCGCCATCGCCTCAAGGACAGTATTGCTCATCCCTTCATAGTAGGAGGGGAGGACGAAGAGCCCGGCCTGCCGGTAGTAATCCGGGAGTTCGGCGTGGGGCACATGGCCGGCAAACGCCACCGCCTTCGTGAGCCCCAATGCGGCCACCCGCCGGCGCAGCGGTTCGAGAAGATTGCCTTCGCCGACGACGGTCAGTTGTGCCTGCGGCACCGCCTGCAATACGGCAGGGAAAGCCTCGATGAGGTGCTGCACCCCTTTACGGTCAACCAGCCGTGAGACACAGAGGAGCCGCGGCGCGGCCAGTTCGGCAGGGGGAGCGGGAAAGAACTCCTCAGTATCGATCCCGTTGGGGATCACCTTGAACGGCAATTCGGGGGTCAGGCGCGCGGCCAGCTGCCGCAGCCCCTCGCTGTTGGCGACCACGGCCTGCGCCTGCCGCCAGATGCGCCGGAAGAGGGGTTTGAGCACGACATACTGGGCGGCGAAGCGGGGATTGAAGCCGGGCACATCGGAACCACGCAGGGAAACAAGATAGGGGCAATGATCGCGCGCCTCCCAGGCAATCGCCCCCGAGGGAAAAGCAAAGAAGGCGTGGCAGAGGTCGTAGGAATGATCACGCTGCAAACTGCCCACCTGGCGGCGGGCGCGCCAGAGCCAGCGCAGCACTTCTCCCTGGGTCCAGTAGTGGAGTTGCTTCTTGCCGACAGCGAGACGATAGAGAGTGATATTGTCGGCCATGGCGACGACCTCGTCGACAGCCCCCATGGTGCTGGTGACGCAGTCGATGCGCAGCTCCGGCATCCGCGCGAACTCGCGGAAGAGATAGGCATTGGCATTGGCGCCACCACCACCAATGGGAGGATACTCGTAATTGAGGAAGAGAACTTTCACAACAACTCACCCGGGGATTGTTTCACTCCAACTGTATTTCTCAGTCCTTGCGAACTGTCCAGGGCTTTAGGCCTCCCCCTGTTCAAGCTTAATAACTGACGCCATAAGTCTTCTGCAGCCGCTGGCGCAAATCCCTGGCCGCCTCGGCATAGGCCCCAGTGTGGTCGACAGTCAAAAAGAAAAAAAGACGATAATACCCCAGAGCCTTGTCATACATCCCCCGCCGCTCGAAAAGCATCCCCAGATTATAGGGGATGGACGCTTCGCGGGGGTTATTCTGCTGTCCCCGACTGTAATAGTCAAATGCTCTCTGGAACTCACCGCGTTTATCGTACAGCTTCCCCAACTCGTTACAGACGTAGGCTGATTTGGGACTGACCTCCAGGGCATGAAGGTAGAGGGTTTCATCGTTGTCCCAGATACGAACCTGCTGCCAACTGAGGAGGACCAGCGGAACAATCAGGAGGGCGAGAACTCCCCGGCGCCGCCCCGCTGTACCGGGGATCGATGCAACGAGCAGGGCGGCACAGAAAAAGAGTCCCAGCGCCGGGGTATAGAAATAACGGTCGGCGGCGAAATAGGCCAAAGGCCAGAGATTGCTCGTCGGCAACCAGAGGATGGCGAACCAGGCCAGGCCAAAGAAGTAGCGCCGGTCCTGCCTCCAGACAATCACTAGCAGCCCGCAAAAAGTTGAAAACAAGGCGGCCCCCGCCATGACCCAAGGATCAAAGAATGAATGGGGCACCGGATAGTTGTATTCGACGGCCAAGGGTGTTGGCCAAACCAGTCGCGACACCATGAAGGCCGTCGATTTGAGGACCATCCAGGGGTAATAGCCAGCACTGTCGGGACTGTATTCGTGCCAGCGGGTAAGAAAGAGTCGCGTTGTCTCGGCATAGCGAATGTGTCCGCCACCAAAGCTGAACCAGCCGAGAAAACCCGCTATCGAGGTAACGATGGCAAACCCGCAGACGCGCGGCCAACGCAACAGCCAGCGCTTCTCGGCAGGGAGGGCACAAATCTCCCAGACTGCCGCCAACAATGGCAGCACCACGACGTGTTGCTTGGCCTGCAGCGCCACCAGCCAAAAGAGCAGCGCCCCGAGACGCCAGCTCCACTGACCCTTGCCCACGGTGTAACTGTGCAGCCAGGACAAAAGGGCAAGGAGGGAAAAAGCCAGGGCGAGACTGTCCTTGCGATGGGCAATGCTGGCGACGACTTCGACATTCAGTGGATGAACCAAAAAAAGGAGAGCGGTTCCCCAGGCGACGAGACGCCCGGCGCCAAGACGTATGACGAGAAGCCAGCTCAAGACGACGCAGAACGCATGCCAAAGGATATTCTGCCCGTGCCAAGCTGCCGGCTTGAGTCCGAAGAGGGTGTGATCGAGGAGCACGCTCAGATCGCGCAGCGGCCGGCCGGGAATGCGGTCGGCGAAAAATCCGGCAAGGGATTGGGTATCGGGATTATTGACGATGAATTCCCAATCGTCATAGGTCCAGTCGGCGCCAAAAGTTCGCAGATAGAGGGCGAGGGCGAGAAGGACCATGACGGCGGCCACCCGGGCAAGCTCGCCGAGACCAACTCTTGCTTCGCACGGTGTGGGCAAAAGTGTCGGGGTTTCTTTCATTGCCGCACCCGCAAGGCTTGGTAGGTCCTGACCGCTCCGGCATCACGACGCTCGGGGGGGCAGAGGGCCATGTAGCGCTCAAGCTCGGCCAGGGCGCGGGGGTAATCGCGACGGTCCAGAAAGATCCGCGCCCGCTCGCCATTGGCGCGGTAGAGCTGAGGATTTTGGCTAAGGAGAAATTCCGTCAATTCCATAATGACGTCTTCGATCCGGTTATCCGGAAGGCGATGTGCGGCCAGCCAGGAGGCATCAACGGCAGCGACCCGGACAAAGACGACTGCCGGTCCGCCGGCAAAGACCAGAGCCCAGTCGGGCTCATTCCGCAAGGGATCGAGAAAGCGCCCCTGGCGATAGCCGGCGACATAATGGACGGGGGGGAGGACGATGACGTCGATCTGGTCCCGGTCGAGGATCGCCCGCACCGCCGGCCAATCGGGATCGGCGGCCATGAGCCGGATGCCTTCGGCGAAAATTTGCCGATCGCTCTGGCGGGCATCCCAGTAGACCCGGTAAGCGGGGAAGAGCTGCCATTCGAGGTAGCCGCCCCAGACATATTCGTTGAAGATGCGTCCCGGCAGTTTTTCTGCGCGGAGAAATTCGGCGGCAGCGACGGGGACGTGCCCCTCGCTCAAACCAACATTGAAAAAGCCGGATTCATCGCCGATCCCCTTTGCCGGCAACAATAACAGTAATAGAACCAGACCGAAGACAGCCCACCGGGCCGGAACGCCATTACACTGTGGCCAGCGCTCAGTCATGCGCCGGCCAATCGCTGTGACGTAAAGTGGCAAGAAGGCCGCGATGGCGAGAAGAAAAAATGGGGTGTGTCGATTCAGCCGGAAGCCCATCAGCGCCAAACCGCCGAGAAGGAGCAGGTCGCGCAGGGACAGTGTCGATCGACCCAGCAAGAGGATCAGGGCAGTGGCAACCACGGCAAAGAGGTAGAAAGGGTTCGCCTGCCAGCTCCAGGGAAGCCAGTCATAGTTCAAGACCTGCGTGGTTGATCCGGAGGCGACCCCGAGAGCGGCGCCTTTGACCGCGACAGCAAAATCCGCCATTCCGTATGGGGTAAGGAGCAGCGCCCCGGCCAAAAGCGGGAAGAGGAGAGAAAGTATCCCCACCCGCCCCCTGTTTTGCGACCGTTCCTTGCGCCAGTCCTCCACCGCAGCGGCCGCCAGATACGCCAGCAACACCGGAAAGACAATGAGGACCCCGGCATGGAGGTTGACCCAGAGAATCACCAGCGGTACGAGCAAAAATATGCGTCGCCCTCCCCGCTCCTGAAAATCCTCCAGCAACCACAAAAGAACGGCAAAACCGAGATAACTCCAGAGCTGGGGCCGGTCGCGCCAAAATCCGAAGGTGAGCAAGACCGCCAGCGGCAGCACCAGCAACAGTGCCGGCAGCGATGTGCCGCGCCGTTTGGCAACCGCGGCGAGGACCACCGCCGTCGCCGCGATCAGCGCTCCCTTGAGCAGACTCATGGCGGTATAGCCGCCGACTGACCAGACCGCATAAAAGATGAGATCGTGCAGCCAGCAGTGTTCCCAGCGCGGGGTCGCCGCCGCCAGGGTAAAGGTGTCGGTGCGGATCATACTCTGGGTCTGCCAGATGTATTTTCCGCTCTGCAACTGCCAGAAGATATCCCAGTCGCTGACCCGCGTCGCCGCCAGACCAAAGAGCAGAAGGAAGAAAACGCCGAGAAACACGAGTGCGGTTTTGTTACCCATCGGTCAAAGTCCCTGAGACAAGTGGCCGGTTACAGCCATCATCGTTGCATCAACGGATAGAGAATGCGGTAGTAGTTCTCCGCCTCGGCGACCTGCCGACCCGGCGGAGCTGTCTGCAGATGGCGCTCGAGGAGAGGAAAGGCCCTGCGGTAATCGTTGCGGGCCAGGTGAAACCGGGCCATCTCCCACCAGGCCATGTAGCGTCCCGGTCCGGCCTTGACCAAGAGGCCGGCCTCGCTGAGGATGGTGTCATCGATACGCGCCGCCGGGAGTTCCTGCTGTTGCAGCCACTCCGCGGGAACGTCAGTACGACGGACAAAGATCAGGGCCGAGACGTCGGCAAAGACCAGCGCCCAGTCGGGGTTGCCCTGCAGGCGGTCAAGGAGGGGATAGTGCTCGCCGGTATCGACGGTACAGGCCTTAGTTACAACGGTGCGAACCTGATAGCGGTCGAGAAGCGCTTCCCAACCGGGATCGCCGCGCATCACCGCCAGCCCGGCCGTAAACATCTCCTTCGAGTCCTGACGCCCATCCCAGAAGACGCGATAATCGGGATAGAGGGTCCACATGAGATACCCCCCCCAGTCGTAGGTATTCCAGAGATTGCCGGGAAGCTTTTCGCTACGCACAAAGTCGGCGGCCGCGACGGGGAAGTGCCAGACCCGCAAGCCCCGGTCGAACCACCCCGAAGCCTTTAATTCGGGCAGGGCGAGGCGGGCATACGGATAGAGGAGCAGGGCCAGCGCGGTGGCGACAATGATCCCTCGCGTCACCGACGATCTGGGACCAACCCACTGCCGGTAGACATTGTCGATGAGAAGGGGGAGGAGGGCGGCGACGGCGAAGAAGAAGAAGGGGGTATGGCGGACCAGCTTGAACCCCATGAATGCCAGTCCGCCGAGGAGGAAGAGATCACTCGCCGCCGCCCGCCGCCCGTTGAGCAGACAGACCGCCACCACCACCGCCAGGGCATAAAAAAACCACGGCATGGCGACATAGGTCGTCGGCGCCCAGTCCATATTGTAGAGCTGCATGAGCTCCCCCGAATCGACCCCGAGGGACGACGATGTCAGCAGCGCCCGCAAGGTGCTCAGGCCATAGGGGGTGAGCAGGGAGGCCGGGATCAAGGCGGTGAAGACGAGGAGCAACCGGCGCCAGTCCCGCCCCGTCAGGGTCGGCGGGCGTTGCCGGACGATGTCGAAGCCGACCCCGGCGACATAAGCCAGGACCA
The DNA here is from genome assembly GCA_001799485.1 of Desulfuromonadales bacterium GWC2_61_20. Lineage (GTDB taxonomy): Bacteria > Desulfobacterota > Desulfuromonadia > Desulfuromonadales > UBA2197 > UBA12091. The sequence continues at coordinate 13,036 of MGTO01000080.1, read as the reverse complement.
GAGGAAAGGCCAGGATTGACCCGGCGTGAAGGTTGGCCCAGAGGATGGCCAGGGGGACCAGTAACCAGACCAGCCGCGTCGGTCTTTGCCGGTACTCCTCGAGAATCAGCAGAAAGAGCGCGAAGAAAAGGTAGGACCAGAGCTGGGGGCGCTCGGCCCAGCCGAGACGGGTCATCAGCCAGAGGATCGGGGCACAGCTGAGGATGATCGTCCAGGAAGCGCCGCGTCGGCGGGCGACAACGGCGAGGAGTCCGGCCGTGATCGTCAGGAGCAGCCCCTTCCAGAGACTGATCCCGGCATATCCGGCCAGATTATAGACACCATAGACGATGAGGTCGTGCAGCCAGCAATGCTCCCAGCGCGGCGCCTCGGCGGCGAGGGAGAAGAGGTCGTGATAGATGAAGGTGCCGCTTTGCCAGAGGTACTTCCCCGACTGCAGTTGCCAGAAGAGGTCGAAATCGTGGACGCGACTGCTGGTCAAACCGAGAAAGAGCAGGAGGCACGCACAGAGCGGGACAAATTCAAACCGTTTCATCGCACCGAGCCCCGGCGGTCAAACCATTGGCGCAATTGTTGATGAGCGCGGACCGCATCGGCATGGGGATACTGTGCCGAGCGCAGATAACGGTCGATGGCGACGTAGGCCGCATCGAGCGCCCCCTGTTTCAACAAAATTTCTCCGCGCACCCAGTAGGCGTCGGAGCCCTGGGGATTTTCCCGGATACACATGTCGGCAGCCCGCAGAATCGCCGCATCGATCTCTGTCTGCGTCAGGGTATGTGCGTTGATCCAGGCCTCCGGCAGGGCTTTGCGTCTGACATAGACCAGGGAGGTATCGTCGGCGAAAACTGCTACCCACTCGCTGCTCCCCTGCAAACGATCGACGAGGGGGTAGCGGTAGCCTTGCACGACATTGCAGATTTCCGTCAGGATGGTGGCAACCTGATACTGATCGAGGATCGCTTCCCACTTGTAATTGCCGCTGGAGACCATCAGACCATTGACGAACATCTCCGGAGAATCCTGCCGACTGTCAAAAAACGCCAGATAGTCGGGGTAGAGTTGCCAGGCGACAAAACCGCCAAGGGTGTAGGTATTGTAAAGATTGCGCGGCAGCCCTTCCTGGCGGATGAACGCAGCGGCACGCACAGGATAGCGCTCCGGGATAAGACCAGGCTGGAAAAACCCCCGAGCCGTGCCGATCTCCCCGGCCAGGAGGAGGGAAAGGATCAACCCCGTCAGCATTGCCCCGCCCCAGGTCAACCGCAACCAACCGGCCGAAGTAATGAGACCCTGCAAAACCTGGGCATGACGGGGCAAGACAACAGCTGCGCCGATGAAAAAGAATGGCGCATGGCGGGCAAGGCGGAAGGCCATGACCGCCGTTCCAACCAGCAGCAACAGATCGATCCACGCCGGTCGACGCCAGCTTGTCGCCAATAGCAAAGCCGCTATCGGCAGGGCATAATAGAACCACGGGTTCAGCGCGTAGCTCATCGGTTGCCAGTCGACATTGAAAAAGGCCAGGGCACTGTTCGTCTGTTCGAGTCGCGCGGCAGGGAGGAGGGCGAGAAACGGTTGCAGGCCATAGGGGGTCGCCAGCAGGGCCACCACACTCAGCGCGGTCACGACGCCGCGGCGACGCCCGGCTTTTGTCCCGTGCGAGAGGCGGTCCTCGGCCCAGCCGCCGACAAGAAACGCGGCCAGGACCGGCAGCGCGATGATGGCGCCGGCATGGAGATTGGCCCAGACTGCAACCAGAGGTACCACCAGCCAGAGCTGCCGACCGCCATGCTCGCGATCATCGTTGAGGAGCCAGAGAAGGAGGGCGAAACAGAGGTAGGACCAGAGTTGCGGCCGCTCCTGCCAGAAGGTATGGCAGAGCAAAAGCAGCGGCAGGGAGAGCAGGAGAAGGACGGAGATGTCCCCCCCGCGGCGGCGCGCCGCCCACAGCACCACCGCGCCGGTCAGGGCGACCAGCAACCCTTTGAGCAGACTGATGCCGGCATAGCCACCCATGAGATAGGCCGCCCAGAAAACGAGGTCGTTCAGCCAGCAATGCTCCCAGCGCGGTGCGCTGGCGGCCAGGGTGAAGGTGTCGGTGTAGAGAAAGGCGCCGCTCTGCCAGAGATATTTCCCGGATTGCAGCTGCCAGAAGATATCGTTTTCCCGCACCGGTGTTGTCGCGAGGCCGAGAAGGACGACGAGGCTGCCGAGGAGAAAGAGGGGAAACCGAATTGTGGCCCAGTTCAACATGAAACACCCTGATTCACACTCAACAGGAAAGACAACACTGTGCCACAGACAAAAGCAGATGTTCGCAGCAGGCAAGAAAACCGGTTTTCCGGCTTAGGCCCGCATCTGCGCTCATCTGCGTCATCTGCGGATGAAGAATGATCGTCTTAAGCCTTGATTTCCCATCAATCGAGATTACGGCTTTCGCGAATGGTGTAGATCGGCTTGTTCTGGACCTCATGGTAGGTGCGGGTCACCAGTTCGCCGAGGAGACCGAGGGCGAGAAAGTTGACCCCGGAGAAGAGGAGAAAGGCGGTGAGAATGAGGAGGGGATTGCGATTCATCGCCAGCCCCTCGAAGAGCTTCATGTAGAGGGTGGTAGCGCCGCAAATGGCACCGCCGATGAAGGCGACCGCCCCCCACTTGCCGAAGAGCTGCATCGGCCGAGTGGCGTATTTGAGGAGGAACTTGACGGTGATGAGATCGAGTATCACCCGCAAAGTGCGATCGATGCCATACTTGCTGACCCCGGCCAGACGGGGTCGGTGATGGACCGGCAGCTCGGTAACGCGGGCGCCGACCATGCTCGCCAGGGCCGGGACAAAGCGGTGCAGCTCGCCATAGAGGTTGACCTGCTGCAGGACGTCGCGGCGGTAAGCTTTGAGGGTGCAGCCGTAGTCATGGAGATGGACCCCGGTCATGCGCGAGATGAGGCCGTTGGCGATGAGGGAGGGGAGGCGGCGCAGCAGCAGCTTGTCCTTGCGCTCCTTGCGCCACCCCGAGACGACATCGTAGCCCTCGGCGAGTTTTTCCAGCAGCCGCGGAATGTCGGCAGGGTCGTTTTGCAGATCGGCATCGAGGGGGACGACAACGTCGCCGCGGGCGGCGTCGAAACCGGCGGCCATGGCGGCGGTCTGACCGAAATTGCGGCGCAGGCGGATCGCCCGCACCCGGCTGTCGCTTTCGGCCAGGGCGGCCAGCAGCGGCCACGAGCCATCGCGGCTGCCGTCATCGACCAGGATCAGCTCCCAGTCGAGAACGCCGAGGCCGGCAACAACCTCGGCGTAAAGCGCCGGCAGATTCTCTTCTTCATTGTAGACCGGGACGACCAGCGACAGCTTCATTACGCAGAACTCTTTCAGGGGGAGGAACTGGGCGTTTGTTAATGAATCGCGTTGTTCATCTGCCATCTAAAAGGTTTTATCGAGCTGCACCCTGATCCCCCGCTCCTCGCGCTCACCGAAATCATTGGTGCGCAGCCCCTGACTGTAAATCATGCGCAGGGCCAGCATCGGGTAGGTCCAGCCGGCCGAGAGGGAACCGACAGCCGTATCCTCGTCCCAGGTTCCCGAGGCAGAATTCGTAAAATCACCGTAGGCGCCAAGGGTGAAGTGTCTGGTGGGAAAATAATCTGCCCGCAGAATCAATTCAGTCCGGTTACTCTCGTAGTTACGGAAACTCGATTCCTCGTAGGAGAGATCCTCGCTCAGAACAACAAGGGGACGCACAACCCCGTTGATGCGGAAATAGGTATAGCGGCAATTCTGTTTGCCGCGATAGTGCAGCGACCGCCCCGTGTCGCCGTTGAGAGATTTCAGCTCGAGACTGGCCGCGGCGAGGAAACTCCGGTTCGGGGTATATTCGAGAGCGCTGGTGTGGCTGAAGGTCCGGGTAAAGTCGGTGCGCGAAGCCGACGACAATTCCCCCCCGGCGATGGCGCCGTCGTTGGCCGTCTGGTCTTCGCCCAGGATCACTGCGTTGGTCATGCGATACCGCAGGGAACGACTAGCGGTGTAAGTCAGATCGTGGGTGAGTCCCGACTGGAGATTGGCGCCGGCATCGGTACTGAGATAATCGAAGAGGAGCTGCAGGCGGTTGGTCAGGGGCCGGCCGATGCCATTCTCACCATAGAATTTGGTAATACTGTGCACGGTCGAGCCATCGCGGTCGCTGCCGTTGCTGCGGGTATAGGTTTGCGCGCCCGTGGTCCGAGCAAAAATACGGTGGCCGAAATTATTGGTCATGGTGCCGTTACCGAAGAGCAGGTTTTCCTCGGCCCCGAGGCGCCAGGAACTGTAGCGCCGGGCGTAACGCGCAACCAACTCTTCTTCGAGATAGTCGACACTGCTTCCCCCCTGACCTTCGCCACTGAAGCGCCTCAGGTAGAGGGCCACACTGCTGTCGACCTTCTCGCGATAGCCCCGGTTACTCATGACTTCGAGGCCGACTTCAAGGGCCGAGCCGCTGCGGTAGAGGCCGTCGAAAACCTCAACCTGGACTTCCGGCGACAGGGTGTAGGGGCGGCTCTGCCAGGTATCGAGACGCAGGCCGAGATAAACGACGTCGTCTTGTTCGTAAACGATCAAGCCTTCATCGAGTACCCGGTCGACGCTGGCATTGAACTGCCAACTCGTATCGCGATCGACTTTTTTGCGCACGCTCAGGGGGATGGAAAGCTCCCGCCGCAAGGTTTTATCATCACGCTGGCGCTGGAATTGGGAAAAGACCGTGGAGCGAAAACCTTCCCGTGCGCCGATGGCAAAAAAGTTGGCATCATAGGTCTCGGTCGGCCTGGAGGAAATTCGCGGTTCGCGTAATTGGTTGTAAGAGCCATCGGCCGAGATCTTGATCCAGTTGGTCATACTGACCCAGGTCCGCTGCAAGTTGGGATCGATGGTGCCGAGGATGTAACTTTGCGAAACGTAGTCATTCTTCTTGTCGGGTTGCAAAAAATCCTGAAAATCCCGGTAACGATAATGAAACCAGTTGTCTTTTTTATTCAACGAGACAAAGGCGAGATCGCGCTGCCGATAGTCCTGCGGCGTCTTCGAATGATAGCTCTCGACTTCGAGGGAGCGGTAATCCATGAGCAGGCGCGGCCACTGCGAGAGGGTCTCGCGATAGTTGCCGAGATAGGAGCCGTTTTTGATGCCGACGGCGAGGGTGGCGCCGATCTCCCGATGGGTACCGTTACTGAAATCGGTGGCGATCCCCGGGGTCAGCAAAGTATTGCGCAACGACGGGATCTCGTCTTCGGTGAGGGTCGTGGTGTGGGTATCACCACAGTAGAGGCGCAGGCGGAAAGGGAGCCCGCCGGGGGCGATAAGGAGTTTTCCCTCATAAAGGGGCTTGATGGTGGAAAGAGAGTCGTCGACGCCGTTGATGCTGTTGTCGATGGCGGTGAACTCCCCGCCGAGGAGATAGCTGTAGGAACCGCCGCGGCCGCCGTTGAGGGTCCCGTAATCGCGATAGAGCAGGGAATAATTCTGCGAGAAGCTGCTGGCGTCAACATCCTCGCCCCCCCCCCCATCGGCCTGAAAATCGCCATAGCGCCAGCTGAGGCGGCCGCTGACCCCCCTTTCATCGACAACTCCCACCGCCGCCGCCGACAAGGGGGCAAGGAGCAGCGAGAGCAGAAGGATGTGGAGGATAGTACGGCGCATCGATTCACCTGAAATTTAACGTCGTGAGCCCCCCGTAAAAAGGGACAACCAGGGCATGGGCGGCAAAGCAGACTTCAGGTCTGCAATTTTCATTCCCTTGGCAGACAACTGGCCGCCGGCCGCGTCTATCCGATCTTGGCTGCCGGCACCTGGCCCTATCCCGCCTATTCGCCGCAGACAATCCCGCCGATTGCCTTAAGCGCCGGCGACGATGGGGAGGAGCAGCTGCAACCCGCAGTGGACACTGCGCTTAAGCACACTTGTGCGCCGGCACAAAATAAAACAGGGCGGAAGCTTGCGCTTCCGCCCTGAAACAGCCAGGTATAAACCTGTAAAACCTTACTTGATGTGGCAATCGAGGCAGAGGTCCGAGCCGGAGTTGCTGGTGGCCAGGAAGGGGTAGTAGGCATCGTCATGGACGTTGTGGCAAGTCGAGCACCACATGACGCCGCCCTTGAGACGGGCATTGATGCCGCTGGTCGGCGTGTCGACGAAGCTGAGGTCCTTGGCGGTGTTGACGTCGGCGTAGATCATGCCGATCGGATGGTCGTTGTTCAGCGCCGTGCCGATGTTGGCGTTGGCGTTCATGGCGCCAGCCCAGGTGACGGTGCCCTGGTTCGGCGGATTGACCAGAGGGTCGGTCAGCGAAGCGCCGTCGTGGCAGGAGAGGCACAAGGGGGCGTCGGAATTGAGGATGGAGCTGGAGACGAGGCCCGGCTTGCTGGCGGCGGAGAGGGAGAGGCTGTTGTAGTAGCTGGTCGGGTCGGTGTTGGCACGGTTCCACAACGGCGCATTGGCGACGGTGATATCGGCTCTGTGCGGGGTGTGGCAGAAGACGCAGACTTCGTCGTTGGTGCCGGTCATGAACGTCGACTGCAGATTGTGTTTGGACAGGACGACACTGCTCGCCATGGCAGTGGATGCGACAAGGAGCATCGCAGCTACGAGAACCAGAACCTTCTTCATGATGTTACCTCCTGATGGTGGGGAGCTGGGCTCCCCGCTGAATGATCGGCCGACATCCCACATGTCGGCCAGGGCTACACACTTTTAAACTCTACACTTTGCACGCTCGTTGCGGCGGTCTTCTCGATCGGCCCCAACCCTGACCCTGAAAGCATATCATGTGCCAAAAACCAAAGACGGCGTCCAACGTCATTCGGCAGCCTGGTGCAGCAAACCTTCAGCGCCTGGAGTCGGGAAATGGCGTTTTCCGCCCCCGGCCTCTTCCGTCATTTCACGCTGCCCCCTGGGCTGCCGCCGGAAGGAAGAGCTGCATCCGGCGCAGCGTCCTCCGGCTTCAACTTGATCTCCTCGAGTCGGCGCAGGTCGTCTTCACTAATAGGATGTGCCTGGAGATAGGCGGGATTGAGATACTGCCAGATGACAAAGCGCAGGTTGATCATGTCGCTGATATGGATACGGTCGGCGCCGTCGATGTGGATAAAACTCGGATTACCGAGGGACAGGGGGCGCCACCCCTTGCCGCTGAGATGCATGTAGGGCTCACCTGCGGCGGTGAAGACGGTGAGGGAGCCTTTGCGCGCATCGACCACATAGAGATGCCCGGCGCTGTCAAAGGCCAGATCCTTCGGCATCTCCATCTGCCCGGGACCGTCCCCCCGCTCGCCGAAGTGGCGCAGATAGGCGCCGTCGGCGGCAAAAACCTGGATGCGGGCATTGAACTGATCGGCAACATAGAGTTGATTGTTGCTATCGATGGCCATGCCCTGCGGGCCATAGAGTTCGCCCGGCGCCATGCCGCGCTGGCCAAAGGAGAAAAGATATTTGCCCTCAAGATCAAAGACGACAACCTTGTGCCCTTTGCCATCGGAGACGTAGATGCGCCCGAGGCGCTCGTTGATGGCCAGGTAGTTGGGGTTATCGAAGAGGTCGCCACTGCCGAAGGAGTAGAGAAACTTGTCGTCCGGGGCAAAGACCGCCACCTTGCGCGCGCCGGCATCGACCACGTAGAGCCGTTTCTGACTGTCGATGGCCAGCCCTGCCGGTCGCGTGAAGAGGTTTTCCTCGCTCAAGAGGTGCATCTGCCGCGCATTGAAATCAAAGATGCGTACGACCTTAAGGAGCTGGTCGGCAACATAGACCCGGCCCTGACCATCACTGGCAATGCCGACGGGGCGCAGAAAAGAATCACCGACGGAACGGCCAAGGATTTTTTCCAGGAAGAGCTGCCCGGCCGTTTTATCAAAATCGGCATCGGAATAGTACAGCCCGACAAATTCGAGGGCCATCTCTCCTGGCGGTGGCGGCCAGAAGATCCGCGGTTGCGGCGGAGCGGCACAGCCTGTCAGGACAACCAGCAGCAGCAACAGGGGAGCAAGAAGATTTTTTTTCATCGCTTGAACATCCTCAAAGCTAGGACTAATAAGCAGGTTTTTCACCCGGGGCACGACTATTTTTTATGGCAGATGCTGCAGAGCTGCATGCGCGAGGTCAATCCGCGCCGGAAGAGGGCCTGACCCTGGCCGCCATGGGGGTCATGGCAGCTGCCGCAGGTGAGGCTTTTCCCCGGATCGGACGGATCAACGGCCGCAGCCAGGGGGTGCCCCTGCCCGAAGATCCCACGAACGACATGGTCACCTTTCTTGACGACGGTGTCATGACAACCGGCACAAAGGGTATTGGTCGGCGCCAGCAACTGCGCCGGCTGACTGGAGGCGTGGGGGTCGTGACAGAGAAGGCAGAGGCCGACGCCGACGGGGCCATGGACAAATTTATTCTTCTTATAGGCCTCGACCTTGTCGAAATGACATTCGGCGCAAAGCTCGGCCGGGCTCTTGCTGATCTGGTAGCGCGCCGGCTTGCTCGCCGGATCATGGCAAGCGACACATTGAAAAACCCCAGCCGGGCCGTGAACGTAAGGAGCGTCGATCAAACGTTTGTGACAGGAGGCGCAAGGGTTTTTGTCGGCCGACTCGGCGCTGAGCTGGACCTTGTCCGGCTTCATGTTATGGCAGGGCTGACAGAGCCCCTCTTTCTCCGGTGTATGCATGACAAAGGGCTTGTAACCCTTAGGTGTGGTTGCCGTCGGGTCGTTACCGAGGAAGTAGATGTCGGCGACGGCGTTGGCCACAACCTTGCCACCGATATAAGCGTCGACGGAGATGGCATTTTTCCCCTTATCCCACTCCGGCTGCAGGATGAGAAAGTCGGCGAAAGCGGCGCGATATTCGGGACTGGAGAGGTCGAGGAGCTCGCTTTTGGCCCCGTTGATGGTCACCGTCATCGCCTCCAGAACGGGCGCTTTCCCCCCCCGGATGATGAGAAAGTCGGAGCGCGCGACAAAGACCCCGTGCGAGGGATAGACGATCTCCAGCGCCGGCACGGCGACGGCGCCGAAACCGAGCAGGGCGCAGCAGATGACGGCGGTTAACAATCCCTGTCTCATTTTTTCCTCCGCACATGTAGATTCATCGGGCCGACGCATCGTCCGAGGGGGAAATTGCCGGCCCCGGACTTCCTTGCCCCGGCAATAGTTGCGGCGGGATAAAGGCCTGCCCGGGAAGAATCGGGTTTTTCGCCAAATAGGCGGCATCGAGATACTGAAACTGGTGAAACATGCGATTGAAGGAATCGACGACCCAGATGGTGCTGCTTCCATCGACGGCAATCCCCTCGGGGAGGGAGAATCCACCGGGCTGCACACCCTCGACGGCGGCGGCACGCCCGCCGAACGCCAGAAGAAATTGTCCCTCCCGGTCGAAAACGACGACCTTGTGGCCAAGGGAATCGGTCACGTAGACATGTCCCTGGGGACTGACGGCAAGAGACTTCGGAATCATGAACGAGCCGACGGCGGTGCCGCGTTCGCCAAAGGACCGAAGGAACGTTCCCTGCGCATCGAAAACCTGAATCCGGGCATTCATGGCATCGAGGACAAAAACCTGACCGCGCTCGTCGACATCGACATCGAGGGGAAAGTTGAATCTTCCGTTTTCACCCCCGCGCTCCCCCCAGTAGCCGACGAACTCCCCATCGAGATCAAAGAGCACGAGGCGATGCGCTCCCGAGTCGGCGACATAGATGCGCCGGCGCGTTTCGTCGACGGCGAGGCCGACGGGGCGTTGCAACTGGCCCTTGCCGAAGGTGCGCTGCAAAACCTCATCCGGCCCGAAAAGGCCGATCTCCCCGCCCGTGGCAAGGGACGCCAGGATCGAACCGTTCGCAGTCACCGCCAGCCCCGACACCGACCGGTCGAAGTCGAGGGAATCCCCCCCTTCCCTGCGCGTCAACTTGCGTACTTTGCGTTGCGCCATGTCGTACACAAGCACCCGGGAGAGACCGACATCGGAGACAAAGATGCGGCCAGCCGCGGCGGCGGCAATCGCCTGCGGCTGCTTGAAGCTGGCGGTCGCCTCTTCACGGCCGAAAATCATCTCATCGAGCCAGCGATTCTCATCCCGGCGCAAGTCCTGATCGACCTGATAGAAATTAATGTATTCGATCTTTGCGTCGTCCTGCCCCGGCGGCCAGAAGAAGCGCTGTCTCTCGACCCGCGCCGGGGCGCAAGCGACAAGCGCAAAGAGGAGACCGCCAATACCGGCGTTTCGGAACAGCGCAGATACTCCGTGAGCATGCATTGACTTCGGCCCTTCTTTCCCGCGGGAGGTCAGGGGTTTTTGACCGGCTTGACCCGATCGTACGATTTCGGCTTATGACAGCCGACGACACAAGTGCCGCCGGTGCTGGTCACGGTGAGGTTGACGGGAATCTCCCAGCGCCCGAAGCCGGGAACGCGGCTCTTCACCAGGCGCGCCTGATCGGAACCGTGGACGTCGTGGCAGGCCTTGCAGGTCCGCCCTTTGTCGGGCTTGTTGATATGCAGGCGGTGGATATTGACATCGCCGTTACGGAAACCGGTCGCCGTTGTCGTCCGCTCGAACTCGGCCAGTCCCTGATCGTGACAGCCGAAACAGAGGGCGTAATTCTCGGCGCTGTAGCCGAGATAGAAGGAAGCGGGGTAATAGGCTTTGAGCAAGGGCTTGATTGCCGACCCGTGGGGATTATGGCAGGCGGCGCAGTCGCCGGAGATGACCGGCTCGTGCTGCGATTTATTGGCGGCGATTTTTTGTTGCATGGCATCGTGGCAGGAGAGACAGACCTCCTTGGCCGGAGCGGTCAACAGCTTCGGTTGCGGGGTCCCGTGCGGGTCATGACAGGCGCTGCAGCCGCCGTCGGCCACGGCGGCATGTTTCGACGGGGCCTCGGCTGCCAGCTTGAAGAGCGCGTCATGGCAGCCGGCACAGAGAGCATCCCCCTTGGCGGCGAGCATGTACTTTTGCGGCCCGTTGTGGGGGTTGTGGCAGTTGGTGCAACCGTCGGCGACGATGGTATGCACGTTCTGCAGTTTTTTCAGCCCCTCTTTCTGGTCATGACACATGTAGCAGAGGTCGTTGCCGGGGGCGGTCAGCTGATTTTTGGCGTCGGCGGCATGGGGGTCGTGACAGGAGCTACAGTCACCGGCCGCGACCGGACCGTGGACGTTGGCGCCGACGGCTTTCTTGTCGTGACACCCCTCGCAGAGGGCGGCGCCGCTCGCCGGCAACATCCCCTTGCTCTTGCCGGCGTGGGGGCTATGACAGCCGGTGCAGTCGCCATCCTTGACCGGGGTATGGGCGAATTTTTTCCCTTTGGTCTTGCTGTCGTGACATTCCTCGCAAAGGGCCGCCCCTTGCGCGTTAAGCATCTTCTTGAACGTGCCGGCGTGGGGGTCGTGACAGCTGGTACACCCCGCTTCGAGGGCGGGATGCACCGATTGCATCCCCTTGGCCGGATTGTCGTGGCAGATGAAACAGAGTTTATCCGCCGGTTGCAGCAGAAACTTGGGGGTGTTGCTTTGATGGGGGCTGTGGCAGCCGGTACAACCATCGGCCAGGGCGGGGTGGAGACCTGCTTTGCCCGCACTCTTGCTGTCATGGCACTGCTCGCAGAGGGCAGCCCCCTCGGCCGTCAGGGTAAACGCCCCCTTTTGCCCCGGATGTTTCTTGCCGGTCGCGTTATGACAGCTGTCGCAGCCGCCATCGGCCACCGGCGCATGAACAAACCTGGCCTTGCCGAGAATGGTATGGCAACTGGCGCTAACGCAACTTTCAGCCGCAGCTGCGGAACCTACCCCGGTAAAGAGGGCACAGAGGACGGCAAGGACCAGGGCGGGCTGTTTCATGCAGTTTCACCATTTCAATAACGAGGAGACCACAAAAGCGATCAAATATCAGCCGCCGCCGTAGGAATGCAGCCCCGAGAGGACGAGATTGACCCCGAGGTAGCAGAAGATGGTGGCGGCAAAGCCGGCGATGGAGAGCCAGGCGGCGCGCTTGCCGACCCAGCCGCGAGTGAAGCGGGCGTGGAGGAAGGCGGCGTAGACGAACCAGACGATGAGACTCCAGGTCTCCTTCGGGTCCCAGCTCCAGTAGGTCCCCCAGGCGTAGTTGGCCCAGGCGGCCCCGGTGATGATGCCGAGGGAGAGGAGGGGGAAGCCGATCATGATCGCCTTGTAGTTGATGTCGTCGAGGATCTTGGTCGAGGGGAAGAGGCCGACGATACCGCCGACGGGGGCGTTGGGACCGGCCTGTTCTTCCTTGCCGGCCTTGATCAGGTACATGATGGAGACGCCGCAGGCGACGGCGAAGGCGGCATAGCCGAGGAAGCAGGTGATGACGTGGTAGGTCAGCCAGTTACTCTGCAGCGCCGGCACCAGCGGGTCGATGGCGGAGTCGAGACCGAGCTGGGCCCAGGTCATGCCGAGAAAGGCGAAGGGGATGACGAAAGCGCCGATGGCCGGCTGCTTGTACTTGAGATCGACCAGGAGGTAGACGAGAAGGATGCTCCAGGCGAAAAAGACGATGGACTCGTAAAGGTTGGAGAGGGGAGCGCGGCCGTCGCCGCCGAGGAGCTGGTACGATTCGTACCAGCGCAGGCCGATGGCGACCGTCTGCAGGGTAAAGCCGACCCAGGCGCAGAGCCGGGCGAGAAGGACGACATGGCGGCTGCGCGTCGCCAGATAGGCGATGAAGAGGACCATCGCGGCAAAATAGGCGAAGGTGACGATATTGGACAGCATGGAACTGGTCATATGGATTTTCCTCCGTCGCTGCTGTTAGGAAGCAAGATCGGTCTTGAGTTTCTTCTTCAGTTCGTCGAACGCGATTTCAAAGCCCGGCTGGTTGCGGTGGGCGCTGCCGCCGATCTTGACGCCGGTCTTGTCGCCGACCGGGGTGATGGCGACCCAGAGGCGCCGGTGCGAGAGGAAAAAGGCGCTCATCGAGCCGACCACCATCAGGGCGCAACCGAGCCAGACGACCCAGACGCCGGGGTCCTTGGCCACCTGCAAACCGGTG
>MGTO01000079.1 GCA_001799485.1 Desulfuromonadales bacterium GWC2_61_20 | reverse complement strand
CTAATGATGGCGATTGCGTTTATGGCGTTGGCGGTAGCCGCAACGGCTGCCCCGATTGCATCGGTGCAACAACCAACTACGCCCCCCACCCTCTATGAACGATTAGGCGGCCTCAAGGGCATCACCGTCGTCGTCGATGATTTCATCGATCGTCTCGTGGCGAATGAAGAACTGAACAAGAATCCCGCGATCGATGCCGGACGTAAAAGCTCCCCGCCACCTTATCTTAAGTTCCAGGTGTCGCAATTGATCTGCGAGTTGGCCGGCGGTCCGTGCAAATACACGGGGAAGGCGATGAAGGATTCGCATGCGCATTTGAACATCAGCGGGAGAGAATGGGATGTGATGGCCATGGAGTTCCAGAAATCCCTGGATAAATTCACTGTCCCGGCGGCCGAGCAGAAGGAGTTGTTCGATATGGTCGGCAAAACGAAAGCTGACATAGTCGTCAGAAAGTAGGTGCAAGTCTGATCGGGTAGCCAGGGGGGGGGGCTTTGCCAGCCCCCCTCAGCTGCGAAGAACTGCGCAACCTCCACTCTCCGAAACCACCGAGACTGGCACCTGCGGAGCCAGTCCCTCCCCCCACTTCCTCCTCCCTTTTCGCGATCCCCTTCCTCTCCTGACCTCGAGAATCCGAGGAGCACGTAACCGAGCAGTGCCGTGACCAGTTGCAGCGGCGTGTGCACAACTTCCAGGCGTCGCGCTGCCGCCGGGGATGCAGTAAACTGTAGTGGAGCACTTTCGCCGCCGATTGCGGACCGCGCACCAAGGATGAGGGCATGACAGAGAAAAGACGCCTCCCTTTTCGCTACCTCGAAGCGGCCTGCTTCGGCGGCCTCCTCGACGATCCTCTCCTCTTTCTGCGCATCCGCCCCTTAAGACGGGCTCTCCTCTTCGACTGCGGCCAGATCGCCCACCTCGCCAAGCGGGTGGTCAAACTGATCGACACGGTCTTTATCAGCCACGCCCATATGGACCACATCATGGGGATACCGACCCTGGTCCGCCACCATCACGCCTCCCCCCGCCCCCTCGACATCTACGGCCCGCCGGGGACCGCCGAGCGGATCGACCATCTCCTCCACGGCTACGACTGGAACCTGTGCGAGCCGACCTGGTTCACCTTGCGGGTGCACGAGGTCGCGCCGGAGGAAATCCGCCACAGCCGTTTCAGCGGCCCCGAGGGCTTCGCCCGCCATGACGACGGGGTCGAAGCGCGCGGCGGAGCGGTGATCTGGTCGTGCCGCTACGTCACGGTGGCGGCACAGCTTCTCGACCACAAGCTGCCGGTCCTGGCCTTCCGCATCGACGAACGGCCACACTTCGCCGTCGATCCCCGTCGCCTTGCAGAACAGGGCCTCGCCCCGGGAGAGTGGCTCAACGACCTCAAGAGCCGGGTCTGGAAAGGACAGACGGAAACAGGCGTCGCGCCGCGACACCTGGGGGCCGAACAGCCGGCACAACCGGTCGACGACCCCGCCGCCCTCTATGTCACGATTCGCCATGAGCGCCCCGGCGCCGCCATCGGTTATCTCACCGACGTCGGCTGGACGGAGGAGAATGTCGCCAGAATCGAAGGCTTCCTCGGCGGCTTGACCCTCCTCTGCAGCGAAAGCGCCTTTCTGGCGGCGGATGTCGCCAAGGCCCGCGCCTCCTACCATCTCTGCACGGCGGACCTCAATGCCCTGATGCAGCGCCTCAAGCCGCGTTACCTGCTGCCGCTGCACCTCTCCAAGAGCTATCTGCGCCGCTGTGTCGACCTCTACCGCGAACTTCAGCCGCCGCCGGGGACGACGGTCCTGCCGCTCCCCCCCCACCTCGTCCCGCCGCCTCTTTTCGTCGAGGATGTCGAGCCGTGGCTGCGGGTGCCGCCAGCGGCAGGGTAAGATAGTCCAAGGTTTGGAACCAGCCCGTTGCTGGCAACGTTTATTCTCTGGGACGCCCCCGATGCCCCCACGTACTGACGACATGCTTCTCGATCTGGAGAAACTGCGCCAGCAGCAGGTGGCGCTGGCCCGTCAGGTGCGCCTGGTAGCGCTGGCACGGCCGCCAGCCACGGTGGCCGGGGTCGACGCAGCCATGGCCGGGGAGCGTATCGTCGCGGTGGCGGTCCTCTACGATTTCGTCACCCTGACCCCCCTCGAAGCTGCCTGCGTCATTGAGCCCCCTCCCCTCCCCTATATCCCCGGTTTTCTCGCCTTTCGCGAAGGGCCCGCTCTGGCCGCGGCGGTGCGACGATTGACGCGACGCCCCGATCTTCTCATCGTCGACGGCCAGGGGATCGCCCACCCCCGCCGTTGCGGCCTCGCCTGCCACCTCGGCGTCGAGCTTGGTCTCCCCGCCCTCGGCTGCGCCAAGTCGCGCCTGATCGGCCGCTATGCGGAACCGGCAGCGGAGCGGGGTGCGCACACTCCCCTGATGCATCTCGACGCAACCATCGGCGCCGTTGTCCGCACCCGCAATGGGGTCAAACCGGTCTTTGTCTCCCCCGGCCATCTGCTCACCCTCGACGATGCCATCGCCCTGGTGCTGCGGACCACCGCCGGCTTCCGCCTCCCCGAACCGCAACGGGCCGCCGACCGCCACGCCGCCGCATGCAAACGGAGACTCTTGGCTGAAGCCGACGTTTGACGGGGAACTGGTTTCAGCACTGTCCGAGGTTACGCCCGCAGGCATTCCTGCGCCGATCCGAGGAGATAATTATAAACTTCGCCGCGCGTTGTAACGAAACGCGGCATGTCGTTGAGAAGATCCTCCAACAGGTGCAATACCCGGCCGTCGTCGCTCTCCAGTGCCTCCATCACCGCCGTCAACAGCGGCAGAATCTCGTAGAGGTCGTGGCGATTGAAGGGTACGCCGTCGGGGAGTCCGCTGAATTTCGGCTCGTCGCGCCGCGCGACATCCCGGGGATATTTGAATTTCAGATCAGAGGGCTTGACGGTCAAGGTCATAGCTTTCCTCCTCTTCAATGTCCGCCGCTGCAGCCGCCGCAGCCGCCACCACACCCCCCGGGGCGGGCAACGTCGGCGGCCTGCGGTTGACGGCACGTCTGTAACGCCGCCCGCTCCACCATCCAGGTATCTGCGACTCGGCTCCCAACCAGCTTTCCCTGCCTGAGCATCATCAAAATCCGCGTTTCCGTCGTCGCCAGCAAGGTGGCCGCCTCCCTGACACTGACCAGTGCTGCTTCTTTTTCACCCATGGTCGCTCTCCCCTTGAGGTCTTGCCCATTATTTGTGCAATGGCTGCCTGTTGCGCGAACGACAAAGCACCACAGCCCCCATCGAAGCGCGGCGCCATTGCCGTTGCTGTAACTTTCAATCAGATGTTCTGCACGGGGCGTACCAAGCCTCGTGCCTCGTCTAATTCAACTCCGCTCTTGCCCCAGTCCTCCTACCCGTTTACTTGAAGCGCGCCCGGGCCGAATCGATGGCCTCACCCATGGCGGTTTTGGCCAGTTCGATCCCGGCCTTGAGATCGACCCAGGCGTTTTCTCCTGCCTTCTGCAGTTCCTCGATCTTCTGCCGGGCTTCCGCTTGCTTGGTCTTGAGTACCTCGATCTGTTCGTTGTATTCGTGCTTGACCTCGGTGGCGACTTCGCTGGCCCTGGCGGAGAGGGCATCGATGTCGCTATTCCATTCTTCCAGTTTGGTCTGCAGCTTGCGCACGTACTCGTCTCTGCTGCTCATAGAAGACTCTCCTTGTTGTGGTTTTTTCCTCTGACCTCGCGATCGATCACCAGAGAAGTGACCTTTCCTCTCCACTCAATCATGCGACAGGCCCGACCAGAGTCAAGGCAATGCCGACTCCGGCACTTTCTTTTGCCGGCTGGGGACGTGACAACCTGCGGGGCAACACACCTTGAGTTCCCTCCATCTCGCAATATAATGAAAGACAAAAGTTGTTTGAGGACACCTGCTGGTCGTCGGCGTTGTCGCCGACCCAGCTTCGCGAAAGAGAGGAAAGGATGCGAAACATTCGCCATGGAGTTGTTATCCTCGGTTTGCTGCTGTGCCTGAGGCCGCCGGCGGCCGCCGAGGTGAGCATCGGCATCGGCCTTCCCCATGTCAGCATCGGCATCAACCTGCCGATCTACCCGGTGCTCGCGCCAGTGCCGGGCTACCCGGTCTACTACGCGCCAGGAATCGAGGCCAACTACTTCTTTTACGACGGCTACTACTGGGTCTACCAGGACGATTACTGGTATGCCAGTTCCTGGTACAACGGCCCCTGGTGGATGGTGGAGCCCGATTTTGTCCCTCTCTTCATCTTGCGAATCCCGGTGGTCTATTACCGGCGCCCGCCTCCGTATTTTTTCGGTTGGCATGCCTATGAGCCTCCCCGTTGGGGGCAGCACTGGGGCCATGATTGGGAGCGCCGCCACAGCGGCTGGAAGCATTGGCACCGCGACAGAACGCCGGCACTTGCCCCACGTCCCGACTACCAACGGCGCTACTCGGGCGATCGTTATCCGCGAGGGGAAGAACAAAGAAACTTGCATCAGCGTCATTATCGCTATCAGCCGCGGGACACGCAGGTCCGCGAGTATGTTCAACCGCGGATCGAACGCAAAGCCCCCTCGCCCGACCAGCGGGGCCGAAGAGATGAGCCGGCCATGGGAAGTCCCGGAGCGCCGGGAAGTCCGCGCTCGACACCACCCCGGCAGGACGGTTGGTCGGGCCCGCGCCCGCAACCGGCACCGCCGCCCCAGCAGGGGCAACGCCGCTCCCCACGTGACGATGAGCGGCAGCCCGGTCTTCGCGCTCCCGATCGCGAGCAGGAGCGCGAGCACCAGGAGTACAAGCCACGCGAGCCGGAGCGAAAAACCCCTGAGGTCAGAGATTATCGACGGTACGGACGGAGCGGGCAAGGGGAGAAAAAAGAGCGGGAGCGCGGGCGGAGCGGAGATCGGGATCGTGGCGGGGAAAGGGACCGGGGGCGCAGACGGGATTGACCTTGTCCTGGCATTAAGTCGGGGCGACGCGCAGAATTCCCGTCATTGGTCAGGGAGGCGTACATGCGAAAGGTCATCGTCTCGAACATCGTCTCCGTCGATGGTTTTATCGCCGGGCCGCAAGGGGAGATCGACTGGTTTGCCTGGAGCGAGGAGACGGCCGACTACTGCAAGAAAATGCTCCGCTCGGTCGAGACCATCCTCTTCGGACGCAAGACCTACGAGTTGATGGCCGGCTACTGGCCGACGGCGACGGAGGAAGATCCGGTCATCTTCGCGGCCATGAACGATCTGCCCAAGGTCGTCTTCTCGCGCACGCTGCATACGGTCACCTGGCGCAACGCACGCCTGGCCGGTAGTGACCTCGGTGCCGAAATTAACCGGCTGAAGCAACGATCCGGCAAGGATCTGGTGATCTTCGGCAGCGGCAGCCTCGTCGCCGCCCTCACTGAACTGGGGCTGATCGACGATTACCGGTTCTTCGTCACCCCGGTCATTCTCGGCAGCGGCAAGACGCAGTTCACTCCCCTGAATGAGCGGTGCGATCTCAAACTAGTTGAAAGCCGGACCTTCGAAACCGGGGTGGTGCTCCTGCGTTATGAACGCAAGTTGCCGTAATTGCGAACGATCCATCGGGGACAGGGGGAAAGGAGTTCACTCCATGAAAGCGATTCGTGTCAATAACTTCGGCCCGCCCGAAGTGCTGCTCCTGGAAGAGGTGCCCGCTCCAGCCCCCGGCGCCGGACAGGTGCTGGTCACAGTCAAGGCTGTCGGAGTCAATCCGGTCGACACCTATCTCCGTTCCGGTCTCTACCGGCCGGACTTGAAGCTCCCCTACACCCCGGGGCAGGACGCGGCCGGCATCATCGCCGCCATCGGGCCGGAGGTGCGGCATCGCGCGGTGGGGCAACGGGTCTACATCGCCCGCTCCCTCTCCGGGACCTACGCCGAGCAGGTGCTGTGCAAGGAGTTTCAGACCCAGCCGCTGCCCCAAGGGATCAGCTTCGCGCAGGGGGCGGCCATCGGGGTTCCCTATGGTGCGGCCTACCGCGCCCTCTTCCAGCGCGCCGGCGCCAAGGCGGGGGAGACGGTGCTGGTGCACGGCGCCAGCGGCGGGGTCGGGATCGCGGCGCTGCAGCTGGCCCGGGCCGCCGGGCTGCGGGTGATCGGTACCGCCGGCTCGGCGCCAGGCCGGGCGCTGGTCCTGGCCCAAGGGGCGCACCACGTCCTC
>MGTO01000078.1 GCA_001799485.1 Desulfuromonadales bacterium GWC2_61_20 | reverse complement strand
ATAATTTCAGGTGTTTTCCCATGCAAAAAGACCTTAAACTAGCGCCATTCGGGACAGGGACTCAAAGGACCGCAAGGACCGCAAGGACAGCAAGGACAGCAAGGACAAAATTGAGCCAGCCGTTGTCCTTGCTGTCCCTCAAAGTCCCTTAGGTCCCTGGAAATACTAAAAGCTGGTCGGCGGGACGAATGACCGCCTGCTCATCGACATAACGCACCTCGCAGGCGAGGGTGAAACCGATGCGCCGATGGACCGTATGGCGGATGCGGTCGATGAGGGCGAGGACGTCGGCGGCCGATGCGCCGCCGGTGTTGACGATGAAGTTGGCGTGACGGTGCGAGACCTCGGCCCCGCCGCAGCGAGTTCCTTTGAGCCCGGCTTCCTCGATGATCTTGCCGGGGGGGCCGACGCTGGTGTGCATCTGCGCGGTGCTCAGGAAGACCGAGCCGCAGTTCGGCTCCTTGCGCGGAAACTTGCGCCGCCGCTCGCGCAGATCGGCGAGCATGGCATGGCGGATCACCCTGGGGTCGCCGACCGGGCAGACCAACTCGACCTTGACCACCACCACGCCGCTCTCCTGCAGGGCGCTCGAACGGTAACCGAAGCGGCACTCCTCTTTTGTCAGCTCCGTCAGCTTCCCCTTCTCCCCCACCGCCCAGAGACGGCGGACGTTGTCGCCGATCCCCTGACGCTGGCTGCCGCCGTTCATCACCACCAGCCCGCCGAGGGTGCCGGGAATGCCGATGGTGTGCTCCAGACCGGCCAGACCCGCCTGCTGGGCGCGGCGGGCGATGCCGGGGACCCAGGCGCCGGCAGCGGCGGTGATGGTGTTCCCGGAGATAGCGATATTGGCGAAGGCGCTGCCGAGCTTGAGGACGATGCCGCGCAGACCGGCATCGGCAAAGAGGAGGTTGCTCCCCTGGCCGATGACCAGTAGCGGAATGCCACGGGTCCGGGCGAAATAGACCACCGCCTGGATCTGGGCGACGCTCTCCGGCTCGACCAGGAGGTCGGCGGGGCCGCCGATGCGCCAGGTCCCGTGCTCGGCCAGGGAGGCGGCAAAGGTGCAGCGGCCGACGTCGAGGGCGGCAAGGCGTTTCAGATCACCTTGGCGAGTACGTTCATTCATGGGCGACGGCCTTTGCTTGCGACGGACTTGGCCGGGGCGGCCGCGCGGCGGGCGACAAAGACGCAGTGGCGCAGGCCGCCGCGACCGGGGCGGCTGGTGGTGACGCTGAAGCCGCCCTGGCGCAAGCGCTCCTCGAAAGCGGCATCGGGAACCTCGCCCCAGACGGTGAAGACGCCGCCGGGGCGCAGGGCACGATACGCGGCGGCGATGGCGCGGCTGCCGTAGAGGGGATCGTCACGGCGGTCGCTGCGCGGATGCGGTCCCTTGTAAAGATCGAAGACGATGGCGTCGAAGGCCGCGGCGGGAACGTTCTTGACCACTGCGGCGACATCGGCGAGGGTGACAGTGACCCGCGGGTCGGCGGCGGCCGCGGCGGTGAGGGGGGCGAGGGCTCCTTTACACCAGTCGAGGACGACTGGGTTGAGCTCGGCGACGGTGACGGCCGCCGCGGCAGGGAGCGCATCGAGGACGGCGCGCAGGGTGAAACCCATGCCGAGACCGCCGACCAGGACCCGTGGTGCTGCGGCTGTCGCCAAGCCGGCACAGGCGAGCTGGCCGAGAACGACCTCGGAGCGGTGGGCGAGGCTGTTCATCAGCACCAGTCCGCCGACGGTGATGAGAAAATCGCGGGGACCGCGCTGGCGCAGTTCCAGCACACCTTCGGCGGTAGCGATGCGGTCGAGAACGATCCAGGGTTGCGCCACGTACGAACCTTTGGCCAGGGGAGGAAGAACGGGGGCTATTATGCCTCATTTATTCTCGCGCTGCCGCAAAAAATCTCTGCCGTTGACCGGAGATTTCTCTCTGGCCGCCGCCACAAAATGTTACTATCTCACACCCTTTGTCGCCACCCCGGAGACGCCGTGACTGAAGAACCAACAGCAAAAACCCACCCTTTTGCCCGCCTCAGCCTCGAACTGGTCATGGACGCGGTGGAGAGCCGCGGCTACCGCTGCGACTGCCGCACCCTGACCCTGAACAGCTACGAGAACCGGGTCTATCAGGTCGGCATCGAGGAGGGTGAGCCGCTGGTCGCCAAATTCTATCGCCCGGGGCGCTGGAGCGACGCGCAGATCGAGGAGGAACACCATTTCTCCCTCGAACTGGTCGAACACGAACTGCCGGTGGTGCCGCCGCTGCCCGGCCCGGAAGGAAAGACCCTCTTCCACTTCGACGGTTTTCGCTTCGCCCTCTACCGCCGCCAGGGGGGGCATGCCCCCGAGTTCGACAACCTCGACAACCTCCTCATCCTTGGCCGCCTCCTGGGACGTCTCCATGCCATTGGCGCCCTGCGTCCCTTTGCCCACCGCCCGCGTCTCGACCTGCAGAGCTTCGGCAGCGACAGCGTCACCTTCATCAGCGAGCGTTGCGTCCCGGTCAGCCACAAGGCCAACTACGACGCCTTGAGCCGCGACCTCCTCCAGGCCGTCGCCGCCGCCTTTGCCGCTGCCGGCGAGGTGCGCTGGCTGCGCACCCATGGCGACTGCCACGCCGGCAACATCCTCTGGCGCGACCAGGCCCCGCACCTGGTCGACCTCGACGACGCCCGCCTCGCCCCGGCGGTGCAGGATCTGTGGATGATGCTCTCCGGCGACCGCCCGCGCCAGCAGGCGCAACTCGCCGAGCTCCTCGACGGCTACGGCGAGTTCTACGATTTCCAGCCGCGCGAACTGCGCCTGATCGAAGCGCTGCGCTCCCTGCGCCTCCTCCACTACGCCGCCTGGATCGGCCGGCGCTGGGACGATCCGACCTTTCCCCACCACTTCGCCTGGTTCGGCACGCCGCGCTACTGGGACGAACAGATCCTGATGTTGCGCGAACAGCTCGCCGCCCTCGCCGAGCACCCCCTGCAAGCCCCCTGAGCCAAAACGAGCAACCTCGTTTCGTCCCTGACCAAGGAGAGAACCATGCTTGTCGATCAGCTGCATAACGCCAGTCGCTACCCCTTCGGTCCGGCCTGGGACCAGGTCTGTGCCTTTCTCGCCGGGCTCACCGCCGAGACCCCCGACGGCGAATATCCGTTGCAGGGGGATGAAATCTTCGCCCGGGTCATGACCTACGCCACCCGCCCTCCGGCCGAGGCGGTTCTCGAAGCCCACCGCAACTATGCCGACGTCCAGTCGGTCCTGGTCGGCAGCGAGGCGATGGAGTGGTTCCCGGCCGCAACCCTGGAGATCGCCACCGTCTACGATGGCGAGCGCGACGCCGAATTCTATCGCTACCCCGGATCCGGCCCGGCCCGGGTCACCGTCGCCCCCGGCCGTATCGTCCTGCTTTTGCCGGGGGATGCCCACATCTTCGCCCTGACGGTCGACGGGACCCCGACCGAGGTCAAGAAGGTCGTGGTCAAGGTGCGCGCCTCGCTGTTGCACCCGGCGAGCGGGCGCTGACACCGGCGGCGGGACCGTTTTTCGGTTATAATCGAACGGGAGTGCTTATCCTCTCCCGTTCCGAACCCGAAAGATGACAGCGCGCCAATGGCCCGAACCGATCTCGTCCTGCTTCATCCGCCGAGCATCTTCGACTTCCGCGAAGCACCGGTCTTTTCCGGCCCGGTCAGCGATGTTGTCCCCTCCTCCTCGATCTTCGAGATCTACCCCGTCGGCTTCCTCACCCTTGCCGCCCATCTTGAAGCCCACGGCGTTCGCACCCGCATCGTTAACCTCGCCCTGAAGATGCTGCGCGACGAACGCTTCGACCCGGCGGCGTTTCTCCCCCGGCTCAAACCACAGGCCTTCGGCATCGATCTGCACTGGCTCCCTCACGTCGACGGCGCCCTCGCCCTGGCCGAACTCCTCAAATCGTTGCACCCCACCATCCCCGTCATCCTCGGGGGCTTAAGCGCCACCTATTACCACGACGAAATCCTCCGCGACTATCCGGCGGTCGATTTCGTTCTCTGCGGCGATTCGACGGAAGAACCGTTGCGTCTGCTCATGGCCGCCATAGCCCGCGGCGATGGCTACGCCGAGGTGCCGAACCTGGCCTGGCGCGGCGCGGACGGCAGCATCATAAACAACGGGATCAACTGGCAACCGGACGATCTCGACTTCATCCGTTTCGACTATCTGCAGTCGTTGCGTCTAGCCCTGCGCCATCGCGACCCTTACGGCTATCTCCCCTTCCGCGGCTGGCTGCGCTACCCGGTAAGCGCCGTCGTCACTGGCCGCGGCTGCGCCCACAACTGCCTCTCCTGCGGCGGCTCCCGCGCCGCCTTTCGCACCGTCTGCGGCCGCGAACATCCAGTCTTTCGCGCTCCCGAACGCGTCGCCGCCGATATCCGCCGCATCGCCGACTACACCACCGCGCCGATCTTCGTCCTCGGCGACCTGCTCCAAGCCGGACGCGGCTACGGCGAACGCTTTCTCGATGCTTTTGCCGGCTCGGGGGTGACCAACGAAATCGCCGTCGAATTCTTCACCCCACCCCCCCTCGATTTTCTCCACCGCCTCGGCCAGGTCATCCCCAACTACAACGTCGAGATCTCCCCCGAGTCCCACGATCTCAAGATCCGTGAAACTTTTGGCAAGAACTATGGCAACGCCGAACTGGAGACAATGCTGCACGCCCTCCTCGACAACGGCTGTCGCCGCGTCGATCTCTTCTTCATGATCGGCTTGCCGCACCAGGACTACGCTTCGGTCATGGCCACCATCGACTACTGCGGCACCCTGCTCGACACCTTCGGCCCCGGCGGTCGCCTGCTGCCAATGATCGCCCCCCTCGCCCCCTTCATCGACCCCGGTAGCGCCATCTTCGAAGATCCGCTGCGCTACGGTTATCGCCTCTTTTACCGCAGCCTGGCCGAACACCGCCAGGCCATGCGGCAGCCGTCGTGGCTACATGGCCTCAACTACGAAACAACGTGGATGAGCCGGGCCGACATCGTCCGCGCCACCTACGACGCCGCCGAGCGTTTGCTCGCCCTCAAGGTGCGTCACGGCCTTCTCACCACCGGCCAGGCCGAACAACTCCAGACCACCATTGGCCGCGCCCGCACCCTCGTCGCCGCCATCGGCCACTCCGGACCGCTCGATGCGGCGCTGCGACAGGAAATCCGCGAACTTAACGGCCTTGCCGCCCTGTGCGACAAGCATGAGCTGGAATGGCCGATCAGCGGCTGGAAACTGCATCCGTTGAAGATCCTCCGCGGCCTCCTGGCAGGTCCGTCCAAAATCGCCTGAGCCAAACATGAAAAGGCCCCCGCAATTCGTTTGCGGGGGCCTTTTCATGTTTCAGAAAACTCTTTCGCCTAGGCGTGAATCTCGACCAGTTCGAATTCGTAGGTGATATCTTCGCCGGCCAGGGGGTGATTGGCGTCGAAGGTGACGTCGTTATCGCTCATCTCGATGACGGTGACGCCGATGCTCTCGTCATGTTCGTCGGTGAGGACGAGTTCCTGGCCGATCTCGGGGTTCATATCGTCGGGAATCTCGCTGCGGCCGACGGTGAAGACCTTCTCTTCGTCGTAATCGCCGAAGGCGTCAGCGGCGAGGATGGTGACCTTCTTCTTCTCGCCGGGCTGCATGCCGATGAGGGCCGCCTCGATCTCGGGAAAGAATTCCCCTTCGCCGATGGTCAGCTCCAGCGGACCGCTGTCGCTGCCGCAACCGCAATCGTCGCCGCAATCGTCGTCACAGCCGCAATCGTCGTCGCAGCTACAGTCGTTGCTCTCTTCGTCGCAGGTATCGGCTTCGTAGGTGGAATCGAAAACCGAGCCGTCGTCGAGGGTACCGATGAAGTTAATGGTAACGCGATCGCCTTTTTTGACCTGTGCCATGGATGTAAACCTCTCCTCTTGCGTGGCGGCTTTGCCGCCGTGGTTATGAACGATGGGGAATGCCCGCCGCGCATCCGGCGCGAGGGGATAAATATCCTTACTTCGGCGTGCCGCTGGAACGGCCGCTGCGGCCGTGCATCTGCGGGCGCCGCGCCTTGGGCGGTCCGCCGGCGGAAGGGGCCGACGACGGCCGGGCCTGGCCCTGACCGGGACGGGCCGCTTTTCCGGCCGGGGCCGCAGACGGCTTGCGTCGATGCTGCGGCGGGCGCGGCGGCCGGGCGAACTCGGCATCCTTGCGCGGCGCCGGAATGCTGTAGTCGAAATCGGCCTGAGTCCGGCGCTCAAGGGGGGCGCCGAGAACCTTCTCGATGGCCCGCACCGTTTCACGGTCCTCCGAACTCACCAGGGTATAGGCATCGCCGCTGCGGGCGGCGCGGCCGGTGCGGCCGATGCGGTGGATGTAGGCGTCGGTGGTATCGGGGATATCGTAGTTGATGACATGGGAGATCTGCGAGACGTCGATGCCGCGGGCGGCGATGTCGGTCGCCACGAGAATCTGGTAGGTGCCGTCGCGAAAGCCGTCGAGAGCCGCCTGGCGCCGGTTCTGCGACAGGTTCCCCTGCAGTGAGGCGGCCTTGTAGCCGGCTTTTTCCAGCTGTTCGCCCAAGCGCTTGGCGCGATGCTTGGTGCGGGTGAAGACGAGGACCGATTCGGTATCGGTGTGCTGCAGCAGGTTGAGGAGCAGCCCGGTCTTGAGGTGCTGTTCCACCGGATAGAGGGCGTGGCTGACGGTGACCGCGGCGTTGACGCTGCCGACCTGGACGGTGACCGGATTGCGCAGGACTTCCTGGGCGAGGTGGCGGATCTCCACCGGCATCG
>MGTO01000077.1 GCA_001799485.1 Desulfuromonadales bacterium GWC2_61_20 | reverse complement strand
CCTTCGCCGTCGGCGAACTGGGCGAGGTCGTCCCTGCCGTCTTCAAACAGCAGCGCCCCATCCGCCAGGTGACCATCGCCAAGGCCGCCCTCAACACCGGCGAGGTCCTCTACGGGGTCAACGACCTCTTCATCGGCCCCAAAAGCCACACCTCGGCCCGCTACCAGCTCAAGATCGGCGCGCGCGCCGAAAGCCATTCCTCCAGCGGCATCATCGTCTCCACCGGCCTCGGCTCCTCCGGCTGGTTCCGCAGCATCCTCGCCGGCGCCAGCGGCATCGCCGCCAACCTCGCCGGCGGCAAACCCCAGACGCCGCAGAAGAGCGAGCGCAAGATGCCGTGGGATGCCGACTATCTCTACTTTTCGGTGCGCGAGCCGTGGCCGAGCAAGACCTCCTCGGCCCAGATCACCTTCGGCAAGATCACCCCAAAAGAGCCGTTGCAGCTGACCTCGCAGATGCCGGAGCACGGCGTCATCTTCAGCGACGGCATCGAGCACGATTTCCTCGCCTTCAACGCCGGCACCCTCGCCACCATCACCCTCGCCGACAAAAAGGGCCAACTCGTCGTCTAGCCTCTCCGCCGCCAGCCTCCCCGCCATGATCGAGGGGGAGCAGGAGCGGCCCCGCGGGCAGGGTCAGAACGAAGCGATGGCGGCGACACCGAGCGGTTGCCAATTGCCGGGGGCAAGTTATAACCAATACAGAGTCGTGCCAGGCCATCGCAGAAAAAAGAACGGAGATCATCCGCCACCCTGTTCCTGATGCCAGAAACGAGCTAACCCCGCTAGCCTTACACATTGAGGTCCCCATATGGCAAACACTTTATCCAGTTGCATCGTCGTCCTGCTGCTGATCTCTTCGGCTGGCGCCGAGACCTACCGCTGCACGGATGCCGCCGGGCATCTCGTCTTCACGGACACGCCGTCATCCTATCCGTCAGGATGCGAGCAGTTTATTCTGCCGGAGCCGTCGACGGTACCGGTGGTCCTTCCCGACAATCAAGCCACCCCCAGCAGCCCCGAGACAATGGAGCAACCGGCGACCGACGCCGTCCCGCCTCCGGACCAGGGCGTCGGGGACGAGGATTTCGCATTTTACGTGGGCCAGGCCACCGCTCTGGTGGCAGAGTTTAAAGAGACGCAGCAAAAAGTTTTACAATCCCAATTTCACCGAGACAAAGTCGCTGCGCGCAGAAATCTCTCAGATATTCGCCAGCGCAAAATGCAACTTCTCGAAAAGGCGGCAAGCCCGAGATTTAGCGCCGCAGAGGCTGAGACAATCAAGGGAATTCTCGCCGAGATAACCGAAGTGGAATAGGGACTCCAGTCTCTCCCCGTCTTCTGATTCCTCCCCTCCGCGCGGCCCAGCAGGGTAAAAAAAGCGGCCCGTCACCGGGCCGCTCACGTTGCATGACAATATGGGATTCAGGCAGGAGACAATTACAGATTGACCGCTTCGTGCTTGAGGTAAGAGGCGACCCCCTCCTTGTTCGGCACCATCCCCTTATCCCCCTTGTTCCAGCCGGCCGGGCAGACCTCACCGTACTTTTCGGAAAACTGCAGGGCGTCGATCATGCGCAGCATTTCGTCGACATTGCGCCCCAAGGGGAGGTCGTTGACGACCTGGTGACGGACGATGCCGTTCTTGTCGATGAGGAAGGAGCCGCGGTAAGCGACCCCGGCCTGCTCGAACTCGACGTCATAAGCCTTGCAGATCTCGTGCTTGACGTCGGCGACGAGGGGATAGGCGACGGCACCGATGCCGCCGTCATCGACCGGAGTATTGCGCCAGGCGATATGGGTGAACTGCGAGTCGATGGAACAGCCGATGACCTGCACCCCGCGCTCGTCGAATTCCTTGATCCGCTTGGAGAAGGCGATGAGCTCGGTGGGACAGACGAAGGTAAAGTCGAGGGGGTAGAAGAAGAGGACGACATATTTCTCCTGATAATCGGCCAGGCTGAAGGCCGGGTTGATGGAGCCGTCGGCCATGACCGCAGTGGCCTTGATTTCAGGGGCTTTCTTTCCAACCAGAACTCCCATGGGAAAAACTCCTTTCGTAACTGAAGACACAAAATAACGACAAAAACTGTCATCATTTTACGCAGAGATAAACACTTGTCAAGAATTTATTACCGTTGTGGTCATAGATCGGTGAGGCAAACTGGAGGCAGGGATCTTGCCAGAAAAAAATCTTCGTTGACAAAGCGAGGTGGCATGAATTATTTTTGAATGAACGTTCATTCTGAGGTGCCCCATGAGCAAACCCGACAAACGCCAGGAAATCATGCACGCCGCCCTGGACCTCCTCGCCGAACAAGGCTTCCACGGCGCACCGATGGCGCAGATCGCCAGCCATGCCGGGGTGGCGGCCGGGACCATTTACTGTTACTTCGAGAGTCGCGACGTACTGATCCGCGAGCTCTACCACGACATCGAAGGGCGCATCAACGCGCAGATCGAAGAGGGCGCCGCCGCCAGCATCCCGATCCGGCATCGTTTCAACCTCGTCTGCAGCGTCCTGCTCAACTACTTCATCGATCACCCCCTCGAATTCCGTTACGTCGAGCAGTTTCACAACTCCCCCTACGGCACCGAGCACCGCCGCGACAAGCTCCTCGGCCGCAACGGCGAGGCGCAGCCCTGTCGCGACCTCTTCCTGCTCGGGATTAGCGAAGGGGTGATCAAGGATCTGCCGCTGGTGGTCCTCTACGCCATGACCTTTGGACCCTTGGTGATCCTGGCCCGCGACCACATCCTCGGCTTCGTTGTGCTCGACAAGACGCTGATCGAGCGTATCATTGACGCTTGCTGGGACGGGGTGAAGAGATAACATCGGTCCCATAGGACCCAGGGGACCCTTACGACCTGTCGCTCGCGTCTGGCTTGAGCGTAATCATGAATAAGCATTCAGTACAACATCCACCATCCGTCCTCGAGGTCATCATGAAACGCACTGAGTCGCACCGCTCGCTCCTCTCCTTTCTCCTCCTCGGTACCCTCGCCCTGGCCGGCTGCGGCAAGGAAGCGGCCAAGGGCGGCCCGCCCCCCGCGCCGGAGGTGGGTGTCATCACCCTGCAGCCGCAACGGGTGGCGCTGACCACAGAACTCTCCGGACGGACCACGCCCTACCAGATCGCCGAGGTCCGCCCCCAGGTCGGCGGTATCATCCAGAAGCGCCTCTTCACCGAGGGGACCGAGGTGCGCGCCGGCCAGACCCTCTACCAGATCGACCCCGCCACCTACCGGGCGGCGCTCGCCAGCGCCGAGGCCAACCTGGCGCGGGCCGAGGCCAACCTCCTGCCGGCGCGGCTCAAGGCCGAGCGCTACCGCGAACTCATCGCCATCAAGGCGATCAGCCAACAGGACGACGACAACGCCCAGGCCGCCCTCAAGCAGGCCGAGGCCGACATTGCCGCCGCGAAGGCCGCGGTGGATAACGCCCGCATCAACCTCCAGTACACCTCGATCACCGCGCCGATCTCCGGGCGCATCGGCCGCTCCAGCGTCACCGCCGGGGCGCTGGTCACCGCCAACCAGGAAGATGCCCTGGCCACCATCCAGCAGCTCGACCCGATCTACGTCGATGTCTCCCGCTCCAGCAGCGAGATGCTCCAGCTGCGCCGCCAGTTCGCCAACGGCACCCTCAAGACCGATGCCGCCGGCGCGGCCAGGGTCAAGCTCCGCTTCGAGGACGGCTCCCCCTACCCCCGCGCCGGCGCCCTGAAGTTCTCGGAGGCGAGCGTCGATCCGGGGACCGGCACCGTGACCTTGCGCACCCTCTTCCCCAACCCCGAACTGCTGTTGTTGCCGGGGATGTTCGTGCGCGCCGTCATCGAGGAGGGGATCGCCGAAAACGCGCTTTTGGTGCCGCAACGCGGCGTGACCCGCGACCAGGCCGGCAACCCCACGGCCCTGGTGGTCGGAGCCGGGGAGAAGGTCGAAGTGCGCCTGGTCAAGGTGGTGCGCACCGTCGGCGAGAATTGGCTGGTCGAAGACGGGCTCAAGCCGGGCGACCGCGTGATCCTCGAGGGACTGCAGCGGTTACGTCCCGGCAGCGTGGTCAAGGCGGTTCCCTTCGGCGTCCCGGCGGCTGAGAAGAAACCATAGGCTCATAGGTCGTATAAGTCCCATAGGACCCATAAGACCTATGGGACCTATGAAAATCGGCAGAAAACTTTCGCACAACTTTCCCTCAGGAGCCTTTCCATGGCCCGTTTCTTCATCAACCGCCCGATCTTCGCCTGGGTCATCGCCATCATGGTCATGCTCGGCGGCCTGCTGGCGATCAAGACCTTGCCGGTCTCCCAGTATCCGCCCATCGCGCCGCCGCAGATCACCATCAACGCCATGTATCCGGGGGCCTCCGCCCAGACGGTGCAGGATACGGTGACCCAGGTCGTCGAACAGAAGCTCAACGGCATCGACAATTTGATCTACATGTCCTCGACCAGCGACTCGGCGGGGACGGTGGCGATCAACCTGACCTTCAAGGCCGGCACCGACCCGAACATCGCCCAGGTCCAGGTGCAGAACAAGCTGCAGCTGGCCACCCCGCTGTTGCCGCAGGTGGTGCAGCGTCAGGGGATCCAGGTGGTCAAATCGACCCGCAACTTCCTGATGATCGTCGGCATCGTCTCGGAAGACGGGGCGATGAACCGTTACATCCTGACCGACTACCTGGTCGCCAACATCCAGGACATCGTCAGCCGTCTCGAAGGGGTCGGCGAGGTGACGGTCTTCGGTTCGCAGAACGCCATGCGCATCTGGCTCAATCCGGCCAAGCTGAACAACTATCGTCTCACCCCCAACGACGTCATCGCCGCGGTGCAGGCGCAGAACGCCCAGGTTTCCGCCGGCCAGTTCGGCGGCACCCCGGCGCTGCCGGGGCAGCAGCTCAACGCCACCATCAACGCCCGCACCCTGCTGCAGACCCCGGAGCAATTCGACAATATCGTCCTGCGCACCAACAGCGACGGCTCGTCGGTCCGCCTCAAGGATGTCGCCACCTGCCAGATCGGCACCGAGAACTACGACGTCGAGGCGCGCTACAAGGGGAAACCGGTCGCCGGCATGGCGATCCGCCTCGCTTCCGGGGCCAATGCCCTGGCGACCGGCGAGCGCATCAAGGCGAAGATGGCCGAGCTGGAACGCTACTTCCCGACCGGGGTGAAGACCGTTTACCCCTACGACTCCACCCCTTTCGTCAAGATCTCCATCGAAGAGGTGATGTGGACCCTGCTGGAAGCGGTGGCGCTGGTCTTCATCATCATGTTCCTCTTCTTGCAGAACTTCCGCGCCACCCTGATCCCGACCATCGCCGTGCCGGTCGTCCTCCTCGGGACCATGGGGGTGCTGGCCATCGGCGGTTTCTCCATCAACACCCTGACCATGTTTGCCCTGGTCATCGTCATCGGACTGCTGGTCGACGACGCCATCGTCGTGGTCGAGAATGTCGAACGGATCATGTCGGAGGAGGGGCTCTCCCCCCACGACGCCACCGTCAAGTCGATGGGGCAGATCACCAGCGCCCTGGTGGGGATCGCCACCGTCCTCACCGCGGTCTTTTTGCCGATGGCCTTCTTCGGCGGCTCGACCGGGGTCATCTACCGCCAGTTCTCCATCACCATCATCGCCGCTATGATCCTCTCGGTGCTGGTGGCGCTGATCCTCACCCCGGCCCTCTGCGCCACCCTGTTGCAACCGGTGGAAAAGGGCCATACCCCGGGCGAGTGCGGCTGGTTCTGCCAATTCTTCCGCTGGTTCAACCGCATCTTCGACCTCGCCCGCGCCAAGTACGAGTCCATCGTCGGCAACTCCTTCGGCAAACCGCTGCGCTACCTGGTGATCTACGGCACCATCGTCGTCGTCATGGCGATCCTCTTCGTTCGCCTCCCCACCGCCTTTCTCCCCGACGAGGACCAGGGCTTCATCGTCTGCCAGGTGCAGCTGCCGGCCGGCGCCAGCCGGGAGAGGACCCTCAAGGTCATCGAACAGATGGAGAAACACTTCCTCGAGAAGGAGGGCGAGACCATCGATTCCCTCATTACCGTAGCCGGTTTCAGCTTCGCCGGGCGCGGCCAGAACATGGGCCTGGCCTTCGTCCGGCTCAAGGACTGGAAGCTGCGCCAGAGTCCGGACAAGAAGGCCCCGGCCATCGCCGGCCGGGCGATGCAGGCCTTCGCGCAGATCCGCGACGGCATGGCCTTCGCCTTCTCGCCGCCGGCGGTGATCGAACTCGGCCAGGCCAACGGCTTCGACCTGCAGCTGCAGGATCGCGGCGGCCTCGGCCACGACCAGCTGATGGCGGCGCGCAACCAGCTCCTCGGCATGGCGATGCAAAACCCCAAGCTGGTCGCGGTGCGCCCCAACGGCCAGGACGACTCGCCCCAGTACAAGCTCGAAATCGACGACGTGCGCGCCGGCGCCCTGGGGGTCGCGACCGCCGAGCTCAACAGCCTCGTCGCCACCGCCTGGGGGGGCGCCTACGTCAACGACTTCATCCAGAACGGCCGGGTGAAGAAGGTCTATCTCCAGGGGGACACCCCCTACCGGATGCTGCCGGAAGACATCGGCTACTGGTACGTGCGCAACCAGGACGGCGCGATGGTGCCTTTTTCGGCCTTTACCACCACCCGCTGGGAATACGGTTCCCCCCGGCTGGAACGCTACAACGGCATTCCCTCGATGGAGATCATGGGACAGGCGGCGCCGGGGATCAGCACCGGCGAGGCGATGGGCGAGATGGAGAAGATGGTGGCCCAGCTGCCTCCCGGCATCGGTTACGAGTGGACCGGCCTCTCCTACGAGGAAAAGAACGCCGGGGCCCAGGCCCCGGCCCTTTACGCCATTTCCCTGCTGGTGGTCTTTCTCGCCGTGGCGGCCCTCTACGAGAGCTGGACCATCCCCTTCGTCAACCTGCTGATGCTCCCCTTGGGCCTGGTCGGCGCGGTCACGGCGGTGACGCTGCGGGTGTTGCCCAACGACATCTACCTGCAGATCGGTTTGCTGACCACCATCGGTCTCTCGACCAAGAACGCCATCCTCATCATCCAGTTCATCAAGGCCCAGCTGCATGAGGGGAAAGAGCTGGTCGAGGCGACCCTGACGGCGGTGAAGATCAGGCTGCGACCGGTCATCATGACCTCCCTCGCCTTCTTCTTCGGCACCCTGCCCTTGGCGCTGACCAAGGGCGCCGGAGCCGCGGCGCAGAATGCCATCGGCACCGCCGTCACCGGCGGCCTCCTTTCGGCGACCTTCATCGACCTGATTTTCATTCCCTTCTTCTTTGTCCTGGTTTCCCGGCTCTTCGGCCGGAAGAAATATCTGCGTGAGGGAGCGTGACATGAACCGACCGACCTGTGCCACCCGTTACGGACTGCGGACGACGGCCGTCGTCCTCGCCTTTTTCGTCCTCACCGCCTGCACCCTGGCCCCGCCCTACGAGCGACCGGCGGCCCCGGTCCCGGCGAACTGGCCGACCGGTCCGGCCTACCCGGCGCCGGCGACCGCAGTTCAGCCTGCTCCTTTTGAACCGCAGCCCGCGCCAGCCCCCGCCGGCGTCCCCCCCTGGCGCGACTTCTTCGCCGAACCCCGGCTGCGCCAGGCGATCGCACTCGCCCTGAGCAACAACCGCGACCTGAAGCTCGTTACCCTCAACGTCGAGCGCTACCGCGCCACCTACCAGATCGAACGCTCCGCCCTCCTGCCAACGGTCAACGGCACGGCCAGCGCCAACATCCAGCAGTTCCCCGAAACCCTCTCTGAAACCGGCGAGCAGGAGGTCGTGGAGCAGTACGGCGTCGGCGTCGGGGTCAGCGCCTGGGAACTTGACCTCTTCGGCCGGGTGCGCAGCCTGAGCAAAAAAGCCCTGGAGGAATACCTCGCCACCGACGCGGCACGCCGCTCGGTCGAAAATGCCCTGATCGCCGCCGTCGCGGAAGGCTGGCTGACCCTGGCGGCCGACCGCGAGCAGCTGACCCTGGCGAAAAAAACCCTGGAGAGCCGCAGCGCCTCCTACGAGCTGATCCGCCAGCGCGCCGCCGCCGGAGTCTCTTCCGATCTCGACCTTTACCAGGCGCAGAGCACCGTCGATGGAGCCCGGGCGCTGTCCGCCCGCTATACCCGGCTGGTGGCCTGGGACGAGAACCGCCTGAGCCTCCTGCTCGGCACCCCGCTGCCGCCCGAGCTGCGGCCGGAGCAGCTGACCGACGACGCTTCGTTGCTGCAGGAGCTCGCCCCCGGCCTGCCGTCGGAGACGCTTCTTATGCGCCCCGACATCGTCGCCGCCGAACACCTCCTTAAGGGGGCCAACGCCAACATCGGCGCGGCCCGGGCCAACTTCTTCCCGCGCATCACCCTGACCGGCGCGGTCGGGGTCGGCAGCGACGATCTCGGCCAGCTCTTTTCCGGCGGTGCCGGCGCCTGGAACTTCCTGCCGCAGGTGACCCTGCCGATCTTCACCGCCGGGCGCAACTGGGCGCTCCTGAAAGTCTCGGAAGTGGACCGGGCGATCGCCGTCGCCCAGTACGAGAAGGCGATCCAGTCCGCCTTTCGCGAAGTCGCCGACGCCCTCGCCGAGCTCGGCACCATCGACGAGCAGTTGGCGGCACAGCAGTCGATGACGGCGGCCTTCGCCGAGAGCTACCGCCTCGCCGATGCCCGCTATAGCCGCGGCATCGACAGTTTCCTCGCGTCCCTCGACGCGCAGCGCTTCCTCTTCGCTTCCGAGCAGGAACTGATCTCCACCCGCCTGGCGCGCCTCTCCAACCGGGTGACGTTGTACAAGGTTCTCGGCGGTGGGGCGGAATAACCTCATCGGTTTCTCAATAACTGACCAGATTGGTCGGAAGGCTTTGGCATTCCCATGGTGCGATTAGCGGGATGGGTTATCCTGTGGTTGCTTTTGTTTCCGGGAATGGCTGTCGCCGCCCAGAACCCTCTGTGGGAATTTGGCATACGCGGCGGGAAAAAAGCGTGGGGGGTCGATGAGGATTACAGGGTCCGCGAGATCTACCTGTTGCGGGCGCTCCCCTGGAGTGCCGCGCTGGCCAAAGGGGTACTGACGACCCGCCTCGACTTTAGCACCGGCCATCTCGAAGCCGATGGCGACGAAGGGGCGATCTTGGCCATGGGACTCGACCTGGTCTGGCAATCGGCGGAAGGCGAGGTTGAAATCGAGGGGGGATTCCGCCCCACCGTGCTGGATGAGCATGTCTTCGGCAGCGATGACTACGGCGGCTTTCAGCAATTTACCAGCCATCTCGGCATCGCTCTGAAAATTGCCCCTTTCATGTGCAGTTATCGCTATCAGCACACCTCGAACGCCGGCATCTATGACAGCAATGACGGGCTTAACCTGCATTTGTTCGGCATCGGCTACCGATTCTGATGCTGAGCAGGGGCAACACCAAACTACTCTAAGCGCATATCGTCAACGACGGAGTCCCGATGCTCGCCCGCCTCCCCAAAGGGGTCATTGCCCTCGGTCTGGTCAGCCTGTGCATGGACCTCTCCTCGGAGATGATCCACAGTCTGCTGCCCCTCTTCCTCGTCACCACCCTCGGTGCCGGCGCCCTGGCCGTCGGCTTCATCGAAGGGGTCGCCGAGGCGACCGCGGCCATCGTCAAGGTCTTCTCCGGCGCCCTTTCCGACTGGCTCGGCAAGCGCAAGCCGCTGGTCCTCCTCGGTTACGGCCTGGCGGCGCTGACCAAGCCGCTCTTCCCGTTAGCCACCGGCCTCGGCACCATCCTCACCGCCCGCTTCGTCGACCGCATCGGCAAGGGGATGCGCGGGGCGCCGCGGGATGCGCTGATCGCCGACCTCACCCCCAAGGAGCAACGCGGCGCCGCCTACGGTCTGCGCCAGGCGCTGGACACCGTCGGCGCCTTCGCCGGACCGCTGGTGGCGATGGCGCTGATGGCGGCGAGCGGCGACAACTTCCGCCTGGTCTTCTGGGTGGCGGTGGTGCCGGCCATTCTCTGTGTCCTCCTCATCGTCTTCGGCGTCGAGGAGCCGGAGCGTCCGGCCGCCGCCAAACCGGCCCATCTGCCGCTGCACCGCGCCACCCTGGCGCTGCTGCCGCCCCGTTTCTGGTGGGTGGTCGCCTTCGCCGCGGTGTTGACCCTGGCGCGCTTCTCCGAGGCCTTCCTGCTGCTGCGCGCCAGCGACCTCGGCCTCGCCGTTACCTGGACCCCGCTGGTCCTGATCATCATGAATCTCGTCTACGCTGCCAGCGCCTACCCCTTCGGTCACCTCGCCGACAACGGCAGCCGCCATCATCTCCTTGCCTGGGGGATCGTCTTCCTCATTGCCGCCGACCTGCTTCTGGCGCGGGCCGGCAACCTCTGGTGGGTCGGGGGCGGCGCCGCGCTGTGGGGGCTGCACATGGGTGCGACCCAGGGTCTCCTCGCCGTCCTCGTCGCCGATAGCGCCCCGCTGGAGCTGCGCGGCACCGCCTTCGGCGTCTTCAATCTCGCCAGCGGCCTCGCCCTTTTGGCCGCCAGCGTCATCGCCGGCGCCCTCTGGGCAACCCTCGGCCCGGCCCTGACCTTCTACGCCGGCGCGGCCTTCTCGGCGATTGCCTTGGGGGGATTGTTGTTCGGTAGGCGGGCGGCTTGAGCATTTCATCTAGGGGGGAGGTCGCAACAAGAACCGCACCCCTGGCGCTATTGCGACCTTAGTCGGTCTTGCCCGGCCGGGCGCCTTCCTTTCTTTGCTTGCCCTCTCCCCCTCTGCCGTCGCCGGAGCGGAGTGGACGTTTGGGGGAATTGCCGCGAGGTTGAGCGTAAGCGAATGGGAGCGGCCCCGAAACGTCTGCGTAGCGCAGGGAACCCGCGCAGCGGGCGACGGCAGCGGGGCGCGTTTTTCTGCTTACTCTTTTGCCGCGCAGTAAAAGAGTCAGGCGTCGGCGGGGGGCGCACCCCCCGGAACCTCTTCGCTCTTTGAACGACACTCTTACTTCTTGCGACTACGCGGATGTGCCTTGTCGTAGACCGCCATGAGGTGATCGACACTGACCTGGGTGTATTTCTGCGTCGTGGAGAGAGAAGCGTGGCCGAGGAGTTCCTGAATGGAACGGAGATCGGCACCGCCGTCGAGGAGGTGGGTAGCGAAGGAGTGGCGCAGGGCGTGGGGGGTGGCATCCTTGAGGATGCGGGCTTGCAGCAGGCGGACCTTGAGATTGCGTTCGATACTGCGGGCGGTGAGGCGACCGCCGCGATGGTTGAGGAAGAGGGCTTCGTTGTCAGCGGGGTTGCCGCGTTCGCCGAGATAGGCGGAGATCGCTTCGAGAGCCTTGCTGCCGACCGGGACGATGCGTTCCTTGCGCCCCTTGC
This sequence comes from Desulfuromonadales bacterium GWC2_61_20, assembly GCA_001799485.1. Classification (GTDB taxonomy): domain Bacteria; phylum Desulfobacterota; class Desulfuromonadia; order Desulfuromonadales; family UBA2197; genus UBA12091. The sequence continues at coordinate 19,065 of MGTO01000077.1, read as the reverse complement.
CGACAACCCGCACCAGCCCTTCGCGCAGATCGACGGCGCCGATGTCGAGGCTGGTCAGCTCGCCGACGCGCAGGCCGCAGGAGTAGAGGGTTTCGACGATGGCGCGATCACGCAGGGAAAGCTTGCCGGCGGCGGCACCGATCTCCATCAGGGCGAAAGCTTCGTCGACGGAGAGGGTCTTGGGGAGATACTTCTCCTTGCGCGGGGTGGCGACGGCATCGCCGGGATTGGCGACAAGGACCCCCTCGCGCACGAGGAAGCGGAAGAAGGCGCGCAGGGACGAGAGCTTGCGACCGATGGTCGATTTGCGGCAGCGCTTGTGCAGCAGGGCCAGATAGCGGCGCAACACCAGCTTGTCGATGTGCTGCACCTGCCCCGCCCCGCTCCACTTCAGCTCTTCGGCGAGAAAAAGCCGGAACTCCTCGAGATCCTGCAGATAGGCGCGACGGGTATGGGGAGAAACGTTGCGCTCGACGGCGAGATGGTGGTCGAAGCGGTTGATGAGTTCCTGCATCGTTGGTCACCCTCTTTTCGATTGCGGCGGCGAAGCCCGTATGATGCCCGGAAGGATGATGCCCGGAAGGATGCCCCGGAATCATTGACGCTATCGGGGCCGCGTGCCATAATTATCGCCTTCCGGGAGAAATCATGTCCATCATAATCGTGGTCCTTGGCCTCTTCATGCTGGCGGTCGTCTGGGTCGTCACGGCGAGTTACGCCATCGTCTGGTACGAATACAGCAACAGCGACCCGGCGGCTCTCGACGAGCGCTTCAGCGCCCACAATCTGCTGCTGGCGGCGCAACTTCTGTTCAGTGAATGCGGCGCCCTCGGCTTCAGCCTCCTCTGCTACCCCCTCGGCTGGTTGGCCCTGCGCATCCCCGGCCGCGGCGACGGTGCCCGGACCCCGGTCCTCCTCCTCCACGGTCTCTTCCACAACAGCGGCTGCTGGCTCGTCACCGCCCACCGCCTGCGCCGCCTCGGGTTTGAGGAGGTGCACACCCTCAACCTCTCGCCGGTCGAGGATATCGACATCCTGGTCGAGCGCGTCGCCCAGCGCGTCGACGACCTGCGCCACAACCTCGGCGTCGACAAGGTCGACCTCGTCGGCCACTCCATGGGCGGCATCCTCGCCCGTTACTACGTGCAATGTCAGGGAGGTGAACTCTACGTGCGCAACTGCGTCTTTCTCGCCACCCCCCATGGCGGTTCCCGGCTCGCCTCCTTCGCCCTCACCCGCCTCGGCAAACTGCTGGTTCCCGGCTCGGCCTTCCTCACCGCCCTCGCCGCCCGCCCCCTCCCTGCGGAGGTTGCCTTCACCGCCATCAGCAGCCGTCACGACAACATGGTGCTGCCGTGGCAGAATGCCAGCCTCGCCGGGGTCCGCAATGTCGAACTCGATGCCATCGGCCACACCGGCGTCCTCTACCATCCCGACGCCTTTGCCGCCATCGTGTCCGGCCTGGAGGGATAATCCCTTGCACACCCTGGAAATCACCAGTCAGTCCCCGCAAGAGTTCATCGACATTACCGCCGCCGTGCGGCGGGCCATCCGTTCCACCGGCGTGCGCGACGGCAGCGCCCTCCTCTTCGTCCCGCACACTACCGCCGCCGTCACCCTCAACGAGAATGCCGATTCCGGCGTCACCCGCGACCTGATCGTCGACCTGCGCCGCCTCGCTCCCGCCAGCCCCGCCCACCGTCACGGCGAAGGGAACAGCCCCGCCCACCTCCTGAGCAGTCTGGTCGGCGTCAGCCTCACTCTCATCATCAGCGAAGGCGCCCCCCTCCTCGGCACCTGGCAGGGGATTTACTTCTGTGAATTCGACGGTCCCCGCCGCCGCCAGCTGCAGATCAAGGTCATCGCCGGATGAAGGAACGCGTCGCCTTGACCGCCGCCGCCAGCTACGACCGCGCCGCGATCGAGGCGGCGCTGGAGCGCCTCCTCACCCCGTTGGGCGGCCTGGCGGCCTTCGTCCGGCCGGGGGCGCGGGTCCTGCTCAAACCGAACATGCTCGCCGGCAAGGCGCCGGACCAAGCGGTCACCACCCATCCCGAAGTCGTCCGCGCGGTCATCCTTCAGGTTCAGCGGGCGGGGGGGATCGTCAGCGTCGGCGACTCCCCTGGTGTCGGCACTCCGCGCCAGGTCGCGCAGCGCTGCGGCATCCTCGATGTCATCAACGAAACCGGCGCCCACTTCGCCCCCTTCGCCAAATCTGTCCCGGTGGCAATTGCCGCCGGAACCTTCCATCACCTGGAACTGGCTCGGGATATTCTCGACGCCGAAGTCGTCATCAATCTGCCCAAACTCAAGACTCACCAGATGATGGGAATGACCTGTGGCGTTAAAAACCTCTTCGGCGCCGTCGTCGGCATGCGCAAACCGCAGCTCCATCTCCAGGCCGGCACCGACAAGGCCTTTTTTGCCCTGATGTTGCTGGAACTGGCCGAACAGATCCGCCCGGCCCTGACCATCGTCGATGCCGTCACCGGCATGGAGGGGGATGGCCCCGGCAGCGGCGACCCGGTGCAGATCGGCGCCCTCCTGGCCGGCAGCAACCCCCTGGCCGTCGACAGCGTCGCCATCGCCCTCACCGGCCTCCGTCCCGAGACGGTCTGGACCCAGCAGATTGCCCGCCGCCGCCACCTGCCGGGTTCCTCTCTCGACGAGGTCGAGATCCTCGGGGCTGAGCTGGCGACGCTGCGTATTCCCCGTTTTCGTCCCGCCAAGTCGACGGATGTCAATTTCGGTCTTCCCCCGTTTCTCTCCCGCCCCTTGCGTCGGACACTGACCGCTCGCCCCGTCGTCGACCGCAAACGCTGCCGCGCCTGCGGCCTCTGCGTCAAGCACTGCCCCCCCGCGGCCATGCTCATCCGTGACGGTCGACTGCACATCGACGAGCACGCCTGCATCCGCTGTTTCTGCTGCCAGGAGCTCTGCCCCCATGCCGCGCTGGAAACGCACCAGGGCGCCTTGTTGCGACTGCAGGCGTTCCTCGCCCGGGAATAACCCCGTTGCCCCCCTCAACATCGGGCAATTAATGGTTTTTTCCATTCAGCTTATGTGCTATTAATGGCGCGTTGCCCGCCCGCGCCGACATGTAAGAGGGAACCATGAGCCGACTGCAGCGGTTAGAACATTTCGACAGTGGACTTCTCTACGCTCTTATCGGTACGTTCCTCGGCCTCCTTGCCCCGGTTGGCTGGATACTCATTGAAGCGATTTTTTTCCCGCTGGGACCCGGCAATCTCTGGGCGCAAACCCTTGCCTACGCCACCGGCAGCGCTGAAGCCTTTGCCCTGCAGGTTTACATGGGCCTTGGCACCGCGGCTGTTCTCGGCACTTTCGGCTATTTTCTCGGTCAATACGCGCAAAACATGCGGGCGCGGGCACGCGAACTCGATCAGGTCAACCAGGCGGTCAGCGAGCAGAAGGAAGCCTTCGAGGAAAAATTTCGCAGCCTCAACGACAACCTGAAAAAATTCCACACCAGCAACGCCCGCATTCAAAAATCCCTCGACCGCGGCGAAGTCCTGCGCCTGGCCGCCGACGCCCTCCATCTCATCCTCGGCTACGATCGCGTCAATATCCTCATGCTCGACCGCAGCGGCAACCGCCTGGTACTTGCCGCCAGTCGCGGCTGTGGCGACGACCATGAACCAAACATTGCCCACCCCTTCGATCAACGCGCCGGCGTTCTCTTTCAGGCCCTCCGCGATAACCGCCTGATGCTGGTTGAGGATATCGGAACCCTCCCCCCCGAATCCCGACTCGCTCCACCGTGGGACAGCGTCAACCAGCTCCGCTCGCGCAGTTTCATCATCTGCCCGGTCGCCCTGCATGGACAGGCTATCGGTCTCTTTGCCGTCGACAACAAGACCCGGCGCAAATCGCTGGATGAAACCGATGTCGACACCGTGCGCCTTTTTGCCGACCAGGTCTCCGCAACTCTCAACAAGATTCAACTCCTCGATGGGGTGGAAACCCTTGTCGGCCAATTGCAACTGACCTTCGGCGAGATGAAAAAATACCGGGCCCAGTTTGCCGGACTCGTCGGCGCCCTCAAAGCGGGAGCTACCGCCAGCGCCGAAAGCGTCGCCACTATTGCCGCGTCGGCTGAGGTCGTGCGGGGGGTTGTCGATGATACCGTTTCGGCGACGAGTGAAATTTCCATGGCGGTGGAGGAAGTCACGGGCAATCTTGACCGCCTGCAGCAATTCATGGAGATTTCCGTCACCGCCATGACCGAAATCACCGCCACGGCCCGCGAGGTCGAAGGCAACGCCAATCGCAGTCATGAAACTTCGGAGCGGGTCAAGGAGCAGGCCGAGGATGGGGTGCGCACCGTCAACAACGCTTTCGAGGGGCTACAGGGCATTTCCCTGGCTGTCGACGAGGCGATCGGCGCCATCGACGCCCTGGCCAAAAAAGGCGAGGAGATCGAGCGGGTCATTGCCGTGATCCGCGAGATCAACCAGAAGACCAACCTGCTCTCCCTCAACGCCTCCATCATCGCCGCCCAATCCGGGGAAAACGGCCGCAGCTTTGCCGTGGTGGCCGAGGAAATCCGCAAGCTCTCCCTCGAGACCGGTCAGTCGGCCGGGGACATCGAAGCTCTTGTCGCGGAGATTCGCACCCTGAATCGTCTGGCGGTAGCGAACATCAGCGAAACACGCAAGCTGGTCGATCGGGATGTCGGCCATGGCCGCGAGACCGAACTTGTCCTCGGACGCATTCTCGCCAGTTCCGGCGAAGCCATGACCATGACCAAAGAGATTCGCAAGTCGACGGCCGAGCAGGTCCGCAGCGCCCAGTCGGTGTCGCGCTCCATCGAAGAACTGGGAGACATGTCGAGCCAATTGACCCACGCCTCACGCGAGGAAGCCCAGGGGATCCGCCGTATCGTCCAGGCGGTCGAAGAGATCAAGAGCATGGCGGAAGAAATGGTTCGCACCACCGCCCGGCAATCCCAGGCCAACCGCAAGGTTGACGACGAGGTCGATCTGGTCGAGGCGATGGCGGCTCGGATCTTTGCGGTGCTCGGTGAACGGGAAGGGGAGAGTTATCGGGTCATCGAACAGTTGGAGGCGGTTAAAGGCCCGGCGATTGCGACCACCGGAGAAGCCGGCTCTGCTTCGCCATGAGGACTGCACCTACACGCGCAAAAAGAGCAGGGGCCGGGAAGTTTCCCGGCCCCTGCTCTTTTTGCGCTACTAAAGCCGCCGGTCAACCGGCGAAATGGTGCTGACTGCGCACTCGATTGGCCAGGATCGTCGTGTCGACAACCTCACCACAGCAACAGCACTTCCAGGCATCGAAGGTGCGGACAAAGTCATAATACTTTTCAGCGTACATCCGGCCTCTGCATTTCGGGCATTTCATGGGGTACCTCCCTGGGCATGGAATCCTAAGACCATCGCTGTCCATCAATGGACGCACAGGGGGTATTACATAACTTGTGCCAGCTACGCCGGCCACAATCGTCATTGTCTCAGGAAAAATATCAATCTGTTATTATTCGACAGGTTACGTTGTGGCCGGCCCTGCTAAAAAAATGGCCGCCAACTTCTCAGACGACCCGAACCGACCCCTTTGACCCGCGTCACCCCCTCCAACGAACCGAAATCGCCATTTTTTTGGCGATCCTGCATGATCGCTGTTGCAAGTTTTTCTCCGACTCCGGGGAGTGCTTGCCAATCGTCGCGACTCATCAGATCGGGATGCAGAGGGATGGCAAGGTTGATACGCGCCTCGGCGGTCATGAAACTTCGCCGCAGAGTCAGCCCAGATGCCGATCCCGGGATCAGATCGAGGCGCTCTCCCGGCACCAGGGGGAGGTGCCAGCGGGGATCGCCATCGACAAAAACAGGTCGCACCGTTTGTGCCATTTTAATGACGTCAGCCGGAGTGAGTGCGTCAGAAAATTGGTGAACCCCGGCATCGGCAAAACCCTCGCCGAACATGACCTGCATGCCACCGGCGGCAAAGACAACGGCCGGAGAGTCGTTCCCGCTTGCGGGAAGAACTCTCCGGCCGAGGTTTATGGCCAACCAGAGGGAGAGGAGGAGAACCAGCAGCGCCGTGCCACGCTGCGGGATCATGCCGGGCATCAGCTCTCCTGATCCTGGTCCTTGACCAGTTTGTAGAGCAGGGCGTCGACGAGGGCGAGATAGGAGGCATCGATAATGTTGTCGCTCACCCCGACGGTACCCCAGCGCCCATTCTTGTCCCCCGACTCGATGAGGACGCGCGTCACCGAAGCTGTCCCCTTGCCGGCGGGGAGGACCCGGACTTTGTAGTCGAGGAGGCGCATTTCCTTGAGTTGCGGGTAGAAATTTTCCAGGGCCTTACGCAGGGCGTTATCGAGGGCGTTGACCGGACCATTGCCGTCGGCGGCGGTGTGCTCGATGCGGCCGCCGACCTTGACCTGCACTGTCGCTTCGGACAGCGGCTTCTCTTCCTCGTGGCGCCGCGTATCGATGACGCGGTAGCCGATAACCGAAAAGTGATGGCGCATCGTGCCGAGAGCACGACGCATGAGGAGCTCGAAGGAGGCTTCGGCCCCTTCGAACTGGTAGCCTTTGTTCTCCATCTCCTTGATCGTCTCGAGAATTTCCAGGGTCACCGGGTCTTTGCTGTCGACGTTGATGTTGAATTCCTCGGCCTTGGCGAGGATATTGGCGCGCCCGGAGAGGTCGGAGACGAGGACCCGGGTGACATTGCCGACCAATTCGGGACGGATGTGCTCGTAGGTCTCGGGATGGCGCTGGATGGCCGAGACATGCACCCCGCCCTTGTGGGCGAAGGCCGAGTTGCCGACATAGGCCTGGTGCTTGTGCGGAACGAGGTTGGCAAGCTCAAAGACATAACGGGAGACTTCGCGCAGGTGGCGGAGCTGCTCGTCGGTGAGGCACTCCTTGCCCATCTTCAGGCGCAGCGCCGGGATGATGGAACAGAGGTTGGCATTGCCGCAACGCTCGCCAAAGCCGTTGATCGTCCCCTGCACCTGGACGATGCCGTGGGCGACCGCCATGAGGGAGTTGGCGACGGCACACTCGCCGTCGTTATGAGTATGAATCCCCAAGGGAGTGGAGATGACCTTCTTGACTTGCTGCAGGATGGCCGGAATTTCGTGCGGCAGGGTGCCGCCATTGGTATCGCAGAGGACGATGCAGTCGACCTGGGCCTCCTGGGCGGCGGCGAGGGTCTTCAAGGCATAGTCGGGATTGGCCTTGAAACCATCGAAGAAGTGCTCGGCATCGTAAATGACCTCGCCAATCTCCTGCTTGAGATAGACCAGGGAGTCGTTGATGAGTTCGAGATTCTCTTCGAGACTGATACGCAGCGCTTCGTGGACATGAAAGTCCCAGGTCTTGCCGAAAATGGTGACGGCATCGGGCTCGGCCTGGACCAGGGTGCGGATGTTGTTGTCCTTGTCCGGCGTCGTCTTGGCCCGGCGGGTCGAACCGAAAGCGGCGATGCGGGCCTGGCTCAGGTGAACCTTCTTGATCTCTTTGAAGAAGGCGATGTCCTTGGGGTTGGAGCCGGGCCAGCCCCCCTCGATGTAGTGAACCCCGAGCTCGTCGAGTTTCTGGGCGATGCGGATCTTGTCGACCACCAGAAACGAAATGTCTTCCGCCTGGGTCCCATCCCGCAGGGTCGTATCGTACAACTTGATCACGCTCATCGCTTAGATCCTCGACTGACGCGCAGGGGCGACGCATGCGCCGCCCCTGGCTTATTTATGGTTGGTTCGTGTCCGGGAAGATCAGGCGCCTTTTCTGGCCAGCCCAAAGGCTTCATGCAGGACCCGTACGGCCAGTTCGGTGTATTTGGCGTCGATGACGCAGGAGACCTTGATCTCGCTGGTCGAAATCATCTGGATGTTGATCCCTTCCTGCGACAGGGTCTGGAACATCTTGCTGGCAATCCCCGAATGGGAACGCATGCCGACACCGACGATGGAGACCTTGGCGATATTCTCGTCGGTCACGACCCCGGCGGCGGCAATCTGCGCCGCCGACTCCTGGACGATCTTCAGGGCCTTCTTGAAATCGGCCTTGGGGACGGTGAAGGTCAGGTCGGTATAGCCTTCATGGGAGACATTCTGAATGATCATGTCGACCGAAATGTTGGCCGCGGAGAGGGGCATGAAGAGCTGGGCGGCAATCCCCGGCTTGTCGGGAACGCGCTGCACCGAAACCTTGGCCTCATCCTTGCTGAAACTGATTCCCGAAACCAGAACGGTTTCCATATCCGCATCCTCCTTCATGACCAGGGTTCCTGGATTGTCGTTAAAACTCGAACGGACGTGAATGACCACGCCGTATTTCTTGGCGAATTCGACGGAACGTATCTGCAGTACCTTCGACCCGAGGGACGCCATCTCCAGCATCTCGTCGTAGGAGACCTTCTCCATCTTCGAGGCGTCGGCGACAATGCGCGGATCGGTGGTGTAGACCCCGTCGACATCGGTGTAGATTTCGCAGACGTCGGCTTTGAGCGCGGCCGCGACAGCGACGGCGGAGGTATCGGAGCCGCCGCGGCCGAGGGTGGTGATGTTCCCCTCGCGGTCGATTCCCTGAAAACCGGCGACGACGACGATGACGCCGTTCTTCAGATCCTCGCGAATTTTCTTGTCGTCGATGGACTCGATCCGCGCCTTGGAGAAGGAACTGTCGGTGATGATGGGGATCTGGAAGCCACAGTAGCTTTTGGCCTTGTAGCCCATGGACTGCAGCCCCATGGCGAGAAGGGAGATGGCGACCTGCTCGCCGGTGGAGACCATGACGTCGTATTCGCGTTCACCGGGGATCTCGCACATCTCGTTGGCCAATGCCACCAGCTTGTTGGTCTCGCCCGACATGGCCGAGACGACCACGATCATCTGATTGCCCTCTTCATAGGTCTTGATGACCCGCTTGGCAACGTTTTTGATCCTTTCGACGGTCCCCATTGAAGTCCCGCCGTATTTCTGCACAACCAGGGCCATAGTCTTGACATCCTCCTTAGGGTTGAACGGCTACCGCCACTTCGCAACAATTCTGAGTCCCCGCACACCGCCTCACCCTACTGCGGCTTGCGCCGTCCGACCTTGTGCACCGCCCGGCCATGGACATCCTCGGCAGCTTCCATAACCAGTTCGGGGAGACTGGGATGGGCATGAATGATGGCACCGAGGCGCTGCGCCGTCAGCCCCGCCGTCATCGCCGCCGCCACCTCGGCAATCAGGGCCGAAGCTTCGGCGCCGACGATGGTGGCCCCGACGATACGATCATCGTCGCGGGCAGCGATAAGTTTGATCGAACCGCGCGGCTCGCCCTCGCACAGGGCCTTGCTCGACGCCTGGTAGGCAAAACGCCCGACCTCCACCGCAAGTCCGCGCTCCTTGCACTCCTCTTCGGTCAGGCCGATCTGGCTCACCTCCGGTGAGGTAAAGATACAGCTCGGGACGACGCGATAGTCGGCGGCCGCCTTGCCGCCGAGGGCGTTGGTCACGGCAACCCCGGCCTGATAGGAGGCGACATGGGCCAACTGGATGATATTGGTGACATCGCCGATGGCAAAGATGCCGGGGACGTTGGTGCGCATGCCGGCATCGACGACGATGGCGCCACGTTCCCGGGCCACCCCGACCGCATCCAGACCCAGCCCGGCGGTATTGGGCGCCCGCCCGACGGCGACCAGAACCTTTGCGGCGGCCGACCGCCGGCCACCACTCAGGCGCAGGTCAAGCCCCGTAGCCGTCGTCGTCACCCCCTCGACGGCGGTGCCGGTAAGGATCTCGACCCCGAGCCCCTGCAGCCCCTTTTCGACTTCACGCACCAGCTGACGATCGCTGCGCCCGAGAATGCCGGGGAGCTGTTCGATCACCGTCACCTTGACCCCGAAAGTCGCCAGGATTCCCGCCAGTTCGCAGCCGATATAGCCACCACCGACGACGGCCAGGGAGGCCGGACGCTCTTTCATAGCAAGAATTTCCCGGCTGGTCAAAATATTTTTCCCGTCGACCGCCAGCACCGGCGGGGCAACGGGGAGAGCTCCGGTGGCCAGGATGATGTTGTGCGCCTGCAGATAGCCGACGCCACTGCTGAAGGCCAGACGAATACGGCCAGCCTCGACGAGGGTGGCGGTGCCGTGAAAGAGATCGACCCCGTTCCCCTTGAGGAGTTGTTCGATCCCGCCGACCAGCTTCTCGACAACACCATCCTTGCGCGCCATGGCCCGGGCAAAATCGAAGTGGATGGCACCACTGGTCACCCCATGGTCTTCAGCAGCCTTGAACCGTTGCAGCAGCACCGACGTGGCATAGAGGGCCTTGGTCGGGATACAGCCATGATTGAGGCAGGTTCCCCCGACCCGCTCCTGCTCGACCAGGCAGACCGTGGCGCCGGCCTGGGCGGCGCGAATGGCGGCGACATACCCCCCCGGCCCGCCGCCGATGACGGCGATATCGTAGGCCTTCATAATTCCTCCCCCGTTGCCGGCCAGGCTCGGGCCAACGCCTCGACGACGTCGGAGAACGCCGCCCCGCTGGCGACAAAAGCGACGGTCCGCCTCTCCTCCCCGGCATGGCGCAAGACGATGCGCAGGTGGTCGTGCGGTGGCACCCCGGCCCGTTCGGCCCATTCGACCACGGTCACCCCGGAACCGGCGAGGTAGTCGTCGTAGCCGATCTGCTCGAGTTCTTCGCGACCATGCAACCGGTAAAGGTCGAAATGATAGAGGGGTGAACGCCCCTGGTACTGGTTCATCAAGGTATAGGACGGGCTGGGGATCGGCTCCGCCTCTGGCACCCCGAGACCGCGGGCCAGGCCGCGGACGAAGCAGGTCTTGCCGGCGCCGAGTTCCCCTTCGAGAAGAAGGAGAGCCGTCGGCGGCAACAGGGTGCCGAGGCGGTGGCCGAGGGCCGCCGTCGCCTCGGGCGCCGTCGTCGTCACCTGCCAACCTGGCACCGTCTAGCGCCCCATGGTGCGGATGAGATCGAGACGGGCAACCACGCCGACCAGGCGCTCGCCATCGACCACCGGCACCAGATGGACCTTCTTCTCGCTCATCAGCCGGGCGATGTCGCCGACGCTGGTGTCAGGGGCGCAGGTCACCAGTTCGCGACTGCAGATCTCGCCGACCTTGCGCGCGCTGATGCGACTGACTTCGGCCTGGAATTCCTTTTCGCTTTCGAGATAGAGGACCCAGTCGAAAAGGGCGATCACCGTCGGAATGTGCAGCGGTTTGTTCTGCTCGATGAGGTCGGTTTCGGTGACAACTCCGATGAGTTTGCCGGCGCCATCGATCACCGGCAGGGCGCTGACACCGGTGCGCAAAAAGGTTTGCGCCAATTCTTCGACGGCGGTCTCCGGTGTCACGGTGTGGACCTGACGGGTCATGATTTCCTGGGCGGTCAACATACGTTCATGCCTCCTGATTTCGGCGCGTTATTTTTTTGAGCGGGTATAAATCGAGATAACAACTGATGAGATCATTTGAGCGCAAGAGCTCGTCGCGCCAAGGGCAGCTCGCGCGCCAGGTCGCCGGCGATGAGGCCGGCATCGCCCATGATATCGCGCAGCCGGTCGGCGGCGGCGCCGTGCAGATAGACGCCGAGGACGGCAGCGTCCAGGGTGGTCAGCCCCTGGGCGAGGAGCCCGCCGATGAGCCCGGTGAGGACATCGCCCATACCCCCGGCGGCGAGACCGGGATTGCCGCTGCCGTTGATGAAGATGCGCCCGTCGGGGGCGGCAATGACGGTGCGCGCCCCCTTGAGGACGAGGACGACGCGCTGGCGGGCGGCGAAATCGCGGGCAACCCCGATGCGATCGGCCTCGATTTCGGCCACGCTGAGACCGCAGAGCCGCGCCATCTCGCCGGGGTGCGGGGTGAGAATGGTGTTGCCGGCACGGCGCTTGCCCAAGGGAGCAAGTTCCCCGGCCAGGGCTCCGAGGCCGTCGGCGTCAAGAACCAGGGGCAAGGGCAGCGCTTCGACCAGCCGTCGCACCAGATTGGTCGTCGGTTCCGCCAATCCCAGCCCCGGACCAAGGGCGACGGCGGCCTTGCCCGTCAGCAAAGTCTCGATGCGGGCCAGAGCCGAAGCCGCCAATACGCCATCGGCCTCAGGCAGAGGCTCGCTCATCGCCTCGGTCAACTGGGCAGCCAGGGCCGGGTGCGCCGCTGCCGGAGTTGCCACCGTCACCAGCCCGGCACCGCTGCGCAACCCTCCGGCGGCAGCCAGGGCAGCGGCGCCGACCTTGCCGCAGGAGCCGGCAACAACAAGGAGATGGCCAAAGGTCCCCTTGTGCCCGGCGATTGGCCGCGGCGGCAGCAGTTCGCCCGCGGCGGCGGCATCGACCAGAACCAGCGCATCCTTGACACAGGCGGCGCTGAAAGCGGCGGGAATACCGATATCGACCAGCGTCAGTTCGCCGAGAAGACCGGCGCCGGGATGGAGAACATGACCAACCTTGGGATAGGCAAAGGTCACCGTCAGATCGGCCTGCACCGCCGGGCCGAGGAGTCGTCCCGTGCCCGCATCGACCCCGGACGGGATGTCGACGGCAACCACCGGCGCGCCGCAACCATTGAGCCAGTGGATGGCCGCCGCCTGGAAACCGCTGACGGCGCTGTTGAGGCCGGTGCCGAAGAGGGCATCGACGACCAGACCCTGCGGCGGCAAAACCGCGAGTTCGAGGTTCAGGGTTGCCCGGTCGGAAGCAAAACGCAAAGGCGCGCCGCTCTTTTTCAGGATGGCCAGATTGACCGCGGCATCACCGCGGACGGCGTCTTCCTCGGCCAGGACCAGCGTCGTCACCTGCCAGCCCCGGTTGCGCAAATGGCGGGCGAGGACAAAACCGTCGCCACCATTGTTCCCCTTGCCGGCAAGGACCAACAGCGGGCCGGGGAAGGCGGCGCCATAGCGGGAAGAGATAAGATCGGCGACGCCGCGTCCGGCGTTCTCCATGAGGACCGCGCCGGAGAGACCGAGCTCGTCCATGGCGCGCCGTTCGAGTTCACGCATGGCAGCGACCGTCAACAGCTTCATGGTTCCTCCAGAATGACCGTGGCGACGGCGTAATCGCCATCGTGGCTGTAGGAGAGATGAGTCGCGACGATTTTCCGCTCGGCAAGAATGGCGGCGGCGCGTCCCGTCAGCTGCAGGGAGGGGCGCCCGAGGTCGTTGCGCACGACCTCGACATCGTGCCAGGTCATGCCGTCGCGCAGGCCCAGGCCGAGAGCCTTGAAAAAGGCCTCCTTGGCGGCGAAGCGGGCGGCCAGATGCGCGGCGGCCCCCCTTTTCGGCAGGGCATAGGCCTGCTCGCCGCGGCAGAAGAGGCGATCGATGAGCGCCGTCTTGCCGTCGGCGAGAAAGGCCTGAAAACGGCTGATGCGGGCGAGGTCGGTGCCGATCCCGGCGATGGCCACCGTTAGCCCCCGCGCACCAGTGCCACCATCTCGCGTACCGCCTGCTCCATCCCGACGAGGACGGCGCGGGCAACGATACTGTGACCGATGTTGAATTCCTCGACACCGCCGAGGGCAACGACGGCGCGCAGGTTACGGTAATCGAGACCATGGCCGGCATTGACCCCAAGGCCGAGTTTGCGCCCGGCCCGGATGGCGGTGTCGAGGCGGGCCAGCTCCTGCCGCCGCAGCTCGGCGTTGACGGCATCGCAATAACCGCCGGTGTGGATCTCGACATAATCGGCGCCGATGCGGTGGGAGGCCTTGATCTGCTCAAGATCGGGATCGACAAAGAGGCTGACGCAGATCCCCCCCTGACGCAGCAGCTCGATCTGGCGCTGCAGCAACTGACGGTGATGGATGACGTTGAGCCCACCCTCGGTGGTCAGCTCGGCCCGCCGCTCCGGCACCAGGGTGACGCAATCGGGGAGGGTCTTGAGGGCGATGCCGACCATCTCATCCGTCGCCGCCATCTCGAGGTTGAGCCTGGTCTTGACCGTGCGCCGCAGCAGTTCGACATCGCGGTCCTGGATGTGGCGTCGGTCCTCGCGCAGGTGGACGGTGATGGAATCGGCCCCGGCTAGTTCGGCGAGGGCCGCCGCCGTCACCGGATCGGGTTCCGTCGTCCGCCGCGCCTGGCGAACGGTGGCGACATGATCGACATTGACTCCGAGCTTGGCCACTACTTCTTCTCCTCCTTCTTGCCGCCGAGGTGCTTCTCCACGGCGGCGGCAATCTCCTGAGCCAGGGCCGAAATCTGTACCTTGTCCTGGCCCTCGAGCATGATGCGCAGCAACGGCTCGGTCCCGGAATAACGGATGAGAACCCGGCCAGTATCACCGAGGGTCTTCTCCGTCGCGGCGATGACCTTGGCCACGGCGGGAATCTCCTGCAGATCCTGTCGTTTAGCGACGCGGACATTGACCAGGACCTGGGGCAGGGCGATCATGACGCGAGCCAGTTCGGCCAGACTCTGGCCGGTGCGCTGCATGATGGCCAGGACCTGTAGCGCCGAAATGATGCCGTCGCCGGTGGTGTTGTGCTCAAGAAAGATCATGTGCCCCGACTGCTCGCCGCCGACGTTGTAGCCGCCACGCAGCATCTCCTCCACCACGTAGCGATCGCCGACGGCGGTCTTGACCACCTTCCCCCCGGCCTGGCGCAGGGCGATGTCGAGCCCCATGTTGCTCATGACCGTGGCGACGACGGTATTCTTGGCCAGCTTGCCGGCGGCGAGGAGATGGGTACCGCAGATCGCCATGATGTGGTCGCCATCGACCTCGTTGCCGAACTCGTCGACAAAGATGGCGCGATCGGCATCGCCATCGAGGGCGATGCCGAGATGGGCGCGATGTTCCTTGACCGCCTCGGCCATGATTTCGGGGTGCAGGGAGCCGCATCCGGCATTGATGTTGGTGCCGTTGGGACTGACGCCGAGGGGAATGACTTCGGCGCCAAGCTCGGTCAGAACCGTCGGCGCCACCTTGTAGGCCGCCCCGTTGGCGCAGTCGAGGACGATGCGCAGACCGTTGAGATCGAGATCGCGGGGAAAGGCATTCTTGACGAAGACGATATAGCGGCCGCGGGCGTCGTCGATGCGAAAGGCCTTGCCGACCTCGGCGGCGACGGGGCGCAGGGCGTCGAGCTTGCCGGAAAAGATGAGTTCCTCCATCTTCAGTTCCATTTCGTCCGGCAATTTGAAACCATCGCGGGAAAAAAACTTGATGCCGTTGTCCTGATAAGGGTTGTGCGAGGCCGAGATGACGACGCCGGCATCGGCGCGCATGGAGTTGGTGATGAAGGCGATGCCCGGGGTCGGCAGCGGCCCGACCAGGAGGGCATCGACCCCCATGGAGCAGATCCCCGCGACCAGGGCATTCTCGATCATGTAACCGGAGAGGCGGGTGTCCTTGCCGATGACGATGCGATGGCGGTAATCCCCTTTCTTGAAGAGATAGCCGGCGGCGCGACCGAGCTGCATCGCCATCTCCGTCGTCATCGGCGGGATGTTGGCCACCCCGCGTACCCCATCGGTTCCGAACAATTTTTTCATCCTTTACGAACTCCTCGGTTTTTTCTTCACAGTCGCACTCTTCTCCACTTCCACCGTTACTTCGACGGACGTGGCGCCCTTGAGTTGGGTATAGCGCCCACGATAATTGATCGGAACGGTCAGGGTGCGATCTGCGCTCAGCCCGCCAAGATCGACGACATCGGTTTGTACCTCGGCGAGTTCGCGCAATTCGCCATCGGCCCCCTCGACATTGACCGTCGCCGGTTCGACCACCACCCGGGCCACTCGATAGCCCTCGGCCAACTTCCCCGAGAAGACCACCTTGACCGGGATCTCGCGGCTGCGGATCCGTTCGAGCTTGATATCGACAAAGGAGGGGGAAAGGCGGGTAACCTTGATCCCCGCCGGAATATCGAGACGCTCCTCGAGACGGCGAAAGGAGGTCAGTCCCGGCTTCAGTTCATTGAGTTCAACGGCAATGCGAATGTCTTTCGGGCCGAGGTTGAGAAGCATGGTTCGCGGGCCGCTCAGGCGCACATCGACCTGACTCGGCACCTCGCTCGCCACCATCATCCCTTCGGGTACATTCTTGAGTTCGAGGGGGACGGTAAAGCCGATCTCCAGCTTGCGTTCACCCATGACCGAAAACCACAGGACGAGGGCGAAGGCGAGAGAGATGGCCTTGAGCTGCCAGTTTTCCGTAATGAGTTTAAGCATCCTACCCCTTCCGCCCGCGGGCCGGGTCGAGAAGCCGACGCAATACGCGCTTGAGCGACGTCGAATCGAGACCCCGGGTGATCTTGCCGCCAATGACCACGGCGATCTTGCCTGTCTCCTCGGAGACGACAATGACCGCGGCATCGACCATCTCCGTCAAGCCGATGGCGGCGCGATGCCGGGTGCCGAGATTTTTACTGATATCGGGGTTCTGCGTCAGCGGCAGAAAACAGCCGGCGCGGGCCAGCCGCCCCTGCCGGATGATCAGGGCGCCATCGTGAATCGGCGAATAGGGGAGAAAGATGGAGGTGATGAGGTCGCTCGAAACCCTGGCATCGATCTCGACCCCGACCTCGAGAAAATCCTTCAGCCCCGTCTCCCGTTCGATGACGATAAGGCCGCCGATGCGCTTGTTGGCGAGATTGACACAGGCCTTGACGATTTCATCGAGGATCTCCTCCCCCTCGCCCGGGGACATCTCGGCAAAGAAGGGGTTACGCCCGACATGAATGAGGGCGCGGCGGATATCGGCCTGGAAGATGACGATGATGACAATGATAATGGAGGAGAGGAAGTTGTCGAGGAGCCAGTGCAGGGTGAAGAGCCCGGCCATGCGCGAAATGAAATAGATCAGGACGAGAACGGCGAGGCCGAGGAGCATCTGCACTGCCCGCGTCCCCTTGATCAGCAGGATGATGCGGTAGACGATGAAGGCGACCAGCCCGATATCGAGGAGGTCGAGAAGCCAGCGCAGATGGGAAAAACTCTCGAGAAATCCGCTCATAGCAAGCTCACCCCGTCATGCAACCGGTTGGGAAAGGGTCAAGATTCCTGACAGACCGCCCAGGCCATGAGCGCCGCGGCGCGGGCCGGGCCGACATCATGCACCCGGTGCAACATGGCCCCGCGCGCCACGCCGAGGGCGACCGTAGCCAGGGTTCCGTGCAGCCGCCGCGCCGGATCAGGCTCCCCCAGCACCGCGCCGATGAAACTTTTGCGCGACGTCCCGAGGAGGAGGGGACGCCCGAGGTCGAGGAAGAGATCGAGGCGACGGAGGATTGCGAGATTGCCGGCGACGCTCTTGCCGAAGCCGATGCCTGGGTCGAGGGCCAGCTTTTCCCGGGGGATGCCGGCCGCTGCCGCCTGAGCCAGCCCCTCCTGGAGAAACGTGTGGATCTCGCCGATAAGGTCGCCATAGACGGTGTCGCGCTGCATGGCGTCGGGGCGTCCGCGACTGTGCATGAGAAAGAGCCCGGCGCCGCTCGCTGCCACGCTCGCCGCCATCGCCGCATCGCCCCGCAGACCACTGACGTCGTTGACGAATTCGGCCCCGACCGCCACCGCCGCCCGGGCGACGGCGCTCTTGCTGGTATCGATGGAGAGGGGGACGGCAAAGCGGCGGTGCAGCCCCTCGATCACCGGCAGCACCCGCCGCAACTCTTCCGCTTCGTCGACGGCCGGGGCGCCGGGACGGCTACTTTCGCCACCGATGTCGATGAGATCGGCGCCGGCGGCGACCAGCTCCTCCCCCCGGCGCAGGGCCTGGTCGAGGGAGTGGTAACGGCCGCCGTCGGAAAAGGAATCGGGGGTGACATTGAGTATCCCCATGATATGGGGACGATCGAGGACGAGGCGACAGCTGCGGCCGCCAAGAATCTGAATAGTGTCCGCCGCCGCAGGGGTCATCAGGCCGGCGGCGCCGGTGCGGCGGCGTCCGCCGGCGGAGCCTCAGTCGCCGCCGCAGGGGCCGGGACGACTGCTTCTTCGCCGAAGACGAGCCGGCGCATATCGGCGCTGTCGATGGTCTCTTTCTCAAGGAGCTCTTCCGCCACCTTGATCAGAGCTGCGCGATTGGCCTCGAGAATGGTCCGGGTGCGGGCATGGTTTTCGGTGACGATGCGACGGATCTCGTTGTCGATTTCCACTGCCGTCGACTCGCTGTAGTTCTTGGTGTGGCCGATGTCGCGGCCGAGGAAGATCTCCCCTTCCTTGTCGCCGAAGCACAGGGGGCCGAGCTTGTCGCTCATCCCCCACTCGCAGACCATGCGTCGGGCGATGTTGGTGGCGCGCTCGATGTCGTTGCTGGCGCCGCTGGTGATACTGGAAAAAATCAGCTCTTCGGCGACACGGCCGCCGAGGAGGGTGCAAATGATG
The DNA here is from genome assembly GCA_001799485.1 of Desulfuromonadales bacterium GWC2_61_20. GTDB lineage: Bacteria > Desulfobacterota > Desulfuromonadia > Desulfuromonadales > UBA2197 > UBA12091. The sequence continues at coordinate 725 of MGTO01000077.1, read as the reverse complement.
GTGTTGAGGCCGTCACGACTTTCGTTGTACTTCTCCTCCGCCGGCAGGTACATGGTCACGCCGAGAGCGCGGCCGCGGGGGATGATGGAGACCTTGTGCACCGGATCGGCGCCGGGGATGAACATGGCGACGAGGGCGTGTCCCGCCTCGTGATAAGCGGTGACCTTCTTCTCCTTTTCGGTAATGACCATGGAGCGCCGTTCAGCCCCCATCATCACCTTGTCCTTGGCGACTTCGAGGTCGACCATGTCGACCTGGTTCTTGTTGGCGCGGGCGGCAAGCAGGGCTGCTTCGTTGATGAGGTTGGCCAGATCGGCGCCGGAGAAGCCCGGGGTTCCCTTGGCCAGCACCTCCATGTCGACGTCGGGATTGAGGGGAATTTTCCGGGCATGGACGTCGAGAATCATCCGCCGCCCCTTGACATCGGGGCGGGGGACGACGACCTGGCGGTCGAAACGACCGGGGCGCAGCAGGGCCGGGTCGAGGACATCGGGACGGTTAGTGGCGGCGATGAGGATGACCCCCTCGTTCGATTCGAAACCGTCCATCTCGACCAGCAACTGGTTGAGGGTCTGCTCGCGCTCGTCATGACCGCCGCCAAGACCGGCACCGCGATGGCGACCGACGGCGTCGATTTCGTCGATGAAGATGATGCAGGGCGCGTTCTTCTTCCCCTGGACGAAGAGGTCGCGGACGCGGCTGGCGCCGACGCCGACGAACATCTC
>MGTO01000076.1 GCA_001799485.1 Desulfuromonadales bacterium GWC2_61_20 | reverse complement strand
GCCGCCGCGCAAGGTATCGACCCCGAGGCCGCCGACGATGAGGTCGTGGCCGGCGCTGCCGCTGACGGTGTCGTTGCCGGCGCCGGCGTCGATGCGTTCGATGTTGAAAAGCGTCGTGCCGCTCAGGTCGATGGTGTTGTTGGCGGCGTTGCCGGCGACGCTGTTGACCCCGGCGCCGCCATCGATAATCTCTACCGTCTGCTCGCCGCTGAAGAGATGGACGCGGATGACGTCGTCGCCGGCGCCGCCGACGATGGCGTCGATCCCGGCACCGCCCTCGAAGCTGTCGTAGGCGCTGTCGTTGCCCTCGACCAAAAAGGTGTCGTCGCCGCTGCCGCCGCGCAAGGTATCGACCCCGAGCCCGCCGACGATGAGGTCATGGCCGGCGCTGCCGTCGAGGGTATCGTTGCCCCCCTCGCCATAGAGGGCATCCTTGCCGTCGGTGCCGGTCAAAGTGTTGTTGGCACCGTTCCCCTGAAGGATCGCGACCGGGGCGGGGGTGACGGTCAACCCGGCCATCGCCGTTACGCCGCCGGTTGCGTCGGCGACGGTGTAACTGAAAGAGACCGCGCCGCTGAAACCACTGGCGGGTCGATAGATCCAGCTGCCGTCGCCATTGTCGGTCAGGGTGCCATAATCGGTGCCCAGGCCGGAAATGGTCAAGGTATCGCCGTCGGCGTCCGTGGCGGTGGCGAGGAGCTGTGCGGCGGTGATGGTCAGGCTGCCGTCCTCGGCCAAGCTCCCGAGATCGACCGCCGCGGCGACCACCGGCGCGTGGTTGCCCGGGACGGTCAGTGCCATCAGCGCCGCCGTGTCGAGTACGGTGCCGTCGGCGAAGACGACGCGCTCGATGGGGAGTTCGTTGGCACCGTAGAGGACCCGGATGCTGTCGCCCTGGTTGCCGTAGCCGATGACCAGGTCTTGGCTGTCGATGGCGACGCGCAGCGAGGTCGGATCGATCCCGGTGCCGAAGTAGATGGTTTCGTCGGTATTGGTACTGCCGAAGATCGTATCGAGGCCGTCCCCCAGATTGAAGGCATAACGGCAGTCATCCTCAGTATAGATATCGAGAAAGTCGTTCCCTTGGCCGCCGACATACAGCACCTTGCCGGTGCCGCCGTCGGTAATCATATCGTCGCCGGCGCCACCGATAATCAGCATCTCGCCGTTCTGGACGATCTCCTGCGGTTCGGTTGTCGTTGGCGGCAGGAACAGGCCGCCCTGACGGGCGACGATCTCGTCATGGCTGAGGACGCTGCCGTCGGCGAAGCGGTAGTTCTCGATGACGCCGCTCTCCCCCCGATAGATGGCAATGGCGTCAGTGCCGTCGCCGATCACGACCCTGAAGGCGGGGGCGTGGTTGCCCGCATCGGCCATTTCGAAGCGGATGTCGTCGGCAGTGATCCCGGCGCCAAAGGCGATGGTGTCGCTGCCGCCAAAATCGACCAAAATGTCGCTGCCGTCGCCGCGATTGAAGACATAGGTCGTCTCACCCCCTCCGCCGACCAGGAGGTCATTGCCGGCGCCGCCGGCGAGGGAGTCATTCCCCCCCTCGCCGTAGATGGCGTCGACGCCAGTTGTGCCGACCAAGACATTGTTGGCAACGTCCCCCTGGACGATTACAGTGGTGCTATCGAAGGGGACGGCCTGCGCCAGCAGCGCCGCACTATCCAGCACCGTGCCGTCGGCGAAAACGATTCGATCGAGGAGTTTGGTATTTGCGCCATCGTCTATCCAGAGGCGGTCCCCCTGGTCACCATAGCTGATGACCAGATCATGGAAGGTATAAGTGTACGCATAACCGTAGGTTTCGTTGTCACCGGAGTAGATGTCGGCGGTATAAGTGTTGATGGCGACGCGTAGCGAGGCGGGATCGATGCCGGCACCGAAGTAGAGAGTTTCGTCGGAGTCGGCCCTGGCGGAGATATAATCCCGTCCGTCCCCCAGATTAAAGACATAGCGGCATGTACCCTCCGAGAAAATGCCCAAATAGTCGTCTCCCTTGCCGGGGATAAACACCATTTCGTCTGTCCCGTTGGCCGAGATCACGTCGTCACTAACACCACCGATGGTCAGTATCTCTCCGATCTGGACGATCTCCAATGATGTCGTCGACGGTGGCGGGATAGCCAAGCCGTCCTGACGAGCGACGATCTCGCCATGGCTAAGGACAGTGCCGTCGGCGAAGCGGTAGTTCTCGATGACGCCGTCCTCCCCCTGGTAGATGGCGATAGTGTCGGTCCCGTTGCCTATGAACACCCTGAAGGCGGGAGCGTGGTTGCCCAGGTCTGCCATCTCGAAGCGAATGTCTTCGGGCGTTATTCCCACGCCGAAGACGATGGTGTCGCTACCGCCGAAATCGACCAGGTTGTCGCGTCCGTCGCCGCGATTGAAGACGTAGATGGTCTCCCCCGCCCCGCCGACAAGGAGGTCATTGCCGGCGGCGCCGGTGAGGGAATCATTTCCTCCTTCGCCATAGATGGCGTCAATGCCCACTGTCCCACTGAGAAAATTGTTGGCAATGCTTCCCTGAATTACCGTGGTCGGGATTGGTACAAACTCTTCCACCTGTATCATGGCAAACGTTGCCACGCCGGCGATTCCGTCGGAAACGGTGTAAGTGAGGAGCATCGTCCCCCCCGCCGTCCCGCTCATGGGGTGGAAGGTCCAGCTGCCGTCATTGTTATCAGTCAAAGTGCCGTAATTGTAGACTGACAGATTGGTGACGCTGAGGTTGTCGCCATCGATGTCCGTGGCGCCGGAGAGTAGCTGCGCGGTGGTGATAGTCAGGGTTTCGTTGTCTAGGACGGAGCCGAGATCAGTAAAAAAGGCGGTGCTCGGGGCATGGTTGACCCCGGCCACCATCAACCCGGCATTCGCCGCCACGCCAACGGTCCCGTCGGAGACGGTATAGCTGAAGTGGACTGCGCCGCTGAAACCGTTCCCGGGTCGATAGATCCAGCTGCCGTTGCTGTTGTCGGTCAAGGTGCCGGAATCGGTGGTCAAGTCAGTGACGTTGAGGTTGTCGCCATCGGCATCCGTGGTGGCGGCGAGCAACTGCGCGGTGGTAATGGTTCGGCTGCCGTCCTGAACCAGACTTCCGAGATCGACCGGGGCGGCGACTACTGGTGCATGATTGGCCGGGACGGTCTGTGCCAGTAGTTCCGCCACCGTGAAGGTGACACCGCCGTCGAAGACGATGGAATCGATGACCCCCTCCCCGTCGGTGATAAGGATGCTGTCGCCGGGGCCGTAGTCGATGCGTAGCGACGGGGTGGCGGGCGAGGATATGTTCGCCACCGTCTCGATCCGCACGGTACTCGGGTTGATCCCGACCAACTCGATGTGGCTGGCGACGCTGATATTGCTGGTGGAGATGATGTCCTCGCCGTCCCCGGCGGCGAAACGGTAGATGTCATCCCCGCTGCCGCCGTCGAGCAGATCGGCCCCCTGCCCGCCGATAAGCGTGTCGGCGACGTCGCCACCATAAAGCGAGTCGTTGCCTGTCCCACCATCGAGGATGTTGACGCCGCCGCCACCGATCAGGGTGTCGTTTCCCGCCTCACCGTACAAGGTGTCGTTGTCGTCACCGCCATAGAGATAATCGCGGTCATTGCCGCCGTAGAGGGTATCGTCCTTGCCGCCACCGTTGAGAGAGTCGTTGCCGTCACCGCCGTAAAGGGTATCGGCGCCGTCATTCGTCCCGCCAGCCAAGGTGCTGTCGCCGTAGAGGGTGTCATCCCCCGTCCCGCCGGAAAGCTGGTCGTCGCCGGCACCGCCGGTGAGTTTGTCAATGCCGTCGCTGCCGAGCAGGCTGTCGTTGCCGCTGCCGCCGATGAGCTGGTCGTTGCCGGCGCCGCCGTCAAGGGAGTCGTTCCCGACCCCCCCTTGGAGAAAGTCGACGCCACTGCCGCCGTTCAGGGTGTCTCCTTCATCCCCGGCAAAGAGTTGATCATTGCCGTCGCCGCCATCGAGACGGTTCACCCCGGTCCCGCCAAAGAGTTGGTCGTCACCGAGGCCGCCGTCAAGAGTGTCATCGCCGGCATCGCCACTGAGGTAATCGCTGCCGTCACCACCATTGAGAGTATCGTTATTGTCATCGCCGAAGAGGTAGTCGTCGCCGGCCCCGCCTGCAAGCTGGTCGTTGCCGGTACCGCCCTGGAGGGTGTCGTTGCCAATCCCGCCGTCGAGGCTATCGTCGCCGCTCCCACCGACGAGGGTGTCGTTGCCAACCCCACCGTAGAGCTGATCATTGCCGCCGCTGCCATTGAGGGTATCGTCGCCGTCGCCGCCGTCGAGGTAGTCGTCCCCCTGCTCGGCCAGGGGGGTGTCGCTGGCATCGCCAAAGAGTTTGTCGTTGCCGGCGCCGCCAAAGAGCATGTCGCTCCCCGCCGCGCCGGACAGGACATCGGCGCCGCTGCCGCCGTCGATCCAGTCGTTGCCGCGCCCGCCGTTGACCCAGTCGTCGCCGCCGCCGCTATAGATGACGTCGTTCCCGCCCTCGCCCGGATCGATGATGGCGGCGTGGCTGTAGCTGGTGGAATAGGTGCCGCTGCCGACGCTGCGGGTCGCCACCCAGTCGCGGCCGGCCGAGACCGTTTCGAGGTCGCCGTCGATATTGTCGTTGCCGGCGCCACCGATGAGGATGTCGTCGCCGCGACCGCCGAGGAGGAGATCGTTCCCGGCGCCGCCGACCACGGTGTCGTCCCCGGCCCGGCCGTCGAGCCATTCCCCTTGCAGGCCGCTGGCCGTCCCTTCGCCTTGCGCTACCGCCGCGCCGACGCTGAGCTCCTCGTCGGCGTACAGGCGGTCGCTGCCGAAGTTGGCCAAAAAGATGTCACGTTCGCTCCCGCCGACCAGGACGTCGTCGCCGTCGCCGGCCTGCAGGTTATCGCGCCCGGCGCCCCCTTCGAGGCGGTCGTTGCCGCCGGCCCCGCCATAGAGCAGGTCGTCGCCACCCAAGCCCTGGATGAGGTCGTTGCCGCCGGTGTCGCCGAGGGTGTCGTTGACATCTGCCGCGCCGACGAGGGTGGTGTCGGCGGTCGTTGCGGGGAGCGGCGCCTTCTCGAAAAAAAGACCGAAGTCGCCGCTCTTCAGCTCCGGGCCAAGATCGATGGAACCGCCGCCGGGGATGAGGAGTTTCCAGGTGAAACCCTGCACCAGGGTCAGGCCGTTATCTCCGTACCAGGTGTTGGTCGCTTCGGCTGACTGGAGGAAGAGGCCTTGGGCGTTGTAGGACTGTGTGCCCGTATTGATGCGAATGACGCCGTGGAGCAGGCCGTCGGCTTCGCGAGTTTCGATGATGGTGTCGTGACCACCACCGGTGATTATCTGGTAGAGGTCGTTTCCGCTCCCGCCGACCATGGTGTCGTCGTCACTGCCTCCGTCCACGGTATCCCGCCCCACCCCGCCTTCAAGGTAGTCATTCCCGCTTTCTCCAGCGAGGATGTCATCACCGGCAGCCCCATAAAGCCCGTCATCCTTGTTGCCGCCGATAAGCATATCGGCCTGCTCCCCGCCGAAGATAATCCGCCGCCGGTCTTCATACCCTCCGTCCGGATCGCCGAGGGAAAGGTTGAGGTGGCTGTTGCGATCCTGGAATTCGACCTCGGGGGCACCGTTGTCGGTGAAGGGGTTGCTCCCGTCGGCCAGGGCGTCGGCGGTCGCGACCTGTAGCTTCCAGTACAACATCTCGGCGCGATCGGCGAGCCAGGCGGCACTCAGCGAGCCTAAGCCGGTGGCAGGGTCGAGCAGGTCGAGTTCGCCGCTGCTGTTGTGGGCGGCGTAGAGGGAGGCGTCGCCGGTGACGGCGAAGGGGTTGAGTTGCTGGAGGGCGTAACGGAAGGCGATATCGGTCGCGGCGCGGGTAGCAATGACGTCGGCGGGGAGGTCGGCCAGTGCGATGATTTGCAAACCTTGGGCGGGGAGGGCCTCGCGGATCAGGTGTATCCGATTGTACAGAGCCTCGCGGTCGCCGGCTTGTGCCACGGTCAACGGTACAAAGTCGGCCACAAAAAGTTCGCCCAGATCGTTGACCAGACTCTCGAAGGTCCAGAGTTTGTTGCTGGTTGCTTCTTCAAAAAGCGGCTTGAGCGCAGCCAGAGCTTCGCTGGGGGTCGCGGTGCGAAGGCGATCGTCAAGGCGGATGAAGAGGTCGCACACCGCCAGAGCGTCGGTCATTTGGACTGATCCATGTCCAAGAACATTCGAGGCGCTCCAGCTTTCGATATATACCTCATTATGACTACCCTGTTGCACCAACCCCAAGGAGCTATTCATTGTCACCATTTCAGGCGCGGCGGAACCGAAGAGATTCTGTATCTTCGTGGGATCGAAGGCATCCGCACCGTCCAAGCGGGCAAAGAGGTTGTCGATGTTACTTTCGGCGTTTCCGCTCAAGCCGGGGAGCATGCCGGTCGGATAACCGGCGCCGTTGATGGTGACCGCCTCGGCGCCGGTCTCGGGGAAGAGACGGGTGAAGGCAACCGCCAAATGTCCGCCCAGGCTGTGGCCGGTAACGGTGAGGGGGACCGGGCCGGTCAACGCTCCGGCCCCCAGCGCCCGCTCATCGCTGAAAACACTGGTTGATGGTTCAAGTACCACCCGATAAACCTGTCCCGAAGGATCGTCGATAACGAGATCGGTACGCGCTCGCAGTTCGGTTAGATATGAACCCGATCCTTCCAAGCTGTTTGTATATGCGCGAAGCAGCTCGGTCTCTTGCACCAATAACACCAGCCGTGCTGCTTGGTAGCTTAGTCCCTCCGGCGTGTTGATGCGTTGCCAGTCGTTGTACATATCGACGATCTGCCCCATTGCTAGACCGTCAATGACAATGTCGCCAAGATCCGCTGCGATGAGATCTAAACCAAACTCTTCTGTGCCGCGAGCTGCGTAGACGTATTCACCACTTACCTTGTTTCTGAACAGTGTCGCCGAAAATCCGCTTTCGGTGTTTGGCTGGTGTGAAACGACCTCCCACTTCGCAACGAAGTCGGCGGCTTGAGCGGGGGAGAATCGCCCGGCAAAATCTGGGTCAATTAGCGCTTTTTCGACAGCGCTAGTCGAATAATCATTTTGTAATTTGTCAAATAATACATAGCTAGCTTCGGACAAAGACGCCATGTCATCGAACTTGCTCAGATCGCTCATTTCACTTCTCTCCCAAGTTGATGAAATTTATTTCTGAAATTGCTAAATTCACGTTGATATGGAACGCAAGAATCGGATTTAACCCAAAATTTTAGTACTTTCCAGTCGTCACCGCCCACAGGAAAAACACCATATCCTGATCCAACAATGGTTCGTTTGACCATAGTTTCATTTGTTTTAATATCCACAATGGCTTCTTGAGTAAGTCGCACAGGAAGAATTGACGCATGCTCCACTTGATCAATCCAGACAAACCTTTCATTCAGCTTATATCCTCGCGTGACACCAGTTTGATCGTATCGAGACAAACTATCCCGCCACGTTAGCGTCTCCGCCACCCCCGGATTCTCGGCCTTCCACTGTTCCGGAGTCTTGTAGACCCAGAAACCAGCCTTGGTGGCACAATAATACTTGTGCAGCAGCAGGGTCGGAATGTGGTCCCAGAAGACCAGCAGATACATGAGAAAACCGGCGGCGATCCCCCAACGCCAGACGCCGCGGCCGTTGCGTTTGGCCCAGCGCACCGTCCACATCACCACCCCTGCCGAAATCGCCAGATAAAGACCGAGAGCCAGCAACATCAACAAACCGATCATCGTCTATTCCTCCTGTTCAAGCGGCTTCAAGGTACCACGAAAAATGCGATAAACCGACGACCAGCACGTCGCTGCCGTCGATCCAGTCGTTGCCGCGCCCGCCGTTGACCCAGTCGTCGCCGCCGCCGCTATAGATGACGTCGTTCCCGCCCTCGCCCGGATCGATGATGGCGGCGTGGCTGTAGCTGGTGGAATAGGTGTTGTTGCCGACGCTGCGTGTCGCCACCCAGTCGCGGCCGACGGAGATTGTTTCGAGGTCGCCGTCGATATTGTCGTTGCCGGCGCCACCGATGAGGATATCGTCGCCGCGCCCGCCGAGGAGGAGATCATCCCCGGCGCCGCCGACCACGGTGTCGTCCCCGGCCCGGCCGTCGAGCCACTCGCCTTGCAGGCCGCTGGCCGTCCCTTCGCCTTGCGCCACCGCCGCGGCGACGCTGAGTTCCTCGTCGGCATAAAGGCGGTCGCTGCCGAAGTTGGCCAGGAAGATGTCGCGCTCGCTCCCGCCGACCAGGACGTCGTCGCCGTCGCCGGCCTGGAGGTTGTCGCGCCCGGCGCCCCCTTCGAGGCGGTCGTTGCCGCCGGCGCCGCCATAGAGCAGGTCGTCGCCGCCCAAGCCCTGGATGAGGTCGTTGCCGCCGGTGTCGCCGAGGGTGTCGTCGACATCTGCCGCGCCGATGAGGGTGGTGTCGGCGGTTGTCGCGGGGAGGATTGAATCGACCAGGGTGATGCCGTAATCGCCGCTGGTGAAACTTTCCAGCACCACCTGTTGGCCCTCGCCGAGCTGGATGGTGAAGGGGGAGTTCATGGTTGCCGTGGTGGCGGTGACGAGTTGCTGATACTGGCCGGTGCCGACCTTTTGCCAGACGCCGCCGTTGAGGACGTTGCCCTGTTGATCCTTGATGATGCCGAGGCGGTCCTCGTCGATGAGATGATTGATCCCCTCGCCGACAATGTAGGTATCCATGCCGGTGCCGCCGTAAAGCCAGT
>MGTO01000075.1 GCA_001799485.1 Desulfuromonadales bacterium GWC2_61_20 | reverse complement strand
CAAGCCGACAAAAAAACCGCCAGATCAGCACAGTGCTGACCGGCGGCGCTATCGATCCCGACAACCCTTTATCCATCTCAAGCCCCCACTCGAAAGCAGCTTTCAGCAATTAGCTGTCAGCTAAATCTTCGAGCCGTGCCGCCCCCCCCCGCCGCATCTCTGCCGCTGCCAGATGGGCATAAAATGTATAACTAGCAAACATACTGTGTCTGCCGTTGTCATCGTCGGATGACAGCCTGTTCATCCACCGCGAACAGAAAACAACGCGATTACAGGCGGTTAACCGGAATTGCAGGTCTTGGCATGTCTTCTGCGAAGGGGGGAAGGTACAACAACCTGCCAAGGAGGCACACCATGCGCAACCGCCGCACATCGTCTCGCACCATCCCCCTGCTGACAGCCCTGCTGGTGCTGCTGGCCAACCTCTCCTGCGCCGCCGGACTGCTCAAACCGGTCCAGGGCGGTGACCAGTCAGGCCTGGCGATCACCTCGCACCGGGTCGATGTCACCATCAACAACGGTTTCGTCCGCACCGAGGTCGACCAGACCTTTGCCAACTCCGGCACCGCACCGATCGAGGGACTTTACTCCTTCCCCTTGCCCAAGCAGGCAAGCCTCTCGGAGTTGTCGCTGTGGATCGCCGGCCAGGAGATTCTCGGCGAAGTGGTCGCCAGGGAGCGGGCAACACAGATCTACGAGGAGCAAAAGGCCCAGGGCAAACAAGCCGCTCTGGCCGAGAAGAACGACTACCGGACCTTCGACGTCAAGGTCGGCAACATCCCCGCCCAGAGCGACATCCGCGTCCGTCTCGTCTACTACCAGCCGCTGACGATCGACCTCAACATCGGCCGTTACCTCTATCCCCTGGCCGAGGGGAATGTCGACGAGGAACGCCTCGCCTTCTGGGCGGTGGACGCTCAGGTCGCCGGCCCCTTCACCTTTCACCTCCAGCTCAAATCGGCCTTTCCGGTCAAGGAGGTGCGTCTCCCCGGCTTCGACCAGGAAGCGGTGATCCAGCGCAACGGCGACGTCATCGATGTCGTCATCGACTCTCCGCAAGGAGCGGCGCTGAACCGGGACATCGTCTTCTACTATCGCCTCGACGACAGCGTCCCGGCGCGGGTTGAACTCGTTCCCTACAAGGCCGACCAGAAGAGCGACGGCACTTTCATGCTGGTAGTCACCCCGGCCGCCGACCTGCGACCGATCGCCGAAGGAAGCGACTGGACCTTCGTCCTCGACGTCTCGGGGAGCATGGACGGCGGCAAACTGGCGACGCTGGCCAAGGGGGTCGGCAAAGTCCTCGGGCAGATGCGCCCCAACGACCGCTTCCGCATCGTCACCTTCAACGACAACGCCCGCGACCTGACCGGCGGCTACATCGCGGCAACCCCGCAGGCAGTGCAGGATTGGCTGGCCCGCATCCAGGCCCTGCAGGCGGGGGGGAGCACCAACCTCTTTGCCGGGCTGGAACAGGCCTATCGCCCCCTGGACGACGACCGCACCTCCGGGGTGATCCTCGTCACCGACGGGGTCGCCAATGTCGGCCCCACCACCCACCGCGACTTCCTCAACCTGCTCAAGAACTGCGACCTCCGTCTCTTCACCTTCGTCATCGGCAACAGCGCCAATCAGCCGCTCCTTGAGCGGCTGGCCAAGGAGTCGGGCGGCTTTGCCATGAACCTCTCCGAGAGCGACGACATCGGCGGCCGCCTGCTCCAGGCCAAGGCCAAGGTGCTGTACCAGAACCTGCACGACGTGAAGATCACCATCGACGGCGAGCGCGTAACCGATCTCACCCCGCAGGCCATCGGCAACCTCTACCTCGGCCAACAGGCGGTGCAGTTCGGCCGCTACCGGGGGGCCGGCGAGGTCGCCATCACCATGACCGCCAAGATCTCCGGGCAGGAACAGGTCTGGCGGACCCAGGCGACCCTGCCGGAGGTCGCGACCGACAATCCGGAACTCGAACGCCTCTGGGCCCTGGCCAGGATCGATGAGAAGATGGAGAAGATTCGCGAGGAGGGGGAGTCGGAAGAGTTGCGGCAGCAGGTGACCGAACTCGGGGTCAACTATTCACTGGTCACCGATTACACCTCGATGCTGGTCGTCACCGACGACGTCCGTGAGAGCCAGGGACTTGGCAACCGCAATGCCGAGCGGGTGCAGCAGGAACGCGCAGCGCAGCAGCAGCGCGCCACCCAGCCGGTCGCCAACCACCGGACCGACAACGGCAGCACCTTCAGCAACCGCCCTTCCCCCGGTATCGGCCACGGCTCCGGGCCGGTCGGAATCCTGGTCATCCCCCTCGCCGCCTGGCTGAACCGGCGCAAGAAACAGCAGTAATACATTCGGCACGCCATCGGGGTGCGGCGACCGCGGTCGCCGCACCCAGTCAGCGTCAGGAGGAAGCAATGCCCGATTTCGCTACCATATTGCCCGCCGCGCCAGCTGTCACTGCGCCTCGGCGCGAGAAAGACCCCGCCCGTGGCCGGGAGATATACGGCTGGCTGGGACTCCTCCTGCTGGCGAACATCGGCCTGCTCCTCGGCAACGAGCCAACGCGGGCCCTGATGTTCGACCCGGCAGCCATCGCCGGCGGCGAATGGTGGCGCGTCGCGACTTGGCCCTGGGCGCACGTCAGTCGCTACCACCTCCTCCTTGACGGCGTCGCCTTCCTCCTGCTCTATCGCGGGCTGGAAGCCGCCTCCCTCCGGCTTCGACTCGGTTATCTGCTCGCAGTAACGACGGGGAGCCTGCTCTTACCGCTCCTCTGTGACCCTGAGATCGCCCGCTTCGGCCTGTGCGGGCTCTCCGGCCCGGCGCACGGTCTGCTGGCAATCTCGGCCCTGGAACTCTGCAGGCACAGCGAACAGAAACAACTAGGGGTATTGATTCTCGCCGGGCTGGTGACAAAAACCGCCGGGGAACTCTACACCGGCACCGCCTTTCTGCAGCAGTGGCACTTCGGCGACATCGGCGTGCCGATCGTCGCCACCCACGCCGGCGGTCTCCTCGCCGGCCTGCTGGCCTTCGTCATCGCCAAATCAGGCCGAGCCGCCGCTCCGGCGCGGCCCTCGGCTAGGGTTCGCACCGACGGTGCCAATGCCGGGCGGTGCGGTCACCAGGGGGCGCGAAATTCGGCGAGAACGGGGCCGACTTAGGGCCGGTTGTGCGGGGATCGCCCCCGCTCCAGAACCAAAGAAACGGGGCGCGGATGAACGCCGCGCCCCGCAAGGTAATCCGTACGGTTTCTGTCTAGACAAGCTTGGTGCTCAGGTAGGCCAGGGCCGGCCAGGCGATAAGAAGCGCGGAAAGAACGGCAAAGATACCAGTCACGGCGAGAACGCCAATCACGTAGGTGCTGCTGGCCACTTCGGCAATGTTCGTTTCGGCTTGCATAAGATCTCCTTTTTGGGGGCGACCCCACTTGCGGGTGGAGCCGCGCTGTTGACAGAGACTGGAGCAGCACTGCGGGCGGCCACGACAGCCCCCTGGTTGCTCCTGCGGTTGTGCCCGTCCCGTTGAAATCCGGGCAGGGGCGCCTTAAACGGCAACAAAAAACGGGTTGCCCAATATCGTGTGATATTTCGGCAACCCGGCTGTCTGCTGGAGACCCTAGGCTTTCCGCCCCACCCTCGCGGATGGTTGAGTATTATCGTCTATCACCTGTTGGCGTTGTCCCGCCGGACGCTGAGCGCTCAGCGTCATGGAGGGAGCACCGCACTTCCTCGACCCCGGCCCTTCCCCGCGTACGGAGACGAAAAAACCGGGTCGCCCGAATATCGACTGTGATATTTCGGCGACCCGGCTGTCTGCTGGAGACCCTAGGCTTTCCGTCCCATCCTCGCGGATGGTTTAGTATTATCGTTTACCACTGCCGGTATTGCTCGGCACGGGGCGGTTATACCTCCAATCGCCGGATTAAGTCAAAAAAATATTCACAAAAATGCGCGAATTCGAGCATTTACGTGAATACGCTCAGTAAAGAAGTGTTCATGTGCGCAGACCAATGGCGGGCAAGCGCACGGCTTCCAGGTGCAGAATAGAGTGCTTTGTGCGCCTCACTCCACCACCCGCTCGATGCGCCGGTCGGGGATCAGCCACAGCACCGCCACCAGGATGTAGAGACCATTGGCGAGCCAGGCGCTGACAAAGGCCAGCGGGATCGCCACGGCGTAGGCGGCCATCGACAGCTTCCCCTTGACATCGCGCCCCAAGGCCCGGGCCAGGGTCGAATCGCGGCCGTGCAGGCTGATGAGGACGTGGGCGAGGACGAAGTAGGCAATGGCGGCGCCGAGAAGGATGCCACCGTAAAAGGCGACGGGGAGCGGGGCGAAGTTGTTTTCCCCCATCCAGCCGGTGGCGAAGGGGATCAGGGAGAGCCAGAAGAGGAGATGGAGGTTGGCCCAAAGAACGCGGCCATTGACCTGCTTGCTGGCGTGGAGCAGGTGATGATGATTGTTCCAGTAGATGCCGAGGTAGACGAAGCTGAGGAGGTAGCAGAGGAACTTGGGAAAGAGGTGCCGCAGCGCCTCGCTGCCGGCGCTGTGGGGGATCTCCAGTTCGAGGACGAGGATGGTGATGATGATGGCGATCACCCCGTCGCTGAACGCCTCCATGCGCCCTTTGGTCATGGTCGTCCTCCCTGGTGGTAAAAAATTCCCTTCTATTTATAAAGATAACGCATCGTCGGCGCGCGGCGAGCAAATATTTAATGAGGACGACTGGCCGCAGGGACAGTCGCGGAGTATAGTTAATCTATGCCGGGGAGTGGTTACCCCCCGCTGTCATGCCATCGGCGTCACGCCTGCCAAAAAAGGGGAGGGAGAAAGGCAGTCACTCATGGCCGCCATCCGCTACCTCCACTGTCGCCACTGCGGCGAGTCCCTCGACAATCACGACCAGCCGTACTGCCCCCCCTGCAACCTCTACCTCGCCTACCGGGCCATGCCGCTGATCCTCGGTCTGCTCCTCACCGGCGGCTTCCCCGGTCGGCCGCTGCCGCAGCCGGTGACCGTTCCCGTCACCGAGCCGCTCCGCGGTTACGAGGCGGAGGACGCCCTGATCTGGGAATAGAGGGACACCGCCATGGCGTCAGTGGAGCTTGCGGCCCGCCGGCGCCGGTTGCGGCGGCGGGCAGTCGGCGCCAACGCCAAAGGCCCCGGCAGAATTGCCGGGGCCTTTGGTTAAATGGTGGAGGTGGCGGGAATCGAACCCGCGTCCGAAAATCTTTCACGATAAGCTTCTACATGCGTAGTCCGTAATTTGATT
>MGTO01000074.1:20136-28004 GCA_001799485.1 Desulfuromonadales bacterium GWC2_61_20 | reverse complement strand
CGCAACAGGTCGAGCTGTTCGATAATGGCGCGCGGACGCATATCGAACTCGGCGGCGACCAGTTCGGCGAGACGATCCTCGGAGATCTTGCCGGTGCCGAAAGCATGGACCATGATCGAAACCGGCTGGGCAACGCCGATGGCGTAGGCCACCTGCACTTCGCAACGGTCGCAGAGACCGGAAGCAACGAGATTCTTGGCGACGTAACGTCCCATATAGGCGGCGGAACGGTCGACCTTGCTCGGGTCCTTGCCGGAGAAGGCACCGCCGCCATGGCGCCCCATGCCGCCGTAGGTATCGACGATGATCTTGCGCCCGGTCAGGCCGCAATCGCCCATAGGGCCGCCGACGACAAAACGCCCGGTGGGGTTGATGAAGTAGCGGGTCTTGGCATCGAGGAGATGGGCCGGGATGACCTTGCGCACGACCTCTTCGATGATCCCTTCCTCGATGCGCTTGTGGGTGACTTCGGGGGTGTGCTGCGAGGAGATGACCACGGTGTCGACACGGGCCGGAAGACCATTGATGTACGCGATGGAGACCTGCGACTTGGAGTCGGGGCGGAGGAAATCAAGAATATTGGCCTTGCGCACGGCGGCCAATTTCGCCACCAGCTGGTGGGCGAGCTGGATCGGCATCGGCATGAGCTCGGGGGTTTCGTTGCAGGCATAGCCGAACATCAGCCCCTGATCGCCGGCCCCCTGCTCCTTGTGCAGCCCTTCCCCTTCCGTCACCCCCTGGGCGATATCGGGGGACTGCTTGTCGATGGAGACGAGGACGGCGCAGGTGTCGGCATCGAAGCCCATGGCCGAGTCGGTGTAGCCGATGTCGCGGATGGTCTGACGGACGATCTCGGGATATTCGATGCGGGCGTTGGTGGTGATCTCGCCGGCAACCACGGCCATACCGGTGGTCACGAGAGTTTCGCAGGCGACGCGCGATTTGGAATCCTGGGCCAGGATGGCGTCGAGGATGGCATCGGAGACCTGGTCGGCAACCTTGTCGGGATGACCTTCGCTGACGGACTCGGAAGTAAAAAGATAATCGTTCATCGACATGGGGACTCTCCTGCTGCGAGGTGAAAAAACGCCGTATCCTAAAGGCAAAAGCGCGCTGGTGTCAAGATTTACGTTGTGGCGCTTTACGTGGCGGAGCTACAGACCGAAACGGGCAAAGAGCTCGGGGAAGCGCCGCGCCATTTCGGTTTCGAGACACTCACTGACCTCGCGGGCGGTGGGGAGCTGCATGAGCCGTTCCAGGAGGCGCACGCCATCGGCATGGCGGACCTGACGCAGAACGCGTTTGACCCGGGGTATTTCCACGGCGTTCATCGACAGTTCGTTGAAACCGAGAGCGAGAAGCACCGGCACGCACATGGGGTCGGCCGCCATTTCGCCGCACATGCCGACGGCAATCCCCGCCTTGCGGCCGGCGCTGCAGGTCTGCCCGAGGGCGCGGAGAATGGCGGGATGGAGGGGGTTGTAGAGATAGGCGACATGCTCGTTCCCCCGATCGATGGCGAGGGCATACTGGATGAGGTCGTTGGTGCCGACGGAGAAGAAGTCGCACTCCCGCGCCAGCAGTTCGGCGATGAAGACGGCCGCCGGGGTTTCGATCATGATCCCCAGAGGGAGGGCTGGGTCGAAGGGGAGACCCTCCTGCCGCAGCTCGGCCTTGGCCTGTTCGAGGTGATCGCGGCAGGCACGCACCTCGGCCACCCCGGAGATCATCGGCAGCAGCAATCGCACCTTGCCGTGGGCCGAGGCGCGCAAGATGGCCCGGAGCTGGGTGCGGAAGAGGCGGACTTCCTTGAGGGAAAAGCGAATGGCGCGCAGACCGAGAGCCGGATTGGCCTCACCGGCCAGATTGATCTCGCTGACCAGTTTGTCGCCACCGACATCCAGAGTCCGGATCGTCACCGGTTGCGGCGCCATGCGCTCGACGATTTCGCGGTAGATCGCCAGCTGCTCCCCCTCACTGGGGGGAGCGCTGCGGTTCATGTAGAGGAATTCGGTGCGGTAGAGCCCGACCCCCTCCGCCCGGTTGGCCAGAGCCTGCGGCACATCGTCGGCCAGTTCGAGGTTGACGCGCAGGGTCAGCCGATGTCCGTCGAGGGTTTCCGGCGGCAGGTCGCGAAAGGCCTGGAGTTCCCGTTCGCGATAATCGTAGACCTGCTTTTTCCCGAGATATTCGCGGAAGGTTGCCTCGGTGGGGTTGACGATAACCACGCCGGCGCTGCCATCGACAATGACTGGCGCATCGGCAGGGACGAGCAGGGTTGCACTCTCCAGCCCGACGACGGCGGGGATACCAAGGCTTCTGGCGAGGATGGCAGTATGGGAGGTACGTCCGCCGACATCGGTGATGAAGCCGGTCACCAATTCACGGTCGATGAGGAGGGTATCTGCCGGGGAGAGGTCATGGGCGACCACCACGGCGGGGCGGACGACCTGTTGCAGGGTATGATGGGCAACGCCGGCAAGATTGCGCAGCAGGCGGTTGCCGACGAAATCGATGTCGCTGCGCCGTTCACGCAGATATTCATCCTCGATGCTGTCGAAGATGGTCCGGAAGCGCTGCAACGTCCGGCGCAATCCTCCTTCGGCATTGACGAACTGCTCGCGAATGGCGGTGATGGTCCCGCCGACAAGCATCTCGTCATCGAGGATGAGAAGGTGGGTGTCGATAATATAGAGATGCTCGGCCAGGGTCTGGTCCTGGACCCGGGCCCGCACCTCGCGCAGCTGCGTCCGGGCCAGCTCCAGCGCCTGGCGGAAATGGGCGATCTCTCCCTCGACCTCATCGGCACTGATCGCCCGTTCCACCGGAACCGGGCAACTGCCGCTGAGGACGTAGGCCGGCCCGATGGCGATTCCGGGGGAAGCGCCGATGCCGATGAGGATCTGGTCACCAGCGGGATTATTCTTCTCCGAACTTGTCATCGATCAATTGCCTGACTGCCGCCATCGCCTCGGCGGCATCGTCGCCACCGGCGGCGACGAGGATTTTCGACCCTTGGGGGGCCGCCAGCATCAACAGTCCCATGATGCTCTTGCCATTGACCTCGAGGCCGTCGCGTTCGATGGTGACATCGGAGCGGAAACGGTTGACCGTCTGGACAAGTCGCGCCGCCGCCCGGGCATGGAGCCCAAGGCGATTCTGGATGGTGAATTCCTCCTTCAGCATAACCCTCCCGTCACGACAGCAGATAAAAGACGAACAATACGCCGGTGGCCACCCCGAGCATGAGCAAGAGGGGTGAGACACTGAGCCGACACAACCAACCGACCGCAGCCAGGGCCGGCAGGAGCAAGAGAACATAAACCAGGTGGGGCCCGTCCGTCCCGCTCAGAGTCGTGACGGTGACGAAAGCGCACAAGACCCCCAGGAGCAGGACCGTCACCTGCTTGAGCCTGACGGCCCAGTCGGGGAGGTCGTAGCGCGGCAGCTCGCCGGCGATACCGACGCCAAGTTTCAGCCCTAGCTGCAGCCCGCGCAGGCGGCAGTAAAGGTGGGGGAGATTGAAAAGAATCAGGAGCACCAGTGGAGCCCAGAGGCTTCCGTTCAGGGCAAAAAAAAGTGCCACGACGGCCGCCAGAGGCCGCAGCCCGCCCCAGAAGAAAGCGTCACCCATGGCAGCACAAGGGGATGCGAGGAGGGTCTTGAATTCACTGACCGGGAACTCCACTGCTTCCCCGGAGGCCGCCGCCGCTTCCAGATGCAGGGTCGCCCCGAGAACCGCCGGCGCGAGAAAGGGATGGGTATTGAAATATTCCGTGTGCCGGCCATAGGCGCGGACCAGGTCTTCGTCCCGATAAAGATAACGCAGGGCCGGCGCCATGACATAAAGGGCTCCGAGGCCCTGCAGGCGCTCGAAATTCCAGCTCGCCTGCAACAGCAGGGAACGCAGGAAGAGGCGCAGGACGATGGCGCGGGGGAAAGGAGTCGCTTCCATTACACCTCGGCAAAGAACCAGAAGAGCAGAAGTGCCGCAGCAAACGACGTCGCAAATATCGGCAGGGCGCGACGCAGGTTCAAGGTATTGATGAGCACGGCACTGCCGACCAGAAAAAAGGCCAGCCGCAGCCAGGGAGCCGCCGCTACGAAGACCGGCGCCAGTAACGGAGCCAACTGCCAGAGGAGCAGGGTGCCGCAGGCAACGACACTGAGATAACTCGCCAGGGCGGCGCCGACAAAATGTCCCAAGCCCAAAAAGTGGCTCCTTTCAACGGCCCCGAGTTGTCCGGCGGCGAGGGCCACCTCGGTGCGGCCGATGAGCCGCTGATTGCGCTGGCGGGCAAAGCGATCGCAGTATTGCCCCAGCTTGCCCAGAGGGAGGGCCAGTAAGAGACAGAGGACGACCAGGGGCAAGCCCCGCAGGCCCGCGGCCAGCGGTCCGGCGGTCACGACGAGAACGGTGGCGCCGACGGCCACCTGGGTATCGTCATGGGGGATCGCTGCCCCGACGGGGAGCCGGCTGAGCCAGAGGAGTTCGAGCAGGGTCCCGATCTCCAGCCCGACCAGAGGCGCACCCAGCAGCCATCCGGTAAAAGGAGCTGCGACCAGAGGTCGGGCCAGCATCCCCTGCAGACAGGCGGTGCGATCGAGTCCGCTCACGACAGCCACGCCCGCTCCGAGTAACCACGGCGAAGCGGTCACGCCTGCCCCCCCCCGTCGAGCAGCTTCTTCCAGTCACAATCGGCATCGCTCGGGAGGCAGCGGGAGGTAATTCTGACTCCGACCGCCTCGAGTTGGCGCAGATCGTCGAGTTCATTTTGATCGAGCGCCACGGTACAGGAGTAGCGTTCCTTGCCGGCGGCATAGTGCAGGTTGCCGAGATTCAGTTCGGCGAAAGGAATCCCGCCGCGATGCGCCGCCAGGGCGTCCGCGGGATTGGCCAAAAGCAGCAGGACCCGCGCGGCATCGAGTTCGTGGCGGACGAAGAGCTCGGCGACGACGGGGAGAGAGGCGATCACCACACGGATCGATTTCGGCACCGCAGCGGCCATGAGGGTTCGCTGCAAGGTCTGGGCGGCAATCTCGTTGTTGGCCACAACGAGGCAATCGACCTGTAGGTGCGGGACCCAGGCCTCGAGGATCTGCCCGTGAATCAAGCGGTTATCGATACGTGTCAGGATGATGCTCATGCACTCGCTTCCTTTGCCGGCGAATCACGCCTGGCCATGCGGCAACAGATCACTCGCCAGGACCACCCCCTGACGACCATGGTCCCGCAGATTTGCCGCCAGAACCGGGACTGGAAAGTTGCCGCGGCTGCTGAAAAATTTCAGTAACATCGGCAAGTTGACGCCAGTAAGAACTTCGATACGTCCCGGCTCGAGAAAAGCGGTGCTGATGTTGGCAGGGGACCCTCCGAACATGTCGGTCATGATGATGGCACCATGCGCCGCCGCCCCGACCTCGGCCAAAGCGGCGGCGAGTTCCTGGCGCAGTTCCTCGACTCCGGCTTCCCGGCGTACAGCCACGGCCGCGGCCCCGGCGACGGGACCGATGATCATGCGCACGGCATCGAGGAGTGCGGTCCCCATCTGCGCATGGGTGAAGACGACGACACCGATCATGCCCTTATCCTTTATCGATATCGCGATGGAGGGTTTTCAGCAGAAGACCGCGGACAGAGAGAAAACCGGCGAGGGCTTCAACCACGGCGACACTGCGATGGCGGCCGCCGGTGCAACCGACGGCAATGGTCAGGTAGCTTTTCCCTTCGCGCCGGTACTGGGGGAGGAGAAAATCGAGAAGATCCTCGAATTTCTGCAAAAACTCGCGGCAGGTCGGCTGGGTCAGAACATACTCGCGCACGGCCACATCGAGGCCGGAAGAGGCGCGCAGCTCGGGAAGGAAGTGGGGGTTGGGTAGGAAACGAATATCGATGACCAGATCGGCGGCCGGGGGAAGGCCATAGCGAAAACCGAAGGATTGCAGATGGACCAGCAGCGGTTCGGCATCGTTCCCGCCGCGCACCAGTTTCACCACCTGGGCCCGAAGCTGGTGAGGACTGAGGCTGGTGGTTTCGATGAGCACCGTGGCGAGGTTGCGCAGGGAGGTGAGGAGCTGACGCTCCCGGCGAATCCCTTCCTGCACCCCTTCCTCCAGAGCCAGGGGGTGACGACGACGGGTCTCCGAATAACGCCGGCCGAGAGTTTCGTCGTCGGCATCGAAAAAAAAGACCTCGAGGCGGTGCCCGGCGGCCCGGATGGCGGCGAGATTTTCTTCCAGCCCCTTGAGGTAGGCCCGACTGCGGGCATCGATGACCACCGCCAGATCCTGCCGCTGTTCCAGCGCCCCTTCGCCCATGGCAAGAAAGGGGAGCAACAGGTTCTGCGGCAGGTTGTCGACGACAAAAAATCCGTCATCCTCCAACGCCCGGGCGGCGGTACTCTTTCCCGACCCGGAGAGGCCGGTAATGATGATGACGCGCATAACCTACTCCAGATTGTCTCCGATGATGATATGGGCATGGCGCTGGGCCATCTCGGCCATACGCTGTTCCAGGCGGTCCTGGAACTCATGAGCGCTGTGGTAGCCCATCTCCTTGAGCAACTGGTTGCGCGCAGCGACCTCGACAATGGTCGTCATATTGCGTCCCGGCCGCACCGGAATCCGCAGCAGGGGTACCTCGATGCCGAGGATGGCATATTTCTGCTCGTCGATGCCGAGGCGATCATACTCCTGACCGGCCTCCCATTCGAGGAGTTCGACTACGAGATCGATCTTCTTGCGCTCGCGAATCGCCGCCACGCCAAAGAGATGCTTGATATTGATGATCCCCAACCCACGGATCTCCATGTGGTAGTGGAGGAGATCCATCCCTTCACCGAAGAGGACCGCCGGCAGCTTCAGCCGCACCTTGACGACATCGTCGGCGACGAGGCGGTGCCCGCGCAGGACCAGGTCGAGACCGCACTCACTCTTGCCAATGCCGCTTTTACCCATGAGCAGCACACCGACGCCCAGGACGTCGACGAGGACGCCGTGGAGGGTGGTCGAGGGGAGTAGTCGTTCTTCGAGGAATTTGGTGATGAGGGAGATGAAGGTCGAACTCTGATGGTGGGTCCGCAGCAGCGGCACGCCCTGCGCTTCGGTTTCGCGCAGAAGCATGGGCGGAGGATCCTGCCCCTTGGTGACGATGAAACAGCTGATGCCGAGTGCGCAGAGCTCCTTGAGATTGGCCGCCGCCGTCTTCGGATCGAGCTGGGCGAGGTAGGTCAGTTCCGTCGAACCGAGAACCTGGATGCGGTCAGGGTGCAGATTGGTGGTGTAGCCGGCCAGCGCCAGCCCCGGTTTCTGAATCCGGGGGACATTGACCAGGTGCTGGAGGCCGCCCGAACCGGCCAGCAACTCAAGGTCGAGCCCCGATTCCTTTTCCCCCAACAGTTCTTGAATGGTCATGGCAGGCATAGGGCTAAGGCAACTTCTCCTCTTCCTCGTTGATGATGGTGAGGATATCGTCGGACCCGCCGGCTGCGACCAGGCGCTGGCGAACGCCGGGACTCTTGAGCAGTTTGGAGATACGGGCCAGGGCCTTAAGATGGATGCCCACCGAATCTTCCGGGGCGACCAGCAGAAAGAAGAGATGGGTCGGTTTGCCGTCCATGGAATCGAAATCGACTCCCTGGCGATGGCGACCGAAGGCGATGAGGAGCCGATCCAGTTGCTTCAGTTTGCCATGGGGAATCGCCACGCCATCACCGATCCCGGTACTGCCGAGGCGTTCTCGCTCCAACAGGACACGGAGAATCTCTTCGCGGGAAAGGCCCGGCTCAACCTTGACCAGGGTCGTGGCAAGCTCGGACAAAATCTCCAGCTTACCGGTCGACCGCAGGTCGGGGGCGATAGCGGCGGAT
>MGTO01000074.1:0-20051 GCA_001799485.1 Desulfuromonadales bacterium GWC2_61_20 | reverse complement strand
CAGCCCGTAGTTTCCATCCTTGCGGCGATAAACAACATTGATCTCTTCGCTGGAGGCATCGGTGTAGACGAGAAAATCCTTGTGCAACAAGTCCATCTGCATGACCGCTTCTTCCACCGCCATCGGTTTGACCGGAAAGCTGCGCGTGCGAATGATCACCGGCGCGCCCCCCCCTTCCTCGATGCTCTCGGCGCTGATGACGGTCTTGTGCACCTCGCGTCCCCGCTCCGCGGCTGGCTTGTGTTCCTTGATCTTCTCCTTGTAACGTTTCATCTGCCGTTCGATCTTGTCGACGACGAGGTCGATGGCGGCGTACATGTCGCTGGTCTCTTCCGAGCCCTTGATGGTAATCCCCTTGGCGACCAGGGTCACTTCCACATGATGCCGTATTTTTTTGTCGACCGAGAAGGTGACCTGCGCATCGATCGGCTCGTCGATGTACTTTTTGACCCGTGCGAGTTTCTCCTCAACGTATGCCCGAACCGGCTCGCTGACTTCCATGTGCCTGAAGGTCACGGCAATTTTCATAATCATAGCCTCCTTGGGATAAGGGCCATTCCAGCCCCGCTTGATGCTGCATTCGCTTGTGACAAGTATAACCCTGCCCGGGGCGGCGGCCAAGGGCCGATTTGGGCAAAGTGATCGATGGCGGAAATCATAATGCCGCGGACAAAAGGATCGGGTCCGTGGCCAGGGGCGAGCTCAGAAGAGGCGTTTGCGTTCGGTCGACGAGCCGACGCCGAGCATTTCCCGATATTTGGTGACGGTACGCCGGGCGATGTCGATCCCCTTGTCCCGCAACAATTCGACGATCTTCTGGTCCGACAGGGGTTTGCGCGGGCTTTCGGCGGCGATAATCTCCTTGATCCGGCTCTTGACGCTCTCCGAAGCGACGCTGTCGCCCTCGGTGGTACTGATACTGCTGTTGAAAAAATACTTCAGCTCGAAGAGCCCTTGCGGCGTCTGCACGTACTTGCTGGTAGTGACGCGACTGATGGTCGATTCGTGCATTTCGATATCTTCGGCGACATCGCGCAGGACGAGGGGTTTCAGATGCTCGATGCCGTTTTCGAAGAATTCCCGCTGAAATTTAACGATGCTCTTGGTGACCTTGTAGATGGTCCGCTGGCGCTGGTGAATGCTCTTGATCAACCAGACGGCGCCGCGCATCTTTTCCTGGATATACTCACCGGCTTTCTGGTCAATGCCCGAGCCACCCGAGAGGGCACTGCGATAAAAAGAGTTGATGCGCAGATTGGGCAGACCTTCGTCGTTGAGGACGACAATGTACTCGCCATCGATCTTGTGGACGAAGATATCGGGAACGATATAGTGCACGTCATCCTGGCCGAAAGGTCTCCCCGGGCGCGGTTCAAGACCGGAGATGACCTTGGTCGCCCCGAGCACCTCGTCCAGACTGACCCCGAGGGCGCGAGCGATGGCGGGGTAGCGGCGGTTCTCGATATCGGTGGCGTGGTGGAGAAGCAACGTTTCCACCAACGTGCCAGCCATCCCCAGCTGACGCAACTGGATGAGGAGACATTCGCGCAGATCGCGGCAGGCGACCCCCGGCGGATCGAATTGCTGAACCCGCTGGAGAACCTGTTCGACCTGCTCGGGGGCGTGGCCGGTGGCGGCGGCAATCTCCTCCAGGGTCGATTGCAGATAACCGTCGTCGTCGATATTGCCGATTATCTCCTCGGCAATGATGCGGCGATGACCGACCAGGGGGGAGAGGCCGAGCTGCCACAGGAGGTGGTCGCCCAGGGTGGTCCGCCGGGTCAGCAGATTTTCATAGGAAGGACGATCTTCATCCTCCTCGAAGTTGTCGGCCGCGGTGCCGCCGAGACTGTAACCATCGAGGTAGGTTTTCCAGTCGATATCGCCGAGGCCTTCGTTCTCCCCCGAAACCTCGGGGAGGGATTCATTCGGGGCGTCGACAGCGGTCGTCGCCTCCGGCTCGCGAATCCGCTCGATCTCTTCCTCGGCGGTCGCCTCTTCGGACAGCTCCGCCCCTTCTTCGAGGAGGGGATTCTCCTCCAGCTCCTGCTGCACCAGATCGACCAGCTCCATGCGCGAAAGCTGCAAGAGCTTGATGGCCTGCTGCAACTGGGGGGTCATCACCAGTTGCTGGCTCAGCTTCAGTTGCTGACGCATTTCCAGGGCCATAGGATTTCCGCTAGCGTGGGGCCGTTATTGCCGGGCGCCGGTTAAGGTTCAAAGACGGAACTTTTCTCCGAGGTAGATTGCCCGCGCCCGAGGGCTGGCGGCAATCGCGGCGGGCTCACCATATTCGAGAACTTCGCCCTGGTTGAGGATATAGGCCTTGTCGCAGACCCCCAGGGTCTCGCGGACGTTGTGGTCGGAGATAAGGACGCCGATGCCGTCGTGGCGCAATTGGGCGATAATGTTCTGGATATCCATGACGGCGATGGGGTCGATCCCGGCAAAGGGCTCATCGAGGAGGATAAAGGCCGGCTCGATCACCAACGCCCGGGCAATTTCCACCCGGCGCCGCTCCCCCCCCGAAAGGGCGTAGCCGTAACTGCGGGCGACCCGGGTCAGACGAAACTCCTCCAGCAACCGTTCCTTGCGCCGCACCCTCTCCTTCTCGGGGAGATCCAGAAGTTCAAGGATGGCCAGAAGATTCTCTTCCACCGTCAGCTTGCGAAAAACCGATGGTTCCTGGGGCAGGTAGGAAATCCCCGCCTTGGCCCGCTGGTACATGGGGAGGGCCGTCAACTCCAGATTGTCGAGAATGACCCGCCCCTGATCGGGACGCACCAATCCGACGATCATGTAAAAGGAGGTAGTCTTGCCGGCGCCGTTCGGCCCAAGGAGACCGATAACCTCACCGGAGCGGACATCGATATCGACCCCGCGGACGACCTCGCGACCCCGGTAGCTCTTGCACAGTCCACGGGCAGAGAGGAGGCGGCTCACGGTTGATCTTTCTTGGGATGGATCACGGCGTTGACCCGGGTTCCCTGCGGACCGCTGACCACGCTGCGGTCCTCATTGAGAAAGACGGTGATCTCGTCCCCCTGGATGAAATCCTGTCCCTGATGAACCTTGGCCGCGCCGGAGAGGACGATACGGCTCTCGCGATTAAAGAGGGTGGCCCGCTCGCCGGTGGCAACCCGGTTCCCCTGAAGAATGCGCACGCCACCGATGGCCTCGACCTGATCGATGTCGCGTTGACCGTCGAGGTAGCGTACCGTCACCGCCTGGGCATAGAGAGTAAAATTCCCCTGGCGGACGACGACGTTGCCGACGAAGTGGACCTGATGCGAGACGTCGTCCGCCTCCAGGCGATCGGAGACGATCCCGACGGGCTGGTCACTGCTGTAGAGACCGGTCAGCGGGTTGCTCACGGCGCCCTCCGGTGCTGCCAGCACCGGGACTGCCGCCAGAATAAACAGAAAAGTCAGTAATAACGTCGCTCGTATCATGGCCGCAAGGCTCGCTCTTTGTCGGGGTAAATCGTCGTCTCCACGCCGCCACCGAGGGCGAGACGCTGATCCTGCACACGCAATCGCAGGGAATGTCCGGAAAGTTTCATCCAACCTGAGGCAATGTGGACCGGGCTGGTGGAGCGAATCAGGTCGGCGGTCTTGTCATAGTCGAGACGCTCGGTGCGGATGGTATAGCCGCGGACGCTCTTGACCACCACATTTCCCAGCAAGGTCACGCCGCCGCTTTCGGTCTGGACCTCGCCGGAGTCGGCAGTGAGGGTCACCGTCTCCTTGCCGACCCCATCGAAAAAGGTCATGGCGATCTTTTCCACGTGGGTCATCCCGACGCCGGCGCTGAAATCAGCCGAATCGGCCACCATCGTCCATTTGCGCACCCCGTCGCGGGTTTCGCTGAAGTGGACCTGACGCAACGATAGATCCACATTTTTGGGGAGCTGTTCGACAACTTCCACCGGGCCGTCGCCGCGGAAATTGCGTACGACCACAACAACTAGGATCCCGGCCACGACGAGAATGGCCAGCGCCAGAAGGTTACGTAAGGAATAGGAGGGGCTCTTCACGGGTGGAATTCTAGCACTCGGCCGCAGCAGGTGTAAAGCCGTTTCTGGCTGGTTGGCACGGGAATTGAAAGATCATGGTGAAATCACACGGCAACGCCGCCAAAATATCTCTCCGTCACCCCCGCCCAGCGACCGCTTCCCTTCAGCAGCAGATCGCACACTTCGCGCACCGCGCCGCGTCCCCCCGGGCGAATCGTGACATAGTCGACAAAGGGGTGGAGATCGGCCAGACCGTCGGCGACGGTGACCGCAAAGCCGACACGCCGCAACACCGGCAGATCGACGATGTCGTCACCGACGTAGGCCACTTCGTCGTCGTTCAGCCCCAGGGACTGCAGCAGTTGCGCATAGGGGACGATCTTGTCCTTGACCCCCTGAAAGACGATATCGATATCGAGCTCCCCGGCCCGCACATCGACCACCGGCGATTGCCGCCCGGTAATAATCCCGACCTTAATGCCGGCCCGTTGCAGCAACTTGATGCCGTGCCCGTCCTTGACGTCGAAAGCCTTGATCTCCCCGCCGCGCTCGTCATAGACGATGCGGCCGTCGGTCATGACGCCGTCGACATCGAGGAGAAGCAGGCGGATTTTCTGCAGTCGTGATTCCATCACACCACCCCGGCCTTGAGCAGATCATGGAGATGGATGATGCCGACCGGAATATAGCTCTCTTCCGCTTCAAAGACGAAGAGCGAAGTGATGGAATATTGCTCCATGGTCTGCACCGCCTTGGCGGCGAGTTGGGTCCGCACAATCCGTTTCGGCTGACGGTTCATCAACTCCCCGACGGGGCGATTGAGGAGATCGAAACCCTGTTCCATGGAGCGGCGCAGGTCGCCGTCACTGAAGACCCCGACCAGTTCGCCGCGCTCGTTGCGCACTCCGGTGATGCCGAGTTTCTTGCTGGTAATCTCGAAGAGGGCCTCGCGCAACGGGGTCGCCTCACCGACGAGGGGAAGGGCATCGCCGCTGTGCATGAGATCCTCGACCCGCAGCAACAAGCGCTTGCCGAGGGCGCCGCCGGGGTGAAAGAGGGCAAAATCCTCCTCGCGAAAACCGCGGCGCACCAGGAGGGCCACCGCCAGGGCGTCGCCCATGGCCAGGGTAGCCGTGGTACTCGCCGTCGGCGCCAGACCCAAGGGGCAGGCTTCTTCCTTGACCGAAATATCGAGAAAGACATCGCCGGCGCGGGCCAGGGTGCTGCGCGGATTCCCCGACATGGTGATGAGGGGAAGGCCCATGCGCTTGATCACCGGCAGGATGCGCGTCACTTCCTCGGTCTCGCCGGAGTTGGAGACGGCGATGACCACATCCCCCTTCATCAGCATGCCGAGATCGCCGTGAATCCCTTCGGCGGGATGGAGAAAGAAGGCCGGCGTCCCGGTCGAAGCCATGGTCGCGGCGATCTTCTGGCAGACCAGTCCCGATTTGCCCATGCCGCTGATGACGACCCGGCCGCTGCAATTGAGCATGAGCTCCACCGCCTGTTCGAAAGTGCTGTCGAGACGGGCGGCGAGAGCCTGCAACGCCTCGGCTTCGATGGTCAGGACGCGCCGCGCCGTAGCGATCATCTCACTCATGGCGCACCCCCTTTGGCCTTGACCAGGGCATCGATGGCGAGGATTTCCTGCAGCATCCCTTTCAGGTCCTTGAGGTAGAGGGAGTTAGGGCCGTCGCAGCGGGCGACTTCCGGGTTCTCGTGACATTCCCAGAAGAGACCGTCGATGCCGGCCGCCACCGCCGCCCGCGAGAGGGCGCCGACAAACTGGCGCTGCCCCCCCGAAGAGGTGCCGGCGCCGCCGGGGAGCTGCACCGAATGGGTGGCATCGAAGACAACCGGGCAACCGGTCTCGCGCATAATGGGGAAGGAGCGCATGTCGACGACAAGATTGTTGTAGCCGAAGGAGGCGCCGCGCTCGGTCAAGAGGATGTTGCGGTTACCCGTCGCCTCGATCTTGCCGACGGCGTTTTTCATGTCCCAGGGGGCGAGGAACTGCCCCTTCTTGATATTGACCGTCTTGCCCGTCGCCGCCGCCGCCAGGAGCAGATCGGTCTGGCGCGAGAGGAAGGCGGGAATCTGCAAGATATCGAGAACTTCCGCCGCCTCGGCGATCTGGGCGATATCGTGGATGTCGGAGACGACCGGCACATTGAATTCGCGTTTGATCCGCGCGAGAATCTTCAGCCCCTCAGTCATGCCGGGACCGCGGAAGGCCTCGACCGAAGTCCGGTTGGCCTTGTCGAAGGAAGCCTTGAAAACGAGGCCGATGCCGAGCTCGCCGGTCAGCTTCTTGAGAAACTCGGCGATGCGCAGAGTCAACGATTCTTCCTCGATGACGCAGGGACCGGCGATGAGGACCAGGGGACGATTGCCGCCGAAGACGGCGTTGCCGACAGAGACTTCACGGACCATGGCGGTTATCCTTTATGCTGTTTCAGACAGGCGCCGACAAACGATTCGAAGAGGGGGTGCGGCGCCATGGGACGGGAGCGGAACTCGGGATGGAACTGGCAGCCGAGAAACCAGGGGTGCTCGGCGATCTCGACCATCTCGACCAGATCGTCCTCGGGATTGACCCCGGAGATGACCAGCCCCTGCTCCTTGAGCTGGGTGCGATAGGTGTTGTTGAATTCGAAGCGGTGGCGGTGGCGCTCCTGGATGTGGGCTTGGCCGTAGATGCGCCGGGCCAGGCTACCGTCGGCGAGGGTGCAGGGAAAGACCCCGAGACGCATCGTCCCCCCCTTGCGCGTCACCCCCTTCTGACTCTCCATGATATGGATGAGGGGGTGCTTCGCCTCAGCCTGAAACTCGGCCGAATGGGCATCCTCGAGCCCGCAGACGTGGCGGGCGAATTCGACCACCGCCATCTGCATACCAAGGCAGATGCCGAAGAAGGGAATCTTGTTTTCGCGGGCGTGGCGGATGGCGGCGATCTTCCCCTCGCTGCCGCGCTCGCCGAAGCCGCCGGGGACGAGGATGCCGTCGGCATCGGCAAAGGTGTCGTTGATGCCGTGGCGCTCCAGCGCCTCCGAGTCGACGTACTTGAGCTTGACCCGGCAGTTGTTGCCGATCCCGCCATGAAAGAGGGCCTCGGACAGCGACTTGTAGCTCTCGGTCAGCTCGACGTACTTGCCGACGATGGCGATGGTCGTCTCCGCCGCCGGCTCTTTGATCCGCTTGACAATGCGCTCCCAGCCGGAGAGGTCGGGGGCCTTGGTCCAGATGTTGAGGAGATCGACGATCTGCTCGTCGAGTCCCTGCTCGTGCAGGGCAATGGGGAGTTCGTAGATGGAGGCGACGTCGCGGGCGGTGATGACCGCCTCCTCGCGGACGTTGCAGAAGAGGGCGATCTTCGCCTTCATGTCGCGGGGGATCTCGCGATCGCAGCGACAAAGGAGGATGTCGGGCTGGATGCCGATCTCGCGCAACTCCTTGACCGAATGCTGGGTCGGTTTGGTTTTCAGTTCGCCGGCGGTGGGGATGTAGGGGACGAGGGTGAGATGGATGTAGAGGACATTTTCGCGTCCGCGGTCGGTACGAAACTGGCGGATCGCCTCGAGAAACGGTAACGATTCGATGTCGCCGACGGTGCCGCCGACCTCGATGATGGCGATGTCGACCCCCTTGGCATTGGCCAGGATCTTTTCCTTGATCTCGTTGGTGATGTGGGGGATGACCTGGACCGTGCCGCCGAGATAGTCGCCGCGGCGCTCCTTGCGGATGACGCTGTCGTAAACCTGGCCGGTGGTGAAGTTCGACTGCCGCGACAGTTTGGCCGTGGTGTAGCGCTCGTAATGGCCGAGGTCGAGATCGGTCTCGGCGCCGTCGTCGGTGACAAAGACCTCGCCGTGCTGAAAGGGACTCATGGTGCCGGGGTCGACATTGATGTAGGGGTCCATCTTCTGCATCGACACCTGCAGGCCGCGCGCCTCCATGAGGGCGCCGATGGAAGCGGCCGAAAGCCCCTTGCCGAGAGAGGAGACGACGCCGCCGGTAATAAAGAGAAATTTGGTCTTCATTGCAACCCCTTTGGACTTAGGAAAACGGCCCGCGCCAGGCACGGATCATGCGGGCGAAGGGCGGATTCTACACAGAAGCCGCCGAAAAGAAAACCCCAAATTACCCCTTCTGGCGCAGAACGGCAGCCATGGCCAGGCGCACCGGCTCAAGGTCCTCGGGGACGTCCACCCCTTGCGACTGTAGCTTGGTTTCCGCCACCTTGATGCGAAAACCGTGCTCGAGGGCGCGCAGCTGTTCGAGCTTTTCCAGCTGCTCCAGCGGGGTCGACGAAAGCTTGGGAAAGGCCAGGAGAAATTCGCGACGGTAGACGTAGAGACCGATGTGCTTGTAGGCCTCGATCTTGGCAAAATGCGCCGCCAGATCGTCGGCGAGATCGCGCGGATGGGGAATCGGCGCCCGGGAGAAATAGAGGGCGAAGCCGTTGCGGTCGGTGACGACCTTGACCACGTTGGGGTTGAGAAAATCGTCGAGGGTGGTGATGGGGGAACGCAGTGTCCCCATGGAGACGCCGGGGTTGAGGCGCATCGGCATCACCGCCTGGTCGATCATGCGCGGGTCGATGAGGGGTTCGTCCCCTTGGACATTGACGATGAGGGTCGTGTCGATGCGCTCCGCCACCTCGGCCAGCCGGTCGGTGCCGGTGGGGTGATCGTTGCGCGTCATCGCCACCTCGCCGCCAAAGGCGGTGACGGCGGCGGCAATGCGCTCATCGTCGGTGGCGACGATGACCCGGTTCACCGTCGTCGAGCGGGCGGTGCGTTCGTAGACCCACTGGATCATCGGCTTGCCGCAGATATCGGCCAGCGGCTTGCCGGGGAAACGGGTCGAGGCATAACGGGCGGGAATAATGGCGGTTACACGCATGGGCAGGCGGGGCCTTTCGGAGGGGGGCGCAGTCAGCGACGCCCCGGTAGGTTAAGAAAATCGCCCGGGGATGTCAAGGAAACAGCGGCGAAACAGCGGCGAGGGTTGCCGCCTCTCCCCGCCCCCGCGTTGTCCCCCTTGCGGCAAGTGGACTACAATGTAGCACTGGACCCCGAGGAAATTCGTGGAGGGGCCCAGGCGTTCTTCGCCGCAATGGCCAAGGAGAATCGGCGGACGCAATAGACGGCAGCGGGCATTCGGGGCGGGACGGCGGGGGGCGGCAGCGGTGTGGCGGAGGATACGCATTAGCGGAACGAACGAGGGAAAGGACTATATTACCGCGTCCCGGCCCGGAGGCGATGCTTAATGGCCGGTGCGCAGGAAATTGACCAGATCCCAGCGCTCCTGCGGGAGGAGCTTGTCCCCGAACGGGGGCATGCGACCGAAGCCGACGGTGATGGCGCTGAAGATGGCGGCGTCACCTCGTCCCTGGACCAGAGCCCGACCGAGTCCGGGCGGGGGGGGAGCGAACTTGCGACCGACCGGACCGGGCTGGCCCGGGATCTGGCCGTGGCAGAGGGCGCAATTGATGGCGAAGAGCGTTGCCCCCCGCGCCCGGGAGGCTTCGGTCGGAGGCAGCGGATTGTGCAACTCGCCCGGCGGCGCGACCATCGCCGTGGCGGAAAACGGCACGCTCCCGGCGGGCGCGGTCAAGACCGGCGCGTCGTAGGCCTGGGAGGATGGTTGTTCGTCCATCCACCAGGCCGCCAGAAGGAGCGGGGCGACCGCCACGATGACCATGCTCGAAATGAGTTGCATCGCGTTACTCCGTTCGGGTGCGCAGGGCGCCGGCCTGCCTCATGATTTCCTCCGCCTGCTCCCGCTGTTCCGGCGCGGCAAGCGCGGCAACGACACCGATACACGTCCCCGCCTCCCCCGCCTCCCCGCAGGCCACGACCTCGCCGCCGGCGTGCACGGTCACACTGATGCCGATGCACCCCTCGGCGATGGCCGGATCGTACAGGCGCTTGTCCCGCGGGGGGAGCCGCATCTCCAGAAACATGCCGACGACAGTGCCGACGATGGCGCAGAGCAGGGCGACTTCGAAGACGATGATGGCGGTCGGATAGAGGGCGATAATCGGTTTGTCGCCGGTCTGTACCGGGTAGAGCCAGGCGGTCCCGGCGGCGAGGCCGAAGCCGGCGCCCGCCCCGACGAGACCGCCGGCCAGGGTCAGCCAACGCCACCAGGAGCGCCGCCCGCCCGGCACCAGCACGCCGTCGGGATAGGGGACGGAGGTCAGCGAGGTGATCTGCCCTTCGGCGAAACCCGCCTTGACCAGTGCTTCCACCCCCTGCCCCGCCGTCGCGATATCCCGGAAAATCCCCAGCACTTCCATGCGGCTACTCCTCTCCGACGATGGCCGGCAGCTTGGCGCGGCCGAGGGGGACCTCCGCCTGAAGAACCTCCAGCTCGCGCACATCGGTGACCGCGACGATCGGGAAAAACTTGGCAAAGAGGGTAAAGAGGAGAGTGAATCCGGCCACCGCGGCGAGATTGACGGAGATCTCCACCCAGGAGGGGGCATAGCTCCCCCAGACAAAGGGCATGTTCTTGTGGGCGAGGGACGGGACGATGATGAGGAAACGCTCGATGAACATGCCGACGTTGACCAGCAGCGACACCACCAGCATGACCGCGATGGAGCGCCGCAGGCGCTGAAAGCACATGGTCACGATCGGCAGCAGCGCGTTGCCAATGAGCATCAGCAACAGCGGCACGGTGTAGGTCCCGGCCATGAAGCTGAAGACCTCCCATTCGATCGGCTCATGGGCGTACCAGGTGGTCTGGACCTCGACGAAGTAGGCGTAGGTCCAGAGCAGCGAGATGACCAGCAAAAGCTTGCCCATGTTGTCGAAATGCAACGGGGTCAGGTAATCTTCCAGTTGGAAGGCCTTGCGGATGACGATCATCAGGGTGATCACCGCCGCCACCCCGGAGAGGATGGCGCCGATGACGAAATAAGGGGGGAAGATGGTGCTGTGCCAGCCGGGGACCACGGTCACGGCGAAGTCCCAGGCGACGATGGAGTGGACCGAGATCGCCACCGGGATGATCAGGGCCGCCATCAGGATCGAGGCCTTGCGGTAGACCGACCATTCGTGGGCGCTGCCGCGCCAGCCCATGGCCAGCACGCCGTAGACCCGCTGGCGCCAGCCGCTGGCGCGGTCGCGGGCCAGGGCCAGGTCCGGGAGCAGGCCGAGATAGAGGAAGAGGCTGCTGCCGATGATGTAGGCGGTGATCGCCGTCATGTCCCAGAGCAAGGGCGAGCGGAAGTTGGGCCACAGACCGCGCTGGTTGGGATAGGGCATCATGTAGAAGAAGGTCCAGTTGCGCCCGAGATGGATCAGCGGGAAGAGCCCGGCGACGGCGATGCAAAAGACCGTCATCGCCTCGGCGGCGCGCAGGATCGGCCGCCGCCAGTTGGCCTGGGAGAGCCGCAGGATCGCCGAGACCATGGTGCCGGAATGGGAGAGGCCGACCCAGAAGACGAAACCGGTGATGTAGAAGCCCCACATGACCGGACGGTTCTTGCCGGTCACGTACATGCCGTGGGTCAACTGCCAGGCGAAAGCGAAGAGCCCCCAGGCCACCACCGCACCGAGGAGGAGAACGAGGAGGTACCAGCGCCGGCTCGGCGGACGCAACGAGGAAAGGAGCTCACCGTTCAACTGGCCGGCGCTCTTGGCGGTGACCGGGATATCAGACATGCTCACGTCCTCCGCCCTTGAGATAGTAAACCGAAGGGTGGGTGCCGAGCTGCTCCAGCAACTGGAAGCGCCGCGGGCTGCGGGCGAGCCGCGCCACCCGGCTGTGCGGGTCGGCGAGATTGCCGAAGACCAGCGCCTCGGCCGGGCAGGTCTGGGCGCAGGCCGGCTGCACCTCGCCGTCGCGGACCAGGCGCCCTTCCCCGGTGGCCTCTTCCTTGGCCCGGCGGATGCGCTGGATGCAGAAGCTGCACTTCTCCATCACCCCGCGGCTGCGCACGGTGATATCGGGGGAGAGCTGGTCGGCAAGGGGTGGCGGCCACTCGTGCTGGTAGAAGTTGAAGACCCGCACGGCGTAGGGGCAGTTGTTGCCGCAGTAGCGGGTGCCGACGCAGCGGTTGTAGACCTGGCCGTTGAGGCCGTCGGGGTTGTGGTAGCTGGCGTAGACCGGGCAGACCGGCTCGCAGGGGGCGTCGTGGCAGTGCTGGCAGAGGACCGGCAGGAAGCGCACCCGCACGTCCGGGTAGGTCCCCACCCAGAAGCGTTCGATGCGCAGCCAGTGCATGCCGCGCCCCTCGCCGATCTGCTGCTTGTCGCAGAGGGCCACGTTGTTCTCCGCCTGGCAGGCGACCACGCAGGCGCCGCAGCCGGTGCAACGGTCGAGGTCGATCACCATCCCCCATCTGTACGGACTGGTCAGTTTTCCCATACCTGAAAAATCCTTATCCCCAATAAACCGTCTCACGCAACGACGCCATTTTGGTTTAAAGCCTGCGTTGCGCCGTTGCGCCGTCGCGTGAACAATCGCCGTTTGGTCTCATATCCCGAGCAGATCGCTGCGGTAGCTCCCCTGGGGATGCCCGGCGGTCACCAGTTCCCCCTGCGCCGAGACGCGGGTCAGCCGCACCCGGGTGGCATGCCAGGCCGGCTGGGGCGCGACCCCGGCGACGGTCGCCGCCAGCAGCGTCAGGGGATTCCCCCCCCGCCCTTGCGCGTAGCGGCCCCCGCCGCGCTGCCCCTGCCCCAGGGGGATCGCCACCAGGTCGGGGCGAATGCCGGGATAGAGCACCGCCGGCAGGCGCAAGGCCCCTTGCGGCGAGGTCACCTCGACCAGATCGCCGTGGCCGATCCCCAGGCCGGCGGCGGTGGCGGGGTTGATCTCGACCCAGCTGTCCCAGACCACGGTGGTCATTGGATCGGGCAGTTGCTGCAGCCAGGGGAAGGGGGCGCCGCGGCCATCGTAAAAGGCGCTGGCGGGGTAGACCTGCAGATGCAGCGGGAACTCTTGCTCCGCCCCGGCGAAGCGGGCCCGGGCCGGCGCGGGGAAGGCCGCGTCCGAACGCCAGCGATAGTCCGGGACCGAGTCGCCAAGCGGCGGGAAATCGCCCCCCTGGCGGAGGAGGTTGGCCCAGACCGGGGCGAAATCGCTCCCGCCCGCCGGGTCGAGCCGCCGTCGCGTCACCGCCTTGAGCAGCTCCAGATAGGAGGGATAGGGCATGGCCGCCGCCACCTTGCCCCCCAGTTCCTGCGCCGTCGCCAGCAGCAGGTCGGGGAAGGGGCGGCTGTCGCAGACCGGCGTCACCACCGGCTGCATCAGGCCGACCACCCCGGCCCGCCCGCCGGCCTGCGGGATGACCTCCCCCCAGCTTTCCAGGGCGGCATGGTCCGGCAGGATCAGGTCGGCCTCCAGGGCGGTATCGTCGAGGAGGGTGGCGCAACTGACGATGAACGGCACCCCGGCCAAGGCCGCCTGGAAGCCGGTGGCCGGGGGGATGGCATGGACCGGGTTGCCCTGGATCAGGGCGACCTTGATCCCGCCGTCGCGCATCTTGGCGATCAGGGGGAAGAGTTCGCTAAAGGTCTGTTCCGGCCCCGGACCCCCGCCGGCCGGGTAGACCCCGCCCGGCCGGTCGAGATTCCCCGCCAGCAGATTGAGCAGGAGGATGGCACGCACCGCTTCCGGGCCGTTGCTCTGAAAGGCGACCGCCTCCCCGACCATGGCCAGACTCGGACGGGTGCTGGCGAACTCGCGGGCAACCTCGGCGATGGCCGCCGCCGGCAGACCGGTCTCCTCTGCCACGCGGTCGAGGTCGTAGCCGGCGAGGTGGCGCAGCATTTCGTCCCGCTGCAGCCCGTGCGCCGCCAGCGCCGCGGCGTCATGCCACTCGGCGTCCAGGAGCAGCCGGGCGAGGCCCAGGGCCAGGGTGCCCTCGCTCCCCGGCCGGGCCGGCAGCCAGCGGTCGGCCGAGGCGCCGGTCAGCGACATGCGCCCGCCGACGTAGGTGAAATGCCCGCGCACCGTATCCCGATGCTGACGCATCCGGCCGAAGGCATGCCCGTAGTGGACGGGGGAGAGGTGCGCCTCGACGAAATCGGCGCCGAAGCTCAGCAGATAGCGGGTTTCGGCGACATCGTACCAGGGGAGGGTCGCCGCGCCGAAGCATTGGCGCTGGGCCGTGCGCAGCCAGTCGGGAGCGAGCAGCTCGAAGGTGCCATGCTGGGGCGAGCCGAAGGCGCGCAGGAAGCCGGCGGCCAGTTCCGCCATCGCCCCCTGCAGCGGCGGCGTCAGCAGGGCCAGACGGTCGCTTTCCCGGTCCCGCTGCAGGGCCTTGAGCCGACCGGCGAGAAGACTCAGCCCTTCGTCCCAGGTGATCGGGGTGAACGTCCCCGTCCCGCGCGGACCGCTGCGCTTGAGGGGCTGGCGGATGCGGTCGGGATGATAGAGCTCCTGCACCAGGGCCTGCCCGCGGGCGCAGAGTTTGCCCCGGTTGACCGGGTGCAGGGGGTTCCCCTCGATCTTTTTGGCGCGCCCCTCCGCGACCCGGACCAGGATGCCGCAACCGGCCGGGCAGGCGCGGCAGGCGCTGGCATAGTAAACGGCGCGACCGGGGGTCACCCCCTCGTCAGGGGGGATCAGGAACGGAATCAGCTTCTCGTTTTCCGCCTGGCATCCCGCCAGGAGCGCGCCGGCCGCCGTCATGCCGCCCAGTTGCAAAAAGGTTCTCCGCTTCATGACCACCTCATATGTGACAGGTCCAGCAATCGATGGTGGCCCGCTGCCGGCGGTGACAGTCCAGGCACCAACCCATCTTGAGGCTGGCGCTGCGGGTCACCCGCTCCATGCCGGCGACATCGTCGTGGCAGGCGTTGCAGGCGACCCCGGCGTGCAGGTGCATCTGATGCGAGAAGTAGACGTGGTCGGGCAGGCTGTAGACCCGGACCCAGGGGATCGCCTCGCGGCGGTCCCAGAAGGCCTGCAGTTTTTTGATTTCCGGAGCCTCGGGGGCGATGAAGCGATGGCAGTCGAGGCAGTCCGCCAGCGTCGGCAGGCCGGCCAGGGGCGAAAGGGGTGCGGCGCGATGGCAGAAGAGACAATGGATGCCGTTGGCGCCGGCATGCAACTTGTGGCTGAAGGCGAGGGGCTGGCGGGGAGAGCGGTCGCGCAGATCGAGGGGGAGGCTGTAGAACAACCCCAATCCGGCGCCGACCACGCCCGCCGCGACGACCGTCCCGACGATTAGCCACTTTTTTTTCATGCGGTTCACCAGGAAGGGGGAGGAATAATTGCGGTCTGGAGACGGTGCCTTAGGCGTGACCCAAGTATAGCAGAGCGATAGCAGACGTCAAAAACCCCACCCCAATCGCGGCAATCCTTTGCGCGGCCGTGGACTCTTGCCGCACCGCCAAGACGAAACGCCGCCATATGCTATGCTTGGAACAATTTCTCCCGGGAGGTCATCTATGGCGAATGTTTCGGCTGCCACACGCCGGTGGCGGCCAACGACTATCTCTTCACCCGCCGCGCCGTGACCCCCTCTGATCGCGGCGCAGTAACCGCGTCCGGAGCATGCCAAAGGCGGCCGTTTAGGCCGCCTTTGGCGTTGGCAGAGATCAGTGGCGAACGCGCGTCGAGCCGTCCGCCCCCTGCATCACCCGGACCCGGTCGCCGACGGCGAAGGTCTCGTCGACGCCCTGGACCACCAAAAGGACGCCGCCACCTTCGAGGTGGACTTCGAGTTCGACCCCGGGGCGGGTCGTCATCTTCTCTTCGGCCGCCGATCCGGCGACCGCGCCGGCGATGGCGCCGCCGACCGCGATCAAGGCCGAGCCCCGGCCGCCGCCGATGGTGCTGCCGAGAATCCCGCCGGCAATGCCGCCGCCGACGGCGCCGAGGCCGCTCTTGGTCCCTTCGATGGTCACCGGCTCGACCCGTTGCACGGTGCCGTAGATCACGTTATGGGACATTTTCGCCTGCTCCCGGGTATAAACCCGGCCCGACTGGCTGTTGCTGCATCCGGCCAGAAGCGTGAACCCGCAGAGCAGCGCCACCAACCAAAGGATCCTTCTCATTGTGACCTCCCGCGATTGCGTCGCTTTTCCCCTACTTTAGCACACCCCCGACCGCGGCGTCGTTCCCCTCGCCCCGGCGCTTTGCCGGGAGGTGATTACGCGGGAGGAATTATAGTGTCCACAGCGGCTGATTAGAAGGCATCTGACGGGAGGCGAGCGGAGGGTGACGTCTTCGATGGCGGGCATCGAAGATCATGGATGAAGGTGGACAAAAGTAAAAAAGGTGTCAATGCAACAAGCCCGCCCCCCCGAGGTCTGTGCAAAGTGCAAGACCTAAAAGAGCATGATCCACAGATGACGCAGATGAAAGAATTGAACCAAGAATCCGGATTTTTTGCTTCAGGTCCTATCTGTGGACATCTGCGGATAAAGGGTTTTCAGGATTTTACGTCGCGTCGTTGCGCCGTCGCGTGAGACGCCTTGAGACCTTACATCGCCAGGCCGGCGAAGGCATTGCGGATTTTGACCTTGGAGCTGCTTGACCCCTCCCCGCCTGCGGCGAAGTCGATGATCTCGTCGGCGGAGAAGGCGACCTTGACCGAGTGTTCGGCGGTGGTGACCTGCAGCCACCACTCGTCGCCGCTGGGGCAGGTCCATTCGATTTTGTCGGGGTGGAGGCCGTGTTGGGAGGCGTAGCGAAGGGCGACGGATTGGAGGAGTTGCTGGCCGGTGATGAGTTGGTCTTCGGGGGCGGGCATTAAAGGCTCCTGGCTGGAAGCGGGCGAAGGTAGAAAAGTGTCAATGCAAGACTTGACCCCGAGAAGTCGTGATTACAGTCTCTCCGTTGTCAGTGGCTGGCCCCTATTGTTGGTTTAATTCACAACATAAGCAGTAATTCATACTACTTAAGTATATTGTTTAAGTTGTCATCGATTATTGCATTCTCATTTAGATTTGCATTGAACTGGTCATCTGTGTAATAGAATTTCAGAGTATTCTCTCCATTATTTACATCATACGGAATTGTGCTGTGAAAAAGAAAAACATTACCGCTATGAAAAATATTAAAATAAAACTGCTTCTTGTAGTCAATAGCGACAATCAATTGATTTCTAGTGGAATAGTCAATGTAATTTTGCAAATATTTAACATCGTATGGACACAACTCAATATCTCCATTAAACTTGAAAAAGCAACAACTTTTTACAGAAATTTCAGACAAATTGGCATTAATGAAAAAAGGGATCTGAAAATCTTTTGGCATAGTTTTATCGCATGAAATATTAGGTATTAAAAAATGAAACATCTCATTCCTGCTTGAACCGTCGTGAAAAGATAGCTTTGAACTTAGAATTACAGCGTAAATTCTTGTTGTATTATTTTTTAAATAATTAAATACCTCCTTATATGACTTTTCGATAATTTCGTAAAATTCGTCGCCCCTCACATCTGGCAATTCTACATATACAAGACCAGGATATTCAGATGGTAATTGCTTTATTGCCGACTTAATACCTTCAATAATTTTTTTAGACATATCCTGCAACAAA
Source organism: Desulfuromonadales bacterium GWC2_61_20 (assembly GCA_001799485.1). Lineage (GTDB taxonomy): Bacteria > Desulfobacterota > Desulfuromonadia > Desulfuromonadales > UBA2197 > UBA12091. Next base: position 2,520 of record MGTO01000074.1, on the reverse strand, counting down.
AAAGGGAAAAAATTAAGATGAATGCTATTAGAAAGTTTAATGTCACCATTATCTAACGTCCTTGCTCGAACATGTGAAAAAGAATTTTTAGGCATATCATCCAGCATAATTTCATATGGATCTATTTCTTGGCCCCATTTTGCTATTTCAAAATAATTAAAGCGCATATTATTTTTTTCACAAAAAAAATCACCACCTTCACAACTATTTATTTTGTCTATAATTGATGCAATTATCCCGTCTATTCTTGATTCTTCTATGTTGTTACCGAAATATACATTTAACACTATACTTTTTTTAATATCATTAATAATTTTATTCAATCTTGTCGATAAAAGCCCCAAAGCAACTGACTCTTTATCTGAAAATTCCTTCTTGCTCTTACATTCAACAAAAATATTTCTGCCATTATAATTTACTACAAACTCAGGTGTCTTTATTTTCTTTTCAGGAGACTCATCGATTGCATCTATGCATATCCCAGAAGAAAAGTAGTCATATGCGATACGAGCCTCATATAAAGTTGATCCATACGACTTTTCGTTGTGAAATTTTTCAAGGACCTTAGCTTTGTTGGCAATTTTTGAATATACGCGAATATTATTTATTATATGCAAACCATTCAATGTAATTTTCGAAAATTTTAACTTGCCGGATACTTTAGACTCTTCAAAATCACTTACAATATTTTCAAAAATATGAGCAAATGGATGACCATTTATAGGTTTTCCAAACAACTCGACCTTTTTTTTGTTTGGCTTGAATGAGTATTTTCCATCTAGTCCTAGAATATTTTTAAAATCATTTAAATGTGTATCAATTTCATTGACATCGATTTTGTAGATTGGACACATACTTCTACCATCCTATATATGCAGGAGCAGCTCTGGGGACGTTGTTCATTTGTCGATCAACTCACCAGATGCGGCTACTCCAACTCTCGACAACAAACGCCGCCCGTCAGCTCCTCGCTGATCTCAACGGCGTCATCGCTCCATCATCCCTCTTCCCATCTCAAGCCCCCACTCAGAATCAGCTATTAGCTGTCAGCTGTCAGCTATCAGCTTTGGGCAAAAGCGAAAACTGCCCAGAACACTAACACGGCAAGAACGTTGAAACAATCGGGGAAATTCTGTCTGGCAGCTTTCAGCTGTCAGCAACGTCGCCGGTCAGCCTTCTCGTTAATCCTCCTCGCAGACTGGTTGTGCCTTCATCAGGAAAATCGCGAAGTCATCATGAGGCAAAACGGTTTAGCTTCACGATGACTTCACGATTTAGAATCTATGCAACCAATCGTTGATGGACAAGCGACATCAGGCCGCCTTGACCAGGCGCTCGACGTGCAAATCGCCGCGCCGCTGCGTGGCCTGCCAGAGATCGTACTGCATCTGCTGGGTCAGCCAGCTCTCCGGCGTGGTGTCGAAGGCGAGGGAGAGGCGCAGCGCCATCTCCGGGCTGATCCCGACATGGCCGTTGAGCAGTTCAGAGAGAGCCTTGCGCGAGACCCCCAGCGCCTTGGCCGCTTCGGTCACCGTCAGTCCGAGGGGTTCCAGGCAGAGCTGGCGGATCGTTTCACCCGGATGGGGGGGATTGTGCATCATGGCTGACTCCTTGTCAGTGATAGTCGAGATAATCGATGTCGACGCCAACCGTAACCCCCCTGGTTACACATGTCAAGCCGACAAAAAAACCGCCAGATCAGCACAGTGCTGACCGGCGGCGCTATCGATCCCGACAACCCTTTATCCATCTCAAGCCCCCACTCGAGTTCCGGGGACAGTATATTTAACTCCCACACACAACAAAAAACATCGCCCGCCAGCTCCTCGCTGATCCCGGCGGCGACATCGCTCCATCATCCCTCTTCCCATCTCAAACCCCACTCAGAATCAGCTATTAGCTGTCAGCTATAAGCTATCAGCTTTGGGCAAAAGCGAAAACTGCCCAGAACACTAACACGGTAAGAACGTTGAAACAATCGGGGAAATACAGCTGTCAGCTATTTGCAATCAGCATAACCTACGACCCGTGCTGGCAGACCCGCAACTGTACGTGCTCGATACGGCTGCAAGCGGTGAGTAGATTTATGAAGTTCTTCAGGGTCGGGTTGCCGCCGGGACCGAGCATGCGTCGCAGGCTCTTCTCGTTGAGGTTGAGCTCGGCGGCGATGGCCGGCAGGGCGGCGGTGGCGTTGAGGTAGTCGCGCAGCAGCGCTTTGCCGCTGTCGATGTCGCCGCCCAGGAAGGCGTCGGTTGCCTCGACCAGCAGCGCGCTGCGAAAGGCCGGGTCGCGCTGCACCCGCGCCATGACCGTATCCTTGAAGTCTCGTGTCAGTGGCATGTCAAATCTCTCCTGTTGCACGGCAGAGTAACATGGCAAGATCGTTGAAACAATCGGGGAAAGACAGCTGTCATCTGTCAGCTAAATCTGCGAGCAGTGCCGCCCCCCTCGCCGCATCTTTTCCGTTACATGATGTGCATATTATGTATGGCAAGAAAACATTAAATGTCTTCCGTTGTC
>MGTO01000073.1 GCA_001799485.1 Desulfuromonadales bacterium GWC2_61_20 | reverse complement strand
GTATCGTCAACCTGATCACCCCCATTGCCATGGACAAGGAACTGCGTTTCGCTATCCGTGAAGGCGGCCGCACCGTCGGTGCCGGCGTTGTTGCTGAAATTATCGAGTAATTGAGGTTACTATCCATGTCGAATCAAAAAATTCGCATACGCCTGAAGGCCTATGATCACAAGCTTCTCGACCTTTCGGTTAGCGAGATCGTCGATACTGCCAAGCGGACCGGTGCGCGAGTAGCGGGGCCGATTCCTCTGCCAACCATTATTAACAAGTATTGTGTTCTTCGTGGACCGCATGTCGACAAGAAGAGCCGCGAGCAGTTCGAAATGCGCACGCACAAGCGCCTGCTCGACATCCTCGAACCGACTCAGCAGACGGTTGACGCCCTGATGAAGCTCGATCTTTCAGCCGGGGTGGATGTCGAAATCAAGCTTTGATTTGTCCGATGAATTCTCACGGTAAGGGTATTAATGATGATAAACGGAATATTGGGTAAAAAGCTGGGGATGACCCAGGTTTTCGCAGCCGATGGTCGCCGCATTCCGGTGACGGTCGTCGAGGCGGGCCCCTGTGTGGTGATGCAGAAAAAGTCGACGGCAACGGACGGTTACAATGCCCTTCAGGTCGCTTTTGCTGCCAAGAAGAGCCATCGTACCAGCAAGCCGGAGATGGGACATTTTCGTAAGGCTGGACAAGGTGCTTTCCGTTACCTGCGTGAGCTGGCGGCCGACAATGTCGATGAGTTCAATGTCGGTGACGCCATCACCTGTGGCAATGTCTTTGCGGCTGGAGACATTGTTGATGTCACGGCGACGAGTAAAGGAAAAGGTTTTCAGGGTGTTATCAAGCGCTGGAATTTCTCCGGCGGTCGCGCTACTCACGGTTCGATGTTCCACCGTGCGCCCGGCTCCATTGGCGCCAGCGCCTGGCCTTCTCGGGTCTTTAAAGGGAAGAAGATGGCTGGACAAATGGGGAATAAACGTGTGACCACCCAGAACCTGCAGATCGTTGAAGTCCGTGCTGAACAGAACCTGATCCTGGTCAAGGGTGCAATCCCCGGGCCCAAGAACGGGCTGGTGATGATCCGTAAGGGGATCAAGGTTACGAAATAGTCCCAACGACTGCCGATAGTGGAGATCGATCATGGCAAAAGTAGCTGTATTTGACATAAACCGGAAGCAGGTTTCCGAGCGTGAACTGGCAGATGCGATTTTCAACGCCGACGTCAAAGGTTATCTGATTCACGACATGGTTCGTTATCAACTTGCTGCCCGTCGGCAGGGGACCGCCGATACCAAGGGGCGCAGTGAAGTCTCCGGTGGCGGCCGCAAGCCCTACAAGCAGAAGGGGACCGGTAATGCCCGCCAGGGTTGTATCAGGGCTCCCCACTTTGTCGGTGGCGGAACAGTATTTGGTCCGACTCCTCGCGATTACGCCTTCAAACTCAATCGCAAAGTCAAGAGAGCAGCTCTTTGCAGCGCTCTTTCCGTGCGGTTTAAAGGGGAAAAGCTGACTGTCCTTGCGGCCTTGGATCTCGAAAAAATCAGCACCAAGGGTTTCGCCGCACTTTTGGAGCGTTTTGACATGAAAAATGTTCTCGTTGTTATCGACGGCAACAATCCCCATGTCGAACTCTCAGCACGTAATCTTCCTCATGTCAAAGTGTTGCGTGCGGAAGGCGTCAACGTCTACGACGTGATGAAGTACCGCAATCTGGTTTTGACCGAGGGTGCTGTGTCACAGCTGGAAGGAGCGTTAGCATAATGAAACCGCTGCATCAGATTATCAAGCGACCCTTGATTACCGAGAAGTCTAGCAGTTTGGCCGAGTCCGGCCCGGTGGTACTGTTCGAGGTCGCTCTCGGAAGCAACAAGATCGAAATTAAACAGGCAGTGGAGAAGGCCTTCAGTGTGAAGGTAACCAATGTCAATACTGTCCTGATTGCAGGTAAGAAGAAGCGGGTTGGGCGTACTTTCGGGCAACGGTCGAATTTCAAAAAAGCTTATGTGACCTTGGCCGAAGGCAGCAAAATCGACTTCTTCGGAGTCTAACCGAGAGACCTTAAGCGATACGGAGTTACGAGAATGGCGATCAAAAAATTCAAGCCGACCTCACCCGGTCGTCGTCATATGACCTGCTCGACCTTTGAGGAGATTACGACCTCAACCCCGGAGAAGTCTCTGGTGGTTGCGCTGAGGAAAAGTTTTGGCCGTAACAACCACGGCCGCATCACCAGCCGTCATGCCGGTGGTGGTCATAAGCGCAAGTACCGTTTGATTGACTTCAAGCGGGACAAGAAAGAGATCCCGGCCAAGGTCGTTTCCATTGAGTACGATCCGAACCGGTCGGCACGTATCGCTCTGCTCAATTACGCTGACGGCGAAAAGCGCTATATCCTCGCGCCCATTGGCATCAGTGTTGGTGACACCCTTGTCGCCAGCGAGCAAGCCGACATCAAGCCGGGCAACGCTCTGACTATCCGTGCTATCCCCTTGGGCACCTGGGTGCATAACGTTGAGTTGAAGGTTGGCAAGGGCGGGCAGTTGGCACGCAGCGCCGGTACCTATGCCATGATCGCCGCCAAAGAAGGCAAATACGCGCAGTTGCGTCTCCCGTCCGGTGAAGTCCGCCTTGTTCTTCAAGGCTGCTGTGCCACGATCGGTCAGGTTGGCAACGCCGATCATGAGAATGTCAAAATCGGCAAAGCCGGCCGTAATCGTTGGCTTGGTAAACGTCCGCAATCACGCGGCGTCGCTATGAACCCGGTCGACCATCCACATGGCGGTGGCGAAGGTAAGAGCTCCGGCGGACGTCATCCGGTGACTCCCTGGGGTGTCCCGACCAAGGGTTACAAAACTCGGGTCAACAAGCGTACGGACAAGTTCATTGTTCGTCGGCGTGAAAAATAACAGGCTATTGAGAAATAGAGGAGACGGCAGTGGCGAGATCGGTAAAAAAAGGTCCTTACGTTGAAGCAAGTCTGATGCGGAAAGTTGTCGGCCCGAACGCCAGTTCTAAAAAGGTTGTCAAAACCTGGTCGCGTCGTTCGACGGTCGTCCCTGAATTCGTCGGCTTCACCTTCGCCGTTCATAACGGTAAGAAGTTTGTGCCGGTGTTCGTGTCGGAGAACATGGTAGGCCACAAGCTCGGCGAGTTTGCTCCGACCAGGACCTATTTTGGTCACGGTGCAGACAAAAAGAGCAAGGTCAAAAAGAAGTAATTGATTCAGCAGAGGAGTTTTAGTCCATGGAAGCCACAGCCAAATTAAGTTACGCCCGGATGTCGCCGCAGAAGACGCGACTGGTTGTCGATATGGTCCGCGGAAAAGGTGTGCAGGAGGCGTTGACGCTCCTCAAGTTTTCTCCGCAAAAGGCCGCCGCCATCGTCTCCAAGCTGGTCAGTTCTGCCGTGGCAAATGCTGAGCAGAAGGGCGTTTCTGATGTTGATCGTCTTTTTGTCAAGACGATTATGGTCGATCAGGGACCGGTTTTGAAGCGTTTTCTCCCGCGGGCACAGGGCCGGGCCACCAAAATTCGCAAACCGACCAGCCACATTTTCGTGGTTTTGGACGAGAAATAAGATTTTTTTGAGGAGGTGATGGTTTGGGCCACAAAGTCAATCCTATCGGGTTTCGTCTCGGGGTCATCAAAACCTGGGATTCCAAATGGTACGCAACTGCCGATTACGCAAAGCTCCTCCATGAGGATATCAAGCTGCGCGAGTATCTGAAGAAGCGTTTATACCATGCAGGTATCTCCAAGATCGAACTGGAGCGCGCCGCGAACAAGGCCAAGATCAATATTCATGCCGCCCGCCCTGGGATCATCATCGGCAAGAAGGGGTCCGAAGTCGAGGCGTTGAAGAAGGAGTTGTCCAAACTTACCGACAAGGAGATCTTCCTGAACATCCAGGAAGTTCGCAAGCCGGAGATTGACGCTCAACTCGTTGCCGAAGGGGTTGCTCTGCAGCTTGAACGTCGCGTAGCGTTTCGTCGGGCGATGAAAAAAAGCGTTAGTCAGGCTCTCAAGTTCGGTGCCCAGGGGATCAAGATTCATTGCGCCGGTCGTCTCGGCGGGGCCGAGATTGCTCGCTCCGAGTGGTACCGTGAGGGCCGTGTTCCTCTGCACACCCTGCGTGCCGATATCGATTATGGTTTCGCCGAAGCCAAGACGACTTACGGCATTATCGGTATCAAGGTCCTTATCTTCAAGGGCGAAGTTCTCTCGCGGGAACAATAGATTAGGGATAGGAGTTTTACACCATGTTGATGCCCAAGAAGGTAAAGCACAGAAAACAGTTCAAGGGGCGGATGAAGGGTGCTGCTTCGTCCGGGACTGCACTGAATTTCGGAGATTTCGGTTTACAGGCCCTTGAATGTGGTTTTCTCTCCGCTCGTCAGATTGAGGCTGCTCGTCGAGCCATGACCCGTTATGTCAAACGCGGCGGCAAAATCTGGATTCGCGTTTTTCCGGATAAGCCTTTGACCCGCAAACCGGCTGAAACTCGTATGGGTAGCGGTAAGGGCTCCCCGGATAGCTGGGTTGCCGTTGTCCGTCCCGGCTTGATGCTCTATGAAATGCAAGGTGTTGAGGAATCGGTCGCCCGTGAGGCGTTGCGTCTTGCTGCACACAAACTGCCGATGAAGACCAAGTTTGTGTTCAGGGAGGAGATTGTTCATGAAGGCTAAAGAAATTGTCGATTTCGGTGTCGTTGAATTGCAGAAGAAGGCTCAGGAGCTGCATCAGGAGCTCTTTAACCTGAGATTTCAGTTGCATACCGGACATCTGGAAAATAGCTCACGGATTTCCAAGGTCCGCAGAGACATTGCCCGGGTTAATACGGTTCTTCGGCAGAAGCAGGGCTAACAAGGATTGGCGAGGAAAAAGATGGCGACTGAGCGTGGCAACAGGAAAACCCGGGTTGGAATCGTGGTCAGCGACAAAATGGACAAGACGGTCGTCGTCCAGGTCGATCAGCTGGTCAAACATCCGGTTTACAAGAAATACATCAAGCGTCGGGTCAAGTGTAAGGCCCATGACGAAGGTAATCAGTGTGGAGTTGGGGACAAGGTTCTTCTTGTCGAAACTCGACCATTGTCGCGGGACAAGCACTGGAGAGTCCGCGAGATCCTTGAGAAGCATGTCATCGTTTAGGAGACTTGGCATATGATTCAGATGCAGTCGACATTGGATGTCGCGGATAACTCTGGTGCGCGGAGACTCTGCTGCATCAAGGTTCTCGGTGGTTCCAAGCGTAAATATGCGGGCATTGGTGATATCATCATTTGTTCCGTCAAAGAGGCCCTTCCCAATTCCAAAGTGAAAAAGGGAGATGTGGTGCGGGCGGTTATTGTGCGTACCAGCAAGGAAGTGCCGCGCGCTGATGGTTCCTTCATACGTTTTGACAATAATTCGGCGGTGGTCATTAATGCCGCTGGTGAACCTGTCGGTACCCGTATCTTTGGACCTGTTGCCCGTGAACTGCGTGCACGGAAGTTCATGAAGATCATCTCGCTGGCTCCTGAAGTTCTATAAAAAGCAAGATAAGTCACTGGGAGAAAGACAATGGCCGCAAAAACCCTTCATGTCAGAAAAAATGACATGGTGATGATTATAGCCGGCAAGGAAAAGGGCAAATCCGGCAAGGTTCTGCAGGTTTTCCCTGGCAAGGGCCGGATCAAGGTCGAGAATCTTAATGTTGTCAAGCGCCATAAGCGCGCGACTCGAGCGGGCGTGGAGTCCGGTATCATCGAGAAAGAGGCAGCCATCGATGCCTCCAATGTTATGGTCCTCTGTGGTGCGTGCAACAAGGCGACCCGCACCGGCATAAGGCTCCTTGAAGATGGGAGCAAGGCTCGCTTTTGCAAAAAATGCAACGAGATCGTGGACAAGTAACGGAGGATTCTGATGGCCAGGTTGAAGGAATATTACAAGTCTGAGATTGCCCCGCGCCTGATGAAGGAGCTGCAGCTCAAGAACGTGATGGAAGTCCCGCGTGTTGAGAAGGTCGTTATCAACATGGGATTGGGCGAAGCCATCCAGAACATCAAAATCCTTGAGTCGGCAGTCGAGGAGCTTGGCCGTATCACTGGGCAAAGGGCCGTCGTCACCAAGGCCAGGAAATCCATTGCTACATTTAAGTTGCGCGAAGGAATGCCGATCGGCTGCATGGTCACCCTGCGTCGTGAGCGAGCTTACGAATTCCTGGATCGTCTGATTAACGTCAGTCTTCCCCGCGTACGCGATTTCAAGGGTGTTTCCGCCAAGGCCTTTGATGGCCGTGGCAATTATACTCTGGGGATTAAAGAGCAGTTGATCTTTCCCGAGATCGACATTGAGAAGATTGAGAAAGTCAAAGGCATGAACGTCACTATCGTTACCACTGCCGGTAGTGATGAGGGGGGGCGAGCCCTCCTGGCCGCGATGGGCATGCCGTTTCGGAAATAGTCGCAAAAGGATAGCGGAGGAAGACCGTGGCAAAGAAATCAATGATGCTCAAGGCTGAACGTCGTCAAAAGTTCGGCGTCAGGAACTATAACCGTTGTCCTTTGTGCGGGCGTCCGCGGGCATACTATCGTAAATTTGACATGTGTAGGATCTGCCTGCGTAAACTCGCGTCGAATGGCAAGCTTCCCGGCGTGATTAAGTCCAGCTGGTAACATACAAGTATTCAAGGAGTTGTACCCATGTCGATGACCGATCCAATTGCGGATATGCTGACCCGAATTCGTAACGCGGGCTTGGCCAAGCACCAAAAGGTGGATATGCCGTCATCCAACCTCAAGGTCGCGGTCGCTGCGTCGCTGAAAGACCTCGGCTACATTAAGAACTTTAAGACTGTTACTGACGACAAACAGGGGACACTGCGCGTGTATCTTAAGTTTGACGACCAGAATCAGCACATTATCCACGAAATCAACCGTGTGTCGACCCCCGGTCGGCGTGTGTACGTTGGTAAGGACGAAATTCCTCGGGTCAAGAATGGTTATGGTGCCGCTATTCTTTCGACATCCAAGGGTGTTCTCCATGACGTTGCCGCCCGTGAGGCCGAAGTGGGCGGCGAATTGCTCTGCACGATCTGGTAACTGATCCGGCCAAGGAGTCTGTCTCATGTCACGTATTGGCAAGAAGCCCATTGCAATCCCTTCGGGGGTCAAAGTTGCGCTGGCTGGCAACATTGTTAATGTTCAAGGTCCCAACGGCAAGCTGAGCCGAGAAGTTACCCCCGGTATCGATGTTGTGATCGACGCCAGTCAGGTTCTCGTTCAACTGGGTGAAGGCTCGGCCGATGCCGGTGCCCGTCAGGGCTTGACCCGCACCCTTATCGCCAATATGGTCGAAGGTGTCACCAAGGGTTTTTCTCGTGTGCTTGAGATTAATGGTGTCGGCTACCGGGCCGACATCCGTGGTACGGTTCTCAACCTCTCCCTCGGCTACTCGCATCCCATCGACTATCCTCTGCCGGCGGGGATCGTGGTCGAGGTTGAAAAACAGACCAAAATTACCGTTAAAGGCATCGACAAGGAGCTTGTTGGCGCCACGGCGGCAAAGATTCGTTCCTTCCGCAGCCCCGAGCCCTATAAAGGCAAAGGGATTAAATATGCTGAAGAGCGCATCGTCCGCAAGGCTGGGAAGACCGGCAAGAAATAATCAAGCTACTCGGGTAAGGAGAGAGATCAGTGAACGTCGCAAGTGAGAGACTCCATGCGCGCCTCAGACGTCAGGTGCGGGTTCGCCGCAAGGTTCTGGGGACAGTTGCTCGGCCCCGGCTCTGTGTGTTTCGCAGCGCCAAACATATCTATGCTCAGATCATTGAGGACGTCACAGGTAAGACGCTGATATCCGCCTCGACGGTGGTTTCCGAAGTGGTCGACGCTGACGCCTCAACCGGAAATATTGCTGCTGCGAAGGCTGTAGGTGCGGCCATTGCCAAAAAAGCTTTAGCCAACAACATTAATCAGGTGGTTTTCGACCGCAACGGTTTTCTATACCATGGTCGCGTCAAGGCCTTGGCCGACGCGGCTCGGGAAGCCGGGCTGTCTTTCTAGCCGAAGGAGGAACCTTTGCTTCGCATCGATCCGAATGAATTGAACCTGACCGATCGGGTCATCCATATCAACCGCTGCGCCAAGGTCGTCAAGGGCGGTCGCCGTTTCAGCTTTTCGGCCTTGGTGGTCGTCGGCGACGGGCAAGGCTGTGTCGGCTTCGGGCTTGGCAAGGCCAAGGAAGTCCCCGAGGCGATTCGCAAGGGGGTTGAACAAGCCAAAAAGAATTTGATCCGAATTCCGATCAAGGACAGGACAATTCCTTACGACGTGCTGGGTAAATTCGGCGCTGGCAAGGTGTTGCTCAAACCTGCGTCGGCGGGTACCGGCGTCATCGCCGGTGGAGCGGCTCGCGCTGTTCTTGAAGTTGCCGGCGTTGGTGACATTCTGTCCAAGTGTCTGGGTTCGAACAACCCGCACAATGTGGTCAAGGCGACGGTCAATGCCCTCCGCCAATTGCGCAGTCCCGAGGAAATCATGTCCCGCCGGGGCATGGGTAGCGCAGAATAAGCTGAAAGGATCAGATAATGGCCGGACAAATCAAAATTACGCTGAAAAAGAGCGGAATCGGTCGCTCCAAGTATTTCACCCAGGTTCTTAAAGGGTTGGGGCTGACCCGCCTGCATCAGACTGTTGAGCGCCAGGATACGCCTGAAATTCGCGGCATGATCGCCAAGGTCAGTCACATGGTCGCTGTCGAAGGCTGATTCTCAATTAAGGATAGAGTCATGGATCTGAGTAATCTCAAACCGGCAATTGGGTCGACAAAAAAAAGAAAACGCATCGGTCGTGGAGCTGGCTCCGGTACGGGTAAAACCGCGGGTAAGGGGCACAAGGGCCAGAAGGCTCGTTCCGGCGGGTCCATCAAGCCAGGCTTCGAAGGTGGCCAGATGCCGTTGCAGCGGCGCCTGCCCAAACGCGGATTCCGTTCCCTGAATAAAAAGGTTTACGCCCTCGTTAATTTGCGTGACCTCGATCTCTTTGATGCCGGTACCGTTGTCGACCTGGAGGCCTTTGGTCTGGCCGGGCTGATCAATACCATTGGCGATGGTGTGAAGGTGCTTGGCGACGGTGATCTGTCCAAGGCACTTACCGTCAAGGCCCACAAATTCAGCAAAGCCGCCCAGCAGAAGATTGAATCGGCTGGTGGCAAGATAGAGGTTCTCGAAGGATGATCGCCAGCATCCAGAACATCTTCAGTATTCCGGAATTGCGCCGCCGCGTCCTGTTTACTCTCGGGATGCTGGCGGTTTACCGCGTTGGTTGTCATGTTCCGACCCCGGGAATCGACGCGCAAGTTCTGGCAAAGTTTTTTGAAGGGACGTCTGGCACTTTGCTCGGGCTGGTCAGCGCATTTACTGGCGGGGCACTTGAACGCATGACCGTTTTTGCTCTCGGTATCATGCCCTACATCAGCGCTTCAATTATTCTGCAGCTGTTGACCGTCGTTTTCGAGCCGGTTGAACGTTTGGCCAAAGACGGCGAGCAGGGCCGCAAGACAATCACCCGCTGGACCCGTTACGGGACGGTTGTCCTGTCCGTTATCCAGGGCGCGGGGATTGCTGTCGGCCTTCAGACGATGCGCGGCCCGGCCGGAGAACCGGTTGTTTCCAATCCCGGCGTTGGTTTTATTATCCTGACGGTCATTACCTTGACGGCGGGGACTGCGTTCATCATGTGGCTTGGTGAGCAGATCACTGAACGCGGCATCGGGAATGGCATCTCTCTGATTATTTTCGCCGGGATCGTCGCCAATATCCCCTCCGCCATTGTCAACAGCATACGCTTGATGCGGACCGGAGCCATGGGGCCGATGGTCGTTCTGTTGATTCTGGCATTGATGGTGTTGGTCGTTTGGGCCATCATCTTTATGGAGCGGGGCCAGCGTCGGGTGCCGATTCATTATGCCAAGCGGGTCGTGGGGATGCACAGCTATGGTGGGCAGACCAGCCATCTTCCGCTCAAAGTCAACATGAGCGGGGTTATCCCCCCCATCTTTGCCAGCTCCATTATCATGTTTCCGGCAACGGTCGCAGGTTTGGTGGATGTCCCATGGGTCCAGTCGGTCGCTGCGATGTTGACCCCCGATCATTGGGTCTACAATCTTTTTTATGTTGCATTTATCATCTTCTTTTGTTACTTCTACACGGCTGTGACGTTTAATCCCATTGATGTGGCGGACAACATCAAGAAACAAGGTGGTTATATCCCTGGGATTCGTCCAGGCAAGGCAACCTCCGATTATATCGATATGGTACTCGGGCGGCTTACTTTTGCCGGGGCAATTTACATCTCCGCCGTTTGTGTGTTACCGACTTTTTTGATCAGCAAGTTGAATGTGCCTTTTTTCTTCGGCGGGACGTCGTTGCTGATTGTAGTCGGAGTCGGACTTGATACCGCATCGCAGATCGAAGCCCATCTCATCTCCCGTTCTTATGAAGGGTTCATGAAGGGGGTTACTATCAAAGGTCGGCGCGACTAGGGCGGCAAGGAGTTTTTCTGATGAAGTTGATTCTCCTTGGCCCTCCGGGTGCAGGTAAGGGCACTCAAGCCAAAATGCTGACGGATCACTTTGGCATCCCGCAAATTTCTACAGGTGACATCTTGCGAGCGGCTGTCAAAGATGGAACGCCGATGGGGTTGCGCGCCAAGGGTTACATGGACTCCGGCCTCCTGGTCCCCGACGAAGTAGTTGTTGGTATCGTGCGTGAACGGTTGCAGCAGTCCGATTGTAAATCCGGTTTTATCCTCGATGGATTCCCCCGGACAGTGCCACAGGCGGATGCATTGCGCGAGACTTTGGAGTCACTGGCCAAGGATCTGGACGCAGTTATCTCTTTAAAGGTTGATACGGAAGCCCTTGTCGGTCGACTGACCGGTCGTCGTACCTGTCGTCAGTGCGGTCGCGGTTTTCATGTGGTTTTCGACCCTCCGCGCCAGACAGGATCGTGTGACGCTTGCGGTGGTGAGTTGTATCAGCGTGATGATGATCGCGAGGAAACAATTCGCAAGCGACTCAGCGTTTATAGTGAACAGACAGCACCCTTGGAAGCATATTACACCGGGGCCGGTCTTTTAGCTTCCGTAGATGGCATGCTGGAAATCAACGTCGTGCAGCAACGAATCCGCGGAATCCTCCAGGCGCGCTAAGTGATTGTTCTCAAGACGCGTAGGGAGATTGAGCAGATGCGGCAGGCGGGATGTATCGTCGCCGAAATTCTGCAACTCCTGAGGGAGAAGGTTGCCCCTGGGATCACGACAATTGAACTTGATCGTCTGGCCGAGGCAGAGTGTACGAAGCGTCAGGCCCTCCCGGCATTCAAGGGTTATGGCGGCTTCCCATTCACTATTTGCGCCTCGCCCAATGAGAAAGTTGTTCATGGGTTTGCCGATAATGTTCCCCTGCGTGACGGCGATATCCTGAGTATCGATTTTGGGGTGATATATCGCGGTTTCTACGGTGATGCAGCAATTACCGTACCGGTTGGTAGTATCGACCCTTCTCGCGAACGCCTACTGCGTATAACCGAAGATTCCTTGGGCTGTGGGATTGCAGCTGCTGTCAGCGGAGGAAGGGTTTCGGATATTTCCAACGCAGTTCAGTCCTGTGTTGAAGCGGCTGGATTTAGCGTGGTTCGCGACTTTGTCGGGCACGGTATTGGTCGACAACTGCATGAGTCCCCCCAGATTCCCAATTTCGGGTTGCCGGGGCAGGGCGCGAAACTGAAGCCGGGGATGACTTTGGCTATTGAGCCGATGATTAATGCTGGTTGCCCGGACGTTAAAGTTATGGCTGATGGGTGGACGGCCGTGACGTTGGATGGTAAACCATCGGCCCATTTCGAGCATACGGTGGCAATTACCGAAAACGGTCCCGAGATTCTCACATTGCTTTAAGCTTGTTCAGCCGGCGCATTAAATCTACGTTCATTTGGTCGCAGCCTAAGTTGGCTTGAACTGTTTATTTTGAAAAGGAACCCACCATGAAAGTCAGAGCTTCGGTCAAAGCCATCTGCGTCAAGTGTAAGGTTGTCCGGCGCAAGGGTATTGTGCGGATCATCTGCGAGAACCCTAAGCACAAGCAAAAGCAGGGCTAACAGCATCAGGAGGATCAGACAGTGGCACGTATTGCTGGTATCGACTTACCGAGAAATAAACGGATCGAGGTTGCTTTGACCTATATCTACGGCATCGGCCGGTCGACCGCCCAAAAGATTCTAGGTCAGGCCGGGATTGACTTCAATACCCGTACCGACAACCTTACTGAGGTAGAAGTCGGCAAGATCCGCGATATTATCGACCGCGAGCTGAAAGTCGAAGGCGATCTGCGTCGGGACGTTTCGACCAATATCAAGCGGCTCATGGATCTCGGGTGTTACCGGGGCTTGCGTCATCGCCGTGGTCTCCCGTGCCGCGGACAGAGGACCAAGACCAATTCCCGGACCCGCAAAGGGCCTCGTAAGACAGTCGCCGGCAAGAAGAAGTAAAGGGGAGACATAATGGCTAAGCCAGGCAAGAAAGTTGTCAGAAAGACAAAAGAAAAGAAGAATGTTGCCAATGGTGTTGCACACATCCAGGCGACCTTCAATAACACGATCATCACCATTACGGATATTGCCGGTAATGTGATTTCCTGGTCAACCTGCGGGACCAAGGGGTTCAAGGGTTCCCGCAAGAGTACGCCTTTTGCTGCACAGATGGCAGCCGAGGACGCCGCCAAGAAAGCTCAGGAGCACGGCATGAGAAGTGTTCAGGTACTCGTCAAGGGACCAGGTACTGGTCGCGAGTCGGCGCTGCGTGCCCTGCAG
Source organism: Desulfuromonadales bacterium GWC2_61_20 (assembly GCA_001799485.1). GTDB lineage: Bacteria > Desulfobacterota > Desulfuromonadia > Desulfuromonadales > UBA2197 > UBA12091. The sequence goes on along the minus strand of MGTO01000073.1, from coordinate 6,546 downwards.
GCCGCTGGTCTTACGATTACCGTGATCAAAGACGTTACGCCGATTCCTCATAACGGCTGCCGTCCCCCGAAGCGTAGAAGAGTCTAACCAGGATAAGGAGGAAGACCTTGGCCCGTTATACCGGTCCTGTCTGCCGTTTGTGCAGAAGGGAAAATATGAAACTGTTCCTCAAGGGGGACAGGTGTTTCACTGAGAAATGTGCCGTTGAACGCCGTAATTACGCACCTGGGCAGCATGGTCAGGGTCGTGTTAAGGTTTCCGATTACGGGACTCAATTGCGTGAAAAACAGCGGGTCAAGCGGACTTATGGTCTGCTCGAGTCCCAGTTTCGCTCGTATTTCGAGAAAGCGGACCGGATGAAGGGTGTCACCGGCGAGAATCTGCTGGTTCTCCTTGAGCGCCGTCTTGACAGCATGCTTTACCGTCTTGGCTTCTCGGCTTCGCGCAATGAGGCACGTCTGCTTTCACGACAAGGGCATTTTTCGGTCAATGGCCGTCGCGTCAACATACCCTCCTATTCCGTGAGGGTCGGCGATGTTATCGAACTTCGCGAGAAGAGCCGCAAAATCGCACGTATCAACGAGTCTCTCGATGGTGTCATGCGCCGCGGTCTCCCCTCGTGGGTTGAACTGGATCGTACTGGTTTCAAAGGGACGATCAAGACCCTGCCGGTGCGTGAAGAGATGACGACGCCGACCTTCCAGGAGCAGCTCATTGTTGAGCTTTACTCCAAGTAACCGGTTGTAACACTGACTGGCCCGGTAACTTCGATACGGAGGCTACGAATGTATAAAAACTGGAGAGACCTGATCAAGCCGAAGCGCCTTCAGGTTGAATCCGATACGTTGACTGATACTTACGGCAAGTTTTTTGCGGAGCCCTTTGAGCGCGGTTTTGGGACCACGATGGGTAACTCGCTGCGGCGGGTTCTCCTTTCCTCTCTACAGGGTGCGGCTATAACTTCGGTCCGTATCAAGGGTGTACTCCACGAATTTTCTACTATTTCCGGGGTCACCGAAGATGTCACCGATATCATCCTTAACTTGAAGGGTGTTCTCCTTAAGCTGCATGGACAGGAGAGCCGCAATATCCGCATTGTTAAAAAAGGGGGCGGTGTCGTCAGGGCCAAGGATATCATCAGCGACGCCAATGTTGTAATTCTCAACCCGGAACACCATATCGCCACCTGTTCCAAGGAAGCCGATCTGGAAATGGATATGGTGGTCGCGATGGGCAAGGGCTATGTCCCCGCTGATCGCAACCGTGACGAGAAATCCCCGGTGGGGACTATTCCCATTGACGCCATCTATTCCCCGGTGCAGAAAGTCAATTTTACCGTCACCAACGCACGCGTTGGACAAATGACCGACTATGACAAGCTGACCCTGGAAGTTGTCACCGATGGTGGCGTGAAACCTGAGGATGCTGTGGCGTACGCTGCAAAAATCCTCAAGGAACAGCTGCAGATTTTCATCAATTTTGATGAGCAAGGCGAGCCGACCGAGCAGTTTGCCGGTGAGGAATCGCGGCGCATCAACGAGAATCTTTACCGCAGTGTCGATGAGCTTGAACTTTCCGTTCGTAGCGCGAACTGTCTGAAAAATGCCAATATCAATCTCATCGGAGAATTGGTTCAGCGCTCTGAGGCAGAGATGCTCAAAACGCAGAACTTCGGACGAAAATCGCTGAATGAGATCAAGGATATCCTGTCGGAAATGGGGTTGACCCTGGGCATGAAGCTGGAAAACTTCCCCGACCCTGATTACCTGCGAATGATTCAAAAGGGGAATGAAGAAGCTTGAGTGCCGCTCCGGCGGATAATACGAGAAAGGAACATTGAACCATGCGTCACAATAAATCCGGCCGGAGGCTCGGGCGCAATAGCAGCCACCGTTTGGCGATGCTTCGTAATATGGTGACCTCGCTTATCGAGCATGAAAAAATTACGACGACGGATATTCGTGCCAAGGAATTGCGTAAGCTTGCCGATCGCATGATAACTCTCGGTAAGCGTGGCGATCTGCATGCCCGCCGACAGGCTCTTCAGGTCATTCAGGATCGCAAGGTCGTGGCGAAGCTGTTTGATATGATCGGGCCTCGTTTTAAGGATCGTCCAGGCGGCTATACCCGGATTGTCAAGTTGGGCATCCGTCTGGGGGATAAAGCCCCTCTGTCGCAGATTGAGTTGGTCGAGGAAACTTTTGCGCCCAAGGCCAAAGCGGCAAGTTCTGCGCCGCGACCAAGGTCATAGCCAAGGCCAAGGCTGCTCCGGTCGCTGCCGTGGCGCCTGAAGCCGCTGCCGAGTAAACCATAACGAAGCATTTGTTCCAACATGAGGGGCAGGGAGATGATCCCTGCCCCTCATGTTGTTTCCAAGGTGAACAGAGCCTATGGACCAAACCCGGACCGGCAACGTGGAATCGAATCCTCAACTGGAAGGCATTATTCGTCAGCGGATTGCAGCTGAAGGCGGGATTTCCTTTGCCGAGTACATGGAGCTCTGTCTTTACCACGCAGAGTACGGTTATTATACAAAAGCGCGGCAACGCATCGGTAAATCGGGAGATTTTTTTACTTCTGCCAGCGTTCACGAAGCCTTTGGCCGTCTTGTGGCGCGGCAACTTGCAGAGATGTGGGAGAATTTAGGGCAAGGTCCATTTATTATTGCTGAGCAGGGTGGAGGCGAGGGCGACCTGTGTCTGGATATCCTCCGTGCCGCGGCAGAAGAATCCCCTGATTTTTTCCGTTCGCTGCAGTATCGAATGATCGAAATTAGTCCGGACAATAAAAAGAGGCAAAAATCGCGTCTGGCTAAATATCGTGACAAGGTACAGTGGTGCAATCTTTCCGCTTTGGCAGGGATGCAAGGCTGTTTTCTCAGTAATGAACTGGTCGATGCTTTTCCAGTTGAATTAGCAGTGTTCCAGAGCGGACATTGGCAGCAAGTTTTCGTCAGCGAGCGCGATGGCGTATTTGTCGAAGAATTACGCCCCGCGGCAACGAACGAAATCGCGTTACACTTTGAATGGTTGGGAGTTGAACCGACCACCGGGAATCGCATCGAGGTAAATCTGGCAGCACGACGGTGGATGCACCAAGTCGGTAAACTACTTAGCCGGGGCTATGTCCTGACGATTGATTATGGTTATCCTGCCGTTGAACTCTATGCCCCATGGAGGCGGGATGGCACCCTGATGTGCTATCATAAGCACACGGCAAACGAGAATCCCTATTCGATGCCGGGGTGTCAGGACCTGACAAGTCACGTTGATTTTACGGCATTACAGATTGCAGGTGATGAGGTTGGGCTGAAGCGTTTATTTTTTGGTGAGCAGTATCGCTTTTTGATGGGGCTGGGATTTGTTGATGCCCTGTTGCTGTTGCAGTCCCGTGCCACTGATGAAAAGAGCGCGTTGGCTCTGCGTTTGACGTTGAAAAATCTGATTATGCCGGAAGAAGGAATGGGTGGGACTTTCAAGGTATTGGTCCAAGGAAAGGACGTCCCCGCATCTGCACTCCTATGTAGCCGGCGCATTGCAGATATCCCCGTTGCACGAGAAATATATTAGGGAACCATGGCCGCGTCATGTGTCCAATGTGGGTATGGCGCGTTAATCGACAAACATAACAGGAAGGAAGATTTTATGCGCGCAGAAGTCGAAAAAGTATTGCAGTTGATTCGTCCGGCATTGCAGGCGGATGGTGGCGATGTGGAACTTATTGATGTCTCGGCCGATGGCATTGTCAGCGTCAGGCTGAAGGGCGCTTGCGGTTCCTGCCCGATGTCGACCATGACCTTGAAAATGGGGATTGAGCGGACGATGAAAGAGAAAATTCCCGCGGTAAAATCTGTGATTCAGGTCTAAAGCTCAATCACGACAGGGAGGTACATATGATCAAGGTGAAAACCTTTGGTGAGCCCCTCGTTCCGTTCAAGGTCCAGGTGGAATTGCAGGAACTGGATAAACGGGTCAATGACTTCATCCGAGATGGCCAGATCAAGAATGTCATCTCTGTCAGTGATGCGGTAACCAGTGAGTCCGGTTCCTCAATCGGGCTGGTGCGGGTGTTGGTCTACGATGACTAATGCCTCAGGAAATAGGCACTTTCATAACGGAAAAGGCCGCATTCGCGGCCTTTTCCGTTATGAAAGTGCCCTTTGTCAACTATGAGGGCGACCACAGGACGCCAACTCTGGATAAGTCATGAGCCAGTAGTGGCGGGGCAGGAGTACATGGGCAACAGGCTGCCGGTTTTCAGTGACGATAGGCTTCGTGCACGGCTTCGCGCAGTTCTGTCAAGCTCTCATCAGTCAAGGTTACCGGGCTGCCGCAATCACTGCAATCGCGCTGCTGTCCAGGGCGAAATTCCAGGAGGCTCTGGGAAAGTTTCTGGTCGCACTTGGAGCATTGATAGCGGACACAAAGTTCCATGACGCAATACCTCCTCTGAAAATGTGAAAGGACCAATAATCTGCCAAAAATGCCGAGAGTTGGCAAGAGAATTCGTCAGGATTTTTGTCTTGTCTTTCCGGGACACCTCTTTGGCCGGAACATTTCGAGGATGTACTTCTGCTGGAGTGATCTTGGAGGTAGGGGAAAAGCTGTGCTAGGATGTCGGGAAGAGGTGACCAATGGGGGCAGCTTCAGAGACCAGAACTGGGACGAATAGCCAGGTGAAGCCCGGCGAACCGGGTCGATTTAGGGTTCTTATGCATAACGATGACTACACAACGATGGAATTTGTTGTCCAGGTGCTACAGAAGGTGTTTCATAAAACGACGACGGAGGCCAATCAGATTATGCTCAGTATCCACTTCAGGGGGGTGGGGGTTTGTGGTCTCTACCCCTATGATATTGCGGAGACAAAGGTGGATCGCGTACATGTGCTGGCGCGCGAGGCCGGTTTTCCCTTGCGCTGCAGCCTGGAAGGTGAGTGAGGGAAGCGACGATGTTCAGTCCGGACGTTCAGATTACATTTTCCCTGGCAGTGCGTGAAGCACAGCGCCGGCATCACGAACATCTGACGACAGAGCATGTGCTCTACGCCATGCTCTTTGAAGAGAGCGCACAGGAGATTCTGCGCAGCTGTGGAGGGAACCTCGATGGGCTGAAGGAGTTGCTGGAGGAGTATTTTTCCCGGCAACTGGAAACCTTTCCCGGGGATCACGAGATCGTTCCGGAGCAGACCGTCGCCCTGCAACGCGTACTCCAGCGTACGGTCATGCACATGCATACTTCCGGGAAAAAACAGATTACCGTTGGTGATGTTCTTGCCGCCATTCTGGATGAAAGCAATTGCCTCGCGGCGCGACTGCTGGAGGAGCAGGGTATTACCCGGGTTGATATCCTGAATTTCATCAGCCACGGTGTCGCCAGGGTTCCGCGTGCCGAGGCGCAGAAAACGGCCCCCGGTCCCCCTGAAGAAACCACGCCAGTGAAAGCTGCGCCGGCCAAGGAACCGTTGGCGGTCTTTACGCTCAATCTGACTGAACGTGCCCGTAATGGCAAAATAGACCCCCTGGTCGGCCGCGAACAAGAACTGGGTCGAACCATTCAGATTCTCTGCCGCCGGCGGAAAAACAACCCGATATTTGTTGGCGAACCAGGCGTTGGGAAGACCGCCCTGGCCGAGGGTTTGGCCTTGCTGATTCAGCGTAACGAAGTTCCGGAAGCCCTTGCCGGGAGCGAGATATTTGCCCTGGATATGGGAGCATTGCTGGCCGGCACAAAATTTCGCGGCGATTTTGAGGAACGGCTCAAGGCAGTCATTGCCGCACTGGTCAAACAGCCCCGCGCCATTCTCTTTATCGATGAAATCCATACGGTCGTTGGGGCCGGCGCAACCAGTGGTGGCTCTCTGGATGCCTCCAATATCCTTAAACCGGCTCTCGGTTCCGGTGAACTGCGGTGTATCGGTTCGACCACCTTTGAAGAATACAAGAACCATTTCGACAAGGACCATGCCCTATCCCGGCGGTTTCAAAAGGTTGATGTCTCCGAACCGAGTGTCGCCGAAACTGTGGCTATTTTACGCGGGTTGCGCACGCGTTACGAAGAATTTCATGGGGTCCGTTACAGTGATGAGGCCCTTGAATCCGCTGCATTGCTGGCATCCCGGCATATCAATTTTCGTCATTTGCCGGATAAAGCCATTGACGTCATAGATGAGGCGGGGGCTTTCTCCCGCATCCACGGCGAGACGGCGACGACTGTTGGCATCAGGCAGATCGAGGCGGTTGTCGCGAGCATTGCCCGCATCCCGTCGCGCACGGTTTCAACGTCGGATCGCCGGCGCTTGAAATCCCTCGACCATGATCTCAAGCATCAGGTCTTTGGCCAGGATGAGGCCATCGCCAATCTGACTCGCTCAATTCTGCGCGCCAGGGCCGGGCTCGGTCACCCCGATAAACCGGTCGGGTCCTTTTTGTTTACCGGTCCCACGGGCGTAGGCAAGACCGAGGTTGCCAAGCAACTGGCCCGTCAACTCGGCGTCGAGTTCATTCGTTTCGACATGAGCGAGTATATGGAAAAACACTCGGTCGCA